>JAGLOP010000014.1 GCA_023138835.1 Arcobacteraceae bacterium
CAAAACATCAATCACAAGGAACAGGATTAGGACTGCATATGACTTATAAATTAATTATAGATGGTATGAATGGAACTATTGAAGCTGACAATGTAAGTTATAAGTACAACAAAGAAAACTTCAGGGGAGCCTGGTTTATTATAACTATCCCTATGGGAAATAATAAATAAATATGATAAAAAAAGTTCTTTTATTAACAATCTTATTAATCAATAGTGCATTTTCTAACGATAATACAATAAAAAGAGTATCTTTACAACTTCAATGGAAACATGCTTTTCAATTTGCCGGATATTATATAGCAAAAGAGAAAGGTTACTACAAAAATGTTGGTATTGATTTAGAAATAAAAGAGTATCAATATGGTTTGAATATTGCTTTGGCAGTTGAAAAAGGGGACTCCACTTATGGAGTGGGAAGACCATCTATTATAATTGATAAAGCAAAAGGTAGAGATATAATTTTACTTGCTGCTATTTATCAATCCTCCCCTTTGGTTATTCTTGCAACTAAAAAATCAGGTATAAAATCTATTAAAGATTTTAAAGATAAAACTATTATGACTGTAAGTGATTCTAGTAATGATGCTGCTATAAATGCAATGTTGAAATCACAAAATTTGAGTTTATTGGATATGAATGTCATAAAACATTCCTTTAATGTAAAAGATTTAACAAATGGTAAAGCTGACCTTTTAACTGCCTATATTTCAAATCAGCCATTTGAATTAAAAGAATCAGGTTATGAACCTGTGATATTTGATCCTAATGATTATGGTTTTAATTTTTACAGTGATATCTTATTTACAAGTAATTATGAATTAAAAAACAATCCAAAAAGGGTGAGTGATTTTAAAAATGCATCTCTAGAAGGATGGGGATATGCATTTGATAATATTGAAGAGACCATAGAGTTAATTTTAAAAAAATACAATACTCAAAATATATCTAAAGAGGCTTTGATTTACGAAGCAAAAGAACTTAGAAAATTAGCATACTACAAAACTAATACAATTGGTAAGATTGAACATGATAAAATTATCAAGATACTAGGTATTTATAATTTAATGGGAACTACAAAAGAAATAACAAATCTAAAGGACTTCATTTATGAAGATAAAAACAGAGGCAAACCTGATAATTTTAATTTAACATCTAAACAAATACAATATTTAAAAGAAAAACAACAAATCACAATGTGTATAGACCCAGACTGGATGCCTTTTGAAAAGTTTGATAAACACAACAATCATATAGGGTTGAGTCGTGATTATTTTAATATATTTGAAAAACAGTTAAATATACCAATAAGAGTCATCAAAACTAAAAGCTGGAGCGAATCTTTGGAATTTGCAAGAAGTAAAAAATGTGACATCTTATCTCTGGCTATGGAAACTCCAATGAGAAAACAGTATATGAATTTTACAACACCATATTTAAGCGTTCCTTTGGTTCTGGCAACTAAAAATTATGTTCCGTTTATAGATGATTTCAAACAATTAAAAAATAAAAAAATTGGAATAGTTCAGGGATATGCTTATATAGAAATATTAAAAAATAAATATCCAAACTTAAATATAATTAATGTTAAAAACACAAATGACGGGTTGCAAAAAATAGCAGATGGTAAATTGTTTGGTTTTATAGGCAGTATTGCAGATATTGGATATAACTTTCAGAAAAACTTTATAGGTGAATTAAAAATTGCCGGTAAATTTGATGAAAGGTGGGAGCTAGGCGTTGCTGTTAGAAGTGATGATTTAATATTACTAGATATTTTCCAGAAAGTTATTCAAAATATATCTTACGATACAAAACAAAGTATATTTAATAAATATATAGCTATCAAGTATGAAAAAGGGATTGATTATACTTTAGTTTGGCAAACATCTATTGGATTTCTTCTTGCATTATTTATTATGATTTTCTTTTTAATTAGACAAAATAAATTAAAAAAAGAGATAGGAAATTTAAATAAAAATCTTGAAGTAAGAATAAAAGAAGAGGTTGAAAAAAATAGAATAAAAGATAAAACAATTTTCAGACAATCAAAACTGGCAAGTATGGGTGAAATGATAGGAAATATCGCTCACCAGTGGAGACAGCCGTTAAATAGAATAAGCTTAAGTTTAGCCGTGATTGAGGATGTGGTAAAAGAGCCTGTCTTAGATAAACAAATGATAGAAAATAAAATCAATAATGCACAAAAGAATTTGACATATATGTCAGATACTATTGAGGACTTTGCTAACTTTTTCCGTCCGGATAAACAGATGGTAAAATTTAATATTTTAAAGGTTATCAACAAAGCTATTGGACTTTTAGAAAGTAGATTGGAAAATGTTGATTTAACTATATTAGCTAAAAAAGATATTGAGCTTAAAACTTATGAGAGTGAATTATTACAAGTGATACTTATAATTTTAAATAATGCTTTGGATAATTTTGAAATTAAAAAAATAGAAAATAGAAAAATAGAAATTTTACTTGAGAAGTATGATGATGGTTTAAAAATAGATATTATTGATAATGGCGGGGGGATAGAAGAGGAAAATAATGATAAAATCTTTGACCCGTATTTTACCACAAAATTTAAAAATGAGGGTACAGGGCTTGGGTTGTATATGGCAAAATTAGTTATTGAAGACAGTATGAGCGGCGAACTTCAAGTAATATCAAATAAAGACGGTGCAACTTTTACAATTAAACTAAACGAGGTAAACTAATATGAATAAATTGACATTATTATGTGTAGAAGATGATATCGAAGCATTAGAAGATATAACATATCTTCTAAAAAGATATTTTTATAAAGTTTATACTGCAACAAATGGAGAAATGGCACTGAATTCTTATAATGATTATCACCCTGATATTATTTTACTTGATATCAATATACCAAAATTAAACGGCTTGGAAGTTGCTTCAAAAATAAGAGAATCTAATAAGAATACACCTATAATATTTTTAACAGCACATAGTGATAAAGATAAACTTTTAAAAGCTATAAATTTAAAAGTTAGTTCATATATTATAAAACCTTTCAAAATTCAAGAGTTAAAAGAGATAATATTTAAAGTAATCAAAGAAATTGATATTGAAAATTGTAAAATACAACTAGCAGATGGTTTTATTTGGGATAAAGATTCTTATGAACTTTTTTATGAAAATAATCAAATTGCTCTTACTAAAAATGAAATACTTCTAATAAAACTATTATTAACAAATAGATCAAAATTCTTAACTGTAAACGAAATATTATTGGAAATTTGCACTAACAATAACGATTCAATTGGAAATAATATAGTGCAGTTAATATCCAGATTTAAAAAGAAAATACAAAAACAACTACAAAATGATAAATTTTTCATTGAAAACACTTATGGAAGCGGTTACAAAATAAAGTAATTTTTAAAAGCAGCTAATTGAAAAGTTTGCTGTTTTTTGGTACCATGCCAAATAAAAAACTCGGTTTTTAAGGACCAATTATAGAAGCTTTAATATCTATTTTATCAATATACTTTTTTATCCTTATTGGTTTTATGGCCAAAAAGACATTTGAAGATGATATAAATGAAAAGACTTTAATACTTTTATCCATATATTTTCTACAGCCTATGCTTACATTTTGGGGTTTAACCAGAGCTCCTATTGATTATAAACTGATTTTTACACCTGTTTTATACTTCATAATTATAACCGTCACTTTAATCTTTTTAATCTTAGTTTCAAAAAAGTTATTTAAAGATTCAAAAGAACAATCAATTTTTATAGTTGCTTCGCTTATTGGGAATACCGGTAATTTGGGGATACCGCTCGGAATTGCGTTGTTTGGGGAAGATAGTGTTCCTTATACAAGTATCATAAATATAGCCAATATATTTTTTATATATACTATTGGGATATATTTTTATGCAAAAGATAAATTTAATTTTAAACAATCCATCAATTCTATGATAAAAATACCAATACTTTGGTTTGCTATTTTAGCTTTGATTTATAATTATCTGGAATTCCCAATAAATACACAAATAGATAAAGTTTTACAAATGGGTGCTTACGCTACTATTGTTTTACAATTAATTATCTTTGGTGTCTATTTAAGTCGGGCTAAAATTAAATCACACAATTATAAATTAAGTGCAAGTGTGACTTTGGTTAAACTTATTATTTTACCGCTTATTGGATTAGGTATTATATTAGTTTCCGGACTTGACAATTATATTGCATCTATTTTAATGGTATCCCTTATAGTGCCGCTTGCAGTTAATAATGTAAATATATCAGCACTTTATGATTGTAAACCGCTTGATGTAACAGCCGTAGTTTTCATATCAACTATATTGTTCTTATTGATTTTATACTTTGATTTGGAAATTATTCATCTTAATTTTAATTTTAAGTAAAATTTACAATTAACTTAAAATAATGTATAATCCACCCATGATTTATAATATGTTAATAATTAATAAAAGTGAAAACTTAACTCAATTTAGAGATGCACTAACTAAAATAGAACCAAAAGAGATATTCTCTGCAACAAACCCAAAATCTATTAGTTCACTTCTTAGCACTAAATCTATACATATTATTATCGTAAATCCTAAAGACATATCAATTAAAGAACTTAACAAAATTTTAATATCATCACAATCACTTAATCAACATATACCAATATTAGCCATAGGTAATCATCATGATATATCTTTTGACGAAGCAGACTTAATATACGATTTTATAGATATAAAATCAAATATTAAAATAGCCTTTAATAAAATTAAATTTTGTTATACATTATATAATAAAGAATTAGCACATGAAGCTAATATAGAACAACTTCTTTATATAGATAATTTGACAAAATTCCCAAATAGAACAAAACTTATAAAAGATGTAAGAGATGAGCAACTTGGTATTACATCTTTAGCGATTTTAGATTTAAATTCATTTAAAGAGATAAATGATTTTTTTGGGCATAAAATCGGGGATAATATCTTAAAAGGTATCGCATCTTTAATTAATGATACGATTACACAATATCAAACAAAAGTTTTGTTATATAAGTTTTCAGCGGATACATACTGTCTGGCAAATACAAGTTTAACCAACAATGAATTTAAAGAAATTATTATTAATATTGTTAATATAATTCAAAATAAGGTATTTGTAGAGGGTCAACATGAAATTGATGTTCGTATAACAGCAGGGATAACATTTTCTGCTAAAAATAATAAATTAGTTACAGCTGATCTTGCACTTCAAGCAGCTAAAAAAGATCATAAAGATTATTTGGTTTTTTACGATGAACTTGATAATTTACAAGAATACAAAAACAATATGATTTGGACAAAAAAAGTTAAACATGCTATAGAGAAAGATGATATTATTGTATATTATCAACCTTTAGTAAATAATCAAACACTAAAAGTTGATAAATATGAATGTTTGGTAAGAATGATAGATGACGACAAAGTGATATCTCCATTTTTCTTTTTAGAAGTTTCTAAAAAATCAAATCAATATTCACAAATTACAAAAATTGTAATTGAAAAATCTTTTAAAGAATTTGAAAACTTACCATTTGAATTTTCTATAAATGTATCTTACGAAGATATCGAAGATGAAAACTTTCTTGATTTTATTAAAACAAAATTTAAAACATATGGTATAGCCCATAAAGTAGTTTGGGAGATTCTTGAAGATGAAGGTATTAAAAGCTATGATGTTTTACAATACTTCATTGATGAAGTTAAAGCTCTTGGTTGTAAAGTAGCCATTGATGACTTTGGAAGTGGTTATTCAAACTTTGAACACTTACTAAAAATGAATGTTGATTATTTAAAAATAGATGCATCTTTAATCAAGCATGTAGCAACTGATGAAAATAGTTATCAAGTGGTAAAAACTATTATGGAATTTGCAAAAAGTTTAAATCTTAGAACAATTGCTGAATATGTAGAAAGTGAAGAGATTTTTAAAATCACAAAAAAACTTGGTGCTACTTATTCACAAGGTTATTATTTCGCACCACCGTTAGCTAAACCTGATCTTTATAATTTCTAACTCAAATTATTAAATCTTATGTGTGGAATTGTAGGTACTTCTTTTAATCCAAAATGTGATTTTAAGTATATAACCAAACTTATGTCCAATCGCGGACCTGATTTTTGTGATATAAAACAAATCAAAAATAATTTTTTCGGACATTCTCGTCTTAGTATAATTGACTTAAATGATGAAGCCAATCAACCAATGCTTTTTGATGATATTTTAATAGTTTTTAATGGCGAAATATACAATTATAAAGAACTAATCAAAAATGAAAATTTAGAGTGTGAAACTTCCAGTGATACTGAAGTTTTAATTCGACTTTATCAAAAATATGAAACTGATTTTTTAAATCTTTTAAATGGAGCTTTTGGTTTTTGTATTTATGATATTAAAAAAGATAGGTTTTTTTGCGCAAGAGACAGATATGGTAAAAAACCATTTTATTACTACAATAAAAATGATAAATTTATTTTTGCAAGTACAATAAAACCTATTATTAAAATTTTGGGATTTACACCAAAGATTAATAAAGTTGCGTTAAGTCAATATTTACAATATTTTGTACCTTTGGCTCCAAATACTTTTTATACAGATATTTTAAAACTGGATGCCGCTACTTTTTTAGTTTTTGAAAAAGGACAATTAACTACCAAGAAATATTATAAAATCAATACCGATAAAAAGATACACGATGAACCGACTGCTTTAAAAAATATAGAAGAGATTTTAATCTCTTCTATTGAAAAAAGACTAGTCAGCGATGTTGAAGTTGGAAGTTTATTAAGCGGTGGAATTGACAGTAGTTTGATTTCAGCTATTTGTAGTAAAATTAGCAGTAAACAGCTTAAAACTTTTAGTATTGGATATGAAACTCATAAACAATACAGTGAATTGAATTATGCTAAAACTTTAGCCGATCATATTAACAGTGACCACCATCCTTTAATTATAAATAAATGCGAGTTTATAGATTCTTTAGACGATGTTTTAGAAAATCTTGAAGAACCACACGCAGATCCGGCCGCCATCCCTTTATATTTATTAACTAAAAAAATTAACCAAACTGGAATTAAAACCGTTTTAAGCGGGGAAGGTAGTGATGAGCTTTTTTTAGGTTATGATAATTATGCCAAGTTTTTAAAATATTATCAATTTAAAGAAAGTTTGTCCCTCAGCCAACATGATTTTTTAGATGAAATTATAGGAGCTTTGTCAACTCAAACCAAAGAGAGTGAATATCTAAAAAGAGTTATAAAAGATGAAAATATTTATAATAGCTTTGGGGAGATATTTACACCAACTCAAAGAAAAAAGCTATTTATAAAAACTCCAAATTTTAAAACCGAAAAACCAAAAAAAAATCCAGTTGATTGGATGAGCTATATTGATACCAAAATTTGGCTGGGGGAGGCACTTTTAAGCAAAGTAGATAAAATGAGTATGGCAAATTCTATAGAAACCAGGAATCCATTTCTAGATTTTAGATTAGTTGATACTGCCTTTAGTATTGACAGTAATTTAAAACTTGGAAATACCAATAAATATTTGCTTAAAAAAGTTGCATCAAAATATATTCCCCAAGAGATTATCCAAAGACAAAAAAAAGGTTTTAATTCTCCTTATAATGAGTGGCTTTTTGAAGAGTTTAAAGATGATATTTTAAATACTATTATTAAAGTAAATAATCAAACAGATTTTTTTAATGAGAAATATATAAAATTTATTTATGAGTCAGCCAGTAATAATAAATTTAAACAACACCTTTATGCCCTCTGGCTTTTTAGTAAATGGTATGAGAAAACATATCTTTAGCAAATATTAGATAAAATCAAAAAAATATAAAATAAATCAGATAAGAGAAAATAATGGCACAAACAATAACAGAAAAAATATTTAGTGAACATGTAGGCAAAGAAGTATATGCCGGAGAGATTATAAGAAGTTCAATTGATATGGTGATTGGAAACGATATTACAACTCCAATTTCAATTAAAGCATTTGAGGAAAGCGGAGTTGAAAAACTTGCCAATCCTGATGGATTCAGTATAGTTCTTGACCACTTCATCCCTGCTAAAGATATTGCTTCAGCAAATCAAGCTAGAATTTCAAGAGATTTTGCAGCAAAGCACAACCTTAAAAACTTTTTTGATGAAAAAGATATGGGTATTGAACATGCACTTTTACCTGAAAAAGGTTTGGTTATACCCGGTGATGTGATAATTGGTGCTGATAGTCATACTTGTACTCACGGTGCATTAGGAGCTTTTAGTACCGGTATGGGAAGTACAGATTTGGCATTTGCTATGATTACCGGTGGAAATTGGTTTAAAGTACCTGAGTCTATTAAAGTTGTATTTACCGGTAAACCTCAAAAGTTTGTGACCGGGAAAGATTTGATTTTAGAGATTATCAGAATGATCGGTGTTGACGGGGCTTTATATAAAACTTTAGAGTTTACCGGCGATACAATTCAATACTTGACAATGGATGATAGATTTGCATTATGTAATATGGCTATTGAAGCCGGTGCAAAGTCTGGGATTGTAGCAGTTGATGATATTACTAGAGAATTTTTAGCTGATAAAGATTTAAGAGATACACCTAAAGAGCATTATAGTGATGAAGATGCAACTTATTGTGAAGTACTTGAAATAGATGTAGCTAATCTTGAGCCGGTTATTGCATATCCTTTTTTACCTGAAAATGGTCATCCTTTAAGTCAAGCGGTAAAAGACCATATCAAAATAGATCAAGTATTTGTTGGAAGTTGTACAAATGGAAGACTAAGTGATTTAAAAGTTGCATCTGAAATTTTGAATGGTAAAAAATTAGCCAGCCATGTTAGAATGATTGTAACTCCCGGAACACAAAAGATTTTAAGAGAAGCCAACCATCTTGGATATATAGATATCTTGGTTGATGCAGGTGCAGTGGTTTCAAATCCAACATGCGGTGCATGTTTGGGTGGATATATGGGAATACTTGGCGACAATGAAGTTTGTATCTCCACAACTAATAGAAACTTTGTTGGAAGAATGGGAAGTAGAACTTCTAAAGTATATCTTTCAAACAGTGCAGTTGCAGCAGCTTCTGGAATCAGCGGGTATATCACAGACCCAGCTTCATTATAATATAAAATGATAGATATCCCTTGTGTAATTTTAGCAGGGGGTAAAAGCAGCCGAATGGGGGAAGACAAATCTTTTCTTCCCTTTGGTAAATATCCAACATTGATTGAGTATCAGTATAATAAACTTTCTCAAGTATTCTCAAAAGTCTATATCTCTTCCAAGACCGATAAGTTTGATTTTACAGCAAATCTTATTTTAGATAATGAAGATATTTCTTCTCCAATGGTTGCATTACAATCTATATTGAAAAAATTTAACAATAAAGTATTTATTATAACTGTAGATATTCCACTTGTAAAACAAGAAACTATAAATACACTTGTTAAAAACTCAAATAATTATGATATAACAATTGCTGCAGATAAAGATAAGATACATAATCTTTGCGGTATATTTTCTAAAGACTTACTAAATAAAATCAATACATACCTAATAGATAACATACATAAAATAAATTATTTAATTAAAAATTCAAAGACAAATTATATAAATTTCGAAGACTCTTCTCAATTTATCAATATCAATACAAAAGAAGAATATAAAAAAGCCCTAACTATTTATAAGAAATACTAATTATTCATATTAGCTGACCACTGTTCAGTTTAAGTTAACTATTATTTTTTTTGTGATAATCTACCATCAGTTATTTTAAACAAAAACAACATAAAGGAAACAATATGGAAAATAGAAATCTTAAGAGAGATTTAGAACAATTAGATAGTATCTTAAAAGAGCAAGGTATTTCTAGAAGAGATGCAATGAAGGTAATGGGTCTTGGTGGTGCTGCATTTATGGTAGGTGGAACTGAAGCTGAAGCTGCAACTTCTTTAGAAGCTAGCAGTGCTAAAGGGAAGATCGTAATTATTGGTGGTGGTTTAGCTGGTATGTCAACAGCTGCTAGACTTACAAATAGTTTATCAAATCCTGATATTACTGTAATTGAACCAGAAGCACTTTCTTGTTCATACCAACCAGGTCAAACTTTAATTGGTGCTGGTCTTTGGGAAAAAAGTGATATAGCTTATAAAAGAGATGATTTTGTACCAAGCGGAACAAAAATTATTAAAGAAAAAGCTGTAGAATTTGATCCAGACAACAATACAGTTACAACTGACAAAGGTACTAAAGTATCTTATGATTATATGATTATTGCTGCTGGTGTAAAACTTAACTATGCTGCAATTAAAGGTTTAGAAGAAGCTGGTGAAGCTTATTCTTCAGGAAATAACTCTAAATTAGTTAGAGTTCTTGATTCTGTTGGTGCATCTTCAATTTATACTGCTGATGGTTCTGCTGCAACATGGACAAATATGAAAAAATTTATCGCTGCTGCTAAAAGTGGTAAAAATGTTAAAGGTGTATTTACACATCCAAATACACCAATTAAATGTGGTGGTGCTCCAAAGAAAATCATGTATCTTATGAACTCTAGATTAGAAGAAGCTGGTGGAAGCGCTAGAGCAAACGCTGATTTACATTTCTATCCAAACGGTGGTGGAATGTTCGGTATTAAAAATTACCATAAAGCAATTGTAAAACAATTTGAAGCTAGAAATATGAATTATTCTTACAAGCATAACTTAGTTGAAGTTAAAGATGGTAAAGCAATCTTTGATCATCATTCAAAAGTTAAAGGTAATTATGATGAAGATTTAGAAGAGTATGAAATGATTACTAAACATGAAAGAGTTGAAGCTGATTTTGATTTCTTACATATTACTCCTCCAATGAAAGCTCCGGATGAGATTGGTAAATCTAAAGTTGGTTCTAAAAAAGGTTGGGTACCTGTTAATAAAGAAACATTACAACACGCTAGATATAAAAATGTTTTTGCACTAGGTGATATTGCTGCTGTTCCTATGGGTAAAACTGGTGGGTCTGCAAGAAAACAATATAAAGTTGTAGTAAACAATGTTATTTCTATGATGGAATCTGGAAGTATCCCATCAACTAATATTAAATATGCAGGATATACAGTATGTCCACTTATTACAAGTATCGGTACTGTTATGTTAGCTGAGTTTAACTGGGCATCTAAGAAAACAGGTGACGGTTCAAATGCTGCAATGACATCTCTTCTTGACCCTACAAAAGAAAGATACATTTGGTGGTTATTAAAATTCTACTTGCTTAAACCAATGACAGTTTATGGTATGTTAGCAGGAAAAGCATAATCTTATAACTCTTAAGATTAACTTTTTAAAAAGCCCTAAGCCTTTTGGTTTAGGGCTTTTTTATTGACTTTAATATATAATACCAAAAATTTTAAATTAGGATTAAATTTATGAAAAAAGAACTATTAGTTTATATTGGTATATTTTTATTTTTAGCAATAGGAATGCACTTCAAACAGTGGATAGACCATCCAATAGACCACTTAATTAATTTACCGCATGGCGGTGCATTTGGAGTACCTGGAACACTCCATCCATTTGTATTTAGTTTAATTGTTTATTTAATAGTATGGTTACCAAGATCAATATTTAAAAAGAAGTCTAAAGATTAATCTTTAGACTTCTCATCTGCTGAAGCTTGATAATTTAAAATCACTATCCAAACTACAGCAATATCTATTAATACATCTGCTAAATTAAATATAGCAAAATCAAATCCACAGTGCCAGTAAACATAATCAACTACACCGCCATGGATAAATCTATCATAAATATTACTAACCCCTCCTGCAAGGAGTAAGGCAACGGGCAAATAATAAATTTTAAAAACATCTTTATTAAAGGCTAAGTATATAAGCCCGCTTAGCATTAGAACTATTTGAATATATTTTAAATATTCCTGCAAAAATTCAAACATAGAAAATGCCACACCATAATTATATGCAAGGACTAAAGAGATACAGTCCCAGTGCTTAACCCAGCCTTCTACAAAAATAAATTTTATATATTGGTCAATAATAAAAAGTACAATAAAAATTGAACTAAATATAAACAGTTTTCTTAGCATAAATTCTTTTTAATAAAATCTACTAATTTTGACATGCTGTCTTCTACTAGTTTCTGCTCTTTTCCCTCAAGTAAAAGTCTAATTTTGTTTTCAGTTCCGGAGTATCTTATTAAGTCTCGAAGCCCCAGTTCTCTAAATTCTTGAAGTAATTCTTCTAATCCTTTAATTTGTTCTAATGGAACTTTTTCTTCAACAATTAAGTTTTTAAGAATTTGAGGATAAAGTTCAAAAGGATTTAATATTTCACTAGCTTTCTTTCCACTGCTAATAATCATAGCAATAACTTGAAGTGCGGAGGCCAATCCATCTCCGGTTTTAGCAACATCACTAAAGATAATATGTCCACTTTGTTCTCCGCCAAAATTGATCTTTTGTTCTCTCATGATTTCAAGAACATATTTATCGCCGACATTTGCTCTGTAAAGTTTAATTCCATTTTTTTCTAAATAATCTTCTAAAGCTTTATTACTCATAACAGTTGCGACACAACCGTCACCTTGTAATAAATCTTTTGATTGTAAATAAGTTGCTATTGCACCTATTAGTTTATCACCGTCAATAACTTCACCATTTTCATCAACCACTACAAGTCTATCAGCATCACCGTCTAAGGCAATCCCAATATCAGCACGATGATTAATTACTAATTTACCTAATGCTTTTGGATATAAAGCACCGCATTCATCATTAATATTAAATCCATCAGGCTTATCATTTACAGTAATTACATCAGCGCCTAATTCTTCTAAAATTGTAGGGCCTACTTTATATGCCGCACCATTGGCACAATCTAAAACAATTCGCATATTATTTAATGTTAAATCTTTTGGAAATGAGCTTTTAATAGATACAATATATCGACCGATTACATCATTAATCCTTTTTGCCTTTCCTATATTCTTATCAGTACATTGAAATTTTTGTAATAATTTATCATCATAAAATATATCTTCAATCTCTTTTTCGATATTTGTACTAAATTTATTTCCATGAGCATCAAAAAATTTAACACCATTATCTTCAAAAGAGTTATGTGAAGCACTTAGCATTATCCCTGCGTCACATCTCATAGATTCAGTTAAATATGCAATAGCAGGTGTTGGCATAGGACCTATTTGTATCACATCAAAACCAACAGATGTAAATCCGCTTACAAGGGCATTTTCTATCATGTAACCGCTTCTTCTGGTATCTTTACCCAATAATATTCTTTTTGTTTTTGAATATTTTTTAAAATAAATTCCAGCAGCTTGTGCTAATTTTAATGCGGTTATCGCGTCAAGAAAAATTCCCGCTTTCCCTCTTACTCCATCTGTTCCAAATAGCTTCATTTAAACTTCTTTCATTTAGTTTGTGATATATAATGTGATTTTATCTAATATATACTTAAAAATTATAGACTTGCCCAAAGCTAATATTAAGATATATTTAAGTATTATTGCAGACTTAAATTTTATGAACAAGGATTAAACAGCTATGGCAAATCATAAACAAGCTGCAAAAAGAGCAAGACAAACAATCGTTAGAACAGAGAGAAACAGATTCTATAAAACTAGAATTAAAAATATTACCAAAGCAGTAATAGAAGCAGTAGAAGCATCTGATAAAGAAGCAGCAGCAACAGCAATGAAAACAGCAAATAAATATTTACACCACTGTGTAAGTAAAAAAATTCTTAAAAAAGAAAATGCTGCTAGAAAAGTTAGTAGATTACAAATTAAAGTAAACGCAATATAACTTTTTTTGACCACTTTATTAAAGGTGGTCACTTTTCATTCACCAAATTAACTAATTAGGTACTTCAATGTTACAAAACAAACTACAAAAATTTATTGATAGATTTAATGAAATAAATGATTTATTAATACTTCCAGACACTTTAAAAGATATTAAAAAAATTACTGAGCTTTCACGAGAACAATCAGGAATTAAAAAAGTTGTTGAAGCTGCACATGAATATAATCAAATTATAGAAGATATTGAAGAAAATAAGATGCTTTTAGGTGATGAAGAATTAGGTGAATTAGCAAAAGAAGAATTAAAAGAGTTAGAAAAAAGAAAACCTGAACTAGAAGATGAGATAAAGATTCTTTTACTTCCAACAGATCCAAATGATAATAAAAATATCTATGTAGAACTTCGAGCAGGAGCCGGTGGAGACGAAGCTGGTTTATTTGTAGCTGATCTGTTTAGGACATATATAAAATATGCTGAAAATCAAGGTTGGAAAACTGAGATTATGAACTCAAGTGAATCTGAAGCCGGTGGATATAAGGAGATGGTATTTCTTGTAAAAGGTGAATCTGTTTATAGTAAGATGAAATTTGAATCTGGAGTTCACAGGGTACAAAGAGTACCTGCAACTGAAACACAAGGTAGAGTTCACACTTCTGCAATTACCGTTGCTATTATCCCTGAAGTTGATGATGTTGAAATTGAGATTAAAGCGGAAGATTTAAAGATAGATACAATGAGAGCATCTGGATGTGGAGGACAATCTGTAAATACTACTGATAGTGCTATACGAATTACACACCTTCCAACAGGACTAGTTGTAACAAATCAAGATCAAAAATCTCAACATAAAAATAGAGACAAAGCTATGAAAGTTTTAAAGGCCAGACTTTATGACCTGCAAGAACAAGAAAGAATGGAAAAAGAGGGAGCTGATAGAAAAGCCCAAGTTGGAAGTGGTGACAGAAGTGCTAGAATTAGAACTTATAATTACCCGCAAGGGCGAATCTCTGACCATAGAATCAACTTAACATTGTACCGACTTGATGCTATTATGAACGATGGTCTTTTAGATGAAATCATTGATCCTTTAATTGCTGACCATCAAGCTAAACTTATGGAGATGGCGGGAGTATAGAACTATATTCTGATATTAAAAAGGGAGGTATTTATTTACCTCCCTTTTTTTATGGATATTATAGGTATAATATTCAATATTTATAAATATATTTTGTTAAAGGAATAAATAAAAATGCAAAAATTTTTAGAAGACGCAAAAAATGCAAGTGGCGTTATTGCTACTTTAAGTGGTGCAGTTAAAAATAAAGTTTTAAAAGATATGGCAGATGCTTTAATATCAAATCAAAACTTTATTATAGAAGAAAATACAAAAGATATGAAAGCTGGAGAGATAAATAATCTAAGTTCAGCTTTAATGGATAGACTTTTATTAAATGAACAAAGAGTACAAGGAATGGCAACAGCTATTAAAGAAATAGCTTCTTTAAAAGAACCAATAGGACGAACGCTAGATGGCTGGGTTGTTGAAAATGGTATGAATATCCAAAAAACTTCTGTACCAATTGGTGTGATTGGTATCATTTATGAAAGTCGTCCAAATGTTACAAGTGATACAGCGGCACTTTGTTTTAAAAGTGGTAATATCTGTATTTTAAAAGGTGGAAAAGAAGCTGAATTTTCAAATCAGGCAATTGCTAAAATATTACAAAATGTGTTAGCTTCAAATGATTTACCTACAAGTGCTATTTCACTTTTACCGGACAGCTCAAGAGAGGGTGTGGCAAATTTAATAAAACAAGATAAGTTTGTTGATTTAATCATCCCAAGAGGTGGTGAAGCACTGATTTCATTTGTAAGTAAAAATGCAACCGTTCCCGTAGTAAAACATGATAAGGGACTTTGTCATACATATATTGATGAAGATGCAAATATTCAAAAAGCTTTAGATGTATGTTTAAATGCAAAGTGTAGAAGAGTTGGTATTTGTGGTGCTATGGAAACTATGCTGGTACATGAAAATATCGCAGTAGAAATTTTACCATTGCTTCAAAATGAGTTTGCAAAATTTGATACAGAACTTAGAGGTTGTGAGAATACTCAAAAAATAATCGATGTAACACTTGCAACTACTGAAGATTTTGATACTGAATATTTAGATAATATCTTATCAATTAAAATTGTAAAAGATGTAAATGAAGCAATTAAACACATCTCTATATACGGTTCAGGACACAGTGATGCAATTATCACAGAAAACTATACAAATGCAGAAGAATTTTTAAATAATATTGATTCGGCTTGTGTATATCTAAATGCGAGTACACAATTTACAGATGGCGGAGAATTTGGATTTGGTGCTGAAGTTGGAATTAGTACAAATAAACTTCACGCAAGAGGACCAATGGGGATAAATGAACTTACTACTTATAAATTTAAAATTTATGGTAATGGACAAACAAGAGCATGATAAATAAATCAATTTTTAGAGAGTACGATATAAGAGGCATAGTCCCTCAGGAACTAAATGAACAAAGTATTAAACTTTTAGGTTACTATTTTGGATTAGAAGTTATTAAACTTGCTGGTAAAAATGCCAATGTAGCAGTAGGATATGATGCTAGAACACATTCTCCTAAACTTTTTGGATACTTGACAAGTGGATTAAAAAAGGCTGATTGTGAAGTTCTTGGAATGGGTATGGTTGCTACTGGTGTGAATTATTTTGCAACTTTCCAAGAATTTAACGGTATAAAGCCTGATGCTTCTATTATGATAACAGGTAGTCATAATCCAAGTGAATACAATGGTTTCAAAATGACCATAAATCATAAACCATTTTTTGCAGATGATATTTATAAATTAGGTGATACTATTATTGCAAACGCCGATTTAAAAATAGAAAATGATGAAAGCTACACTAAAATTGATGTAAAATCTTTATATATTGACTGGATGGTAAAAGAATTTGATCATTTAAAAGGTATGAAACCCAAATTTATGATTGATTGTGGAAACGGAGTTGCGGATACTGTTTTAACAGAGATTTTAGATAAATTAGAGTTAAACTATGATGGTTTATTTTGCCAGCCGGATGGAACTTTCCCAAATCATCATCCAGACCCAAGCGAAGAAAAAAATCTAAAAGAAATTAAAAAAGCTTTATGTAATTCCGCAGGTACGAGGACAAAAGGTGATTATGAATATGGTTTTGCCTATGATGGAGATGCGGATAGAATCGCATTTTTAACTAAAAACAATAATGTCAAAGGTGATATTATGGCGATACTGTTTGCTTCTACCATGGATAAACCAACTGTAATTGGTGAAGTAAAATGTACACAAGTTATGTATGATACGATTAATGCAAATGGTGGAAAAGCTATAATGTATAAAACAGGTCATAGTAATTTAAAAGTAAAAATCCAAGAAACAAATGCCGATTTTGCAGCAGAAGTTTCTGGACATATTTTCTTCAATGATAGATATTTTGGTTTTGATGATGCGATTTATGCTACATTCAGATTGTTAGAATTAGTATATAATGGGATGGATATTGATAAAGAGATTTCAAAACTTCCTAAAACTTATAGTACAGAAGAGATAAAAGTACACACAACAGAAGATGAAAAATTTAAACTTATGGATAAAATAAAAGCTCTTTTAAACGACCAAAAGAATTTACCGGCAGATTTTCCAACAATAAAAGATATTATAGATGTAGATGGCGTAAGAGTTATATTTGAAAATGGATGGGGATTAGTTAGAGCTTCAAATACTACGCCTGTACTTGTAACTAGATTTGAATCAGATGATGAGAATACCGCAAAACAATATGAAGAACAATTGAATAATTTGATAAAAAAGGCACAAGAAAGTTTATAAAATGAAGAGTTTATTAATTTTATTTTTAGTTTTTACACATAGTTTATCTGCTTATTCAAATAAACCTATAAAAATAGTTTATAATAGTGGAACTCCTCCATTAAAATTTACAGATAAAAACAACCAAGCAAACGGTATGCTTATAGATATCTGGAAACTTTGGAGTCAAAAAACCGGGCTAAACATTGAATTTATTGAAGCTGGTTGGGATGATACCCTTTTGATGGTAAAAGAGGGAAAAGTAGATATTCATGGGGGACTTTACTATACAAAAGAGAGAGATGAATATTTAGATTATACTGCTAAACCATTTTATACAAACAAGAACTATTTTTTTCATCATAAAAGTATCACTAATATCAAAAATAACGATGATATATTGCCATTTGTAGTTGGAGTTGGTAATGGATATCCCCGAAAATTTATGAAAGAAAATTATCCAAATGTATTAATAAAAAAATATGATAAAAATACACAAACTATTCAAGCTATAAAAAATGGTGAGATTAAAATAGTACTAAACTCATTACCAAACTTTATATATTCATTAAAACAAAATCAAATTGATATCAATGACTTTAAATATGTTGAAGATCATCCAGCTTTTGTTAAAAAATATTTTGGCGCAGTTCAAAAAGGAAATAAAGAACTTTTAAAACTTATAGATGAAGGATTTTTAAAAATATCTGATATAGAGTTAAAAAATATTGAAGATAAATGGACAAAAAATTTAAATGAAAATGATATTTTATTAAAAAGTAGTAATAAAGTAGAGCTTACAAATGAAGAAAAAAATTATTTAAAATCAAAAAAAATTATAAATATGTGTATAGATCCTGATTGGTTGCCTTTTGAAGCATTTAATAAATCGAATAATCATATAGGTATGGCAAATGATTATATTGAGATTATGAAGAAAAATATTAATAACTTAAATATTAATCCAATAGTTACAAAAAATTGGCAAGAGTCAATAGAATTTGCAAAACAAAGAAAATGTGATATATTCTCAGCGGCTGCTTCAACTGATGAACGACTTACATATATGGATTTTACACAAGCATATATGAATTTTAATTTAGTTATAGCGACTAAAGATTCAGTCAAAAAAATTGACATTGAAAAAGTGATCAAAAGCGAAAAGTTAGGAGTTGTAAAAGGGTATGCAATTATAGATAAATTAAAATCTGTATATCCTAATATTAATATTGTTGAAGTAGATAATTTAGTAGATGGACTTATAAAAGTATCCAATGGTGAAATTTTTGGATTTGTTGATACTGTTGCAACTATTGCATATAACATAAAAAAGAAAAGTTTTTTTGATATTAAGATAGCATATACTATTGATAATATTCCATGGGAGTTATCAATAGGTACTAGAAATGATCAAAAACAATTATTATCAATTTTTAATAAAGCTATTGAAACACTCTCTAATAGTGACCATGAAAGAATATATGACAAATGGTTAAAAGTGATATACAAAAGTAAAAATATTATTAAATTTACAAAAAAAGAAAAAGCATGGTTAAGAGCAAATCCTACTATTAAAGTTATATCAAATCCTGCATGGCCGCCTTTTGCATTTATAAATAAAAAAACAAATTTACCGGATGGAATTGCAACTGATTATCTTAAACTGGTATCATCAAGAACAGGTATAAAGTTTAAGTATGTAAAAGCATCATCATGGGATGAAAGTATAAAAAAGATTCAAGCTAAAGAGGTAGATATGTTTGGTGTGATTAAAAAAACACCATCAAGGGAAAAATATCTAAATTTTACCGATACATATATCTCATTTCCAATTGTAGGAGTTACTAAAAGCGATATTGCATTTGTCACTAATATTGAAGATATAAAAGATAAAAAATTTGCGATGATTAAAAACTTCTCATTAACAGAAAGATTAAAAGCAAAATATCCAAATTTAGATGTGGTATTGACTAAAGATGCCGCACAAGCTATGAATTTTGTCTCAACAGGTCAGGCTGATATATTTATAGGAAGTTTAGGAACGGTCAGTTATTTACTTAAAGAGCATAAATTTGTAAATTTAAAAATCGCAGGTAAAATAGGAATTGAATCCAGTTGGGGAATAGGAATACGAAATGACCTTGACCCTGAAATGATTTCTATTTTCAATAAAGCCTTAAAATCTGTTACTCGTCAAGAAAAAAATGAGATACTAAACAAATGGATATATATAAAATTTGATAAAGAAATTGATTATACTTTGATTTATCAAATTATTGCATTATTTATATTCTTTCTAATAGGAACTTTATACTGGACGAGAAAACTATCAATCGCTAAAAAAGCTGTAGATGAATCTGAGATAAAAACAAGATCTATTATAGAAAATTCTCAAGATGCACTTATTGTTATTGATGCAGATTCAAAAGTTGTTATGTGGAATAATGCAGCAACTACAATTTTTGGTTTTAATGAGAATGAGATGATAGGAAAATCAGTTGAAGCGATTATCCCTGTTAGTTTTAGAAAATTGCACTTTGCAGGGGTAAGCAGAGTTGCAGGTGATGGAAAGCAAAATCTTATAGGGAAAGGTGCTATAGAGATAGAAGGATTGCATAAAGATGGGACTATTATACCTATTGATTTAGCCTTAAATACATATATAATCAATAATGAGAATTTTTACAGTGCTAATATTAGAGATATTAGTGAAAGAAAGAAACTTGCAGAAGCTTTAGAAGAGGAAAAACAGTTTATAAATTCTGTCATAAACTCTCAAGAGAATTTTGTAATTACTAGTGACGGGAAATGTTTAAAAACTGCTAATAGCGCATTTCTGAATTTTTATAATGTTAAGGATACAAATGAATTTTTAGACAAATTTGGTGATTGTATTTGTGATACTTTTGATACCACTGCACCAAAAGAGTATATTCAAAAAATAAGGGGTGAAGAAAAATGGATTGATTATATTTATAACAGACCCGCTCAAATACATAAAACTATGATTGAAAAGGATAATAAAAAATATATCTTTACAATAACAGCTGATAAATTTACCTTTAAAGGGGAAGAACTTAAAGTAGCTGTTTTTACAGATATAACACAAATGGAAAAAGTAAAAAAAGAGGTTGAACAAATACTTGCAAATATTTTACTCCCGGTACTGATAACTTCAAAAAAAGATAGAAAGATCTTATATGCAAATAAATATGCACAGCAACA
Source organism: Arcobacteraceae bacterium (assembly GCA_023138835.1). Lineage (GTDB taxonomy): Bacteria > Campylobacterota > Campylobacteria > Campylobacterales > Arcobacteraceae > CAJXII01. Next base: position 20,984 of record JAGLOP010000014.1, read on the forward strand.
ATATGAAAAACAATTAAATGAAATTATAGGTAGCGATATAGATAATATTTATACTATTAAAGGGCAACAACAGCATATCATAGATGAGATAGAAAATAAAGGCTTTGTTGAAAATCTTGAAGAAGTATTTAAAACAAGTAGCGGAAAAGAGTTTACAGCACTTTTATCTGTAACACCAATTTCATATAAAGATGAAGAGTGTTATATAGGGATGGTTACAGATATAAGTAAACAAAAAGAGATGGAAAATGAAGTTCGAGCCATACACAAACATACAAGAGAATCTATAGAATATGCTTCTCTAATTCAAGGTGCATTAATCCCTGATAAACAATTATTTAATAACTACTTTAAAGACAGTTTTGTAATTTGGCGCCCTAAAGATATAGTTGGTGGAGATATATATCTGTTCGAAGAGTTAAGAGATGGTAACGAATGCCTGCTTATGTGTATAGATTGTACAGGTCATGGAGTAGCTGGAGCATTTGTTACTATGCTGGTAAAAGCGATTGAAAGACAAATATCCGCAAAAATAGAAAATGATAAAGATATAGATGTAAGTCCTGCTTGGATATTAAGTTATTTTAATAAAAAAATGAAGCAACTTCTAAAACAAGACAATGCTCAAAGTATCTCAAATGCTGGATTTGACGGTGGAATTATCTACTACAATAAAAAAGATAAAATCATAAAATTTGCAGGAGCCGAAATACCACTGTTTTATTATGATGAAAATGGTGAATTTCAAACTATAAAAGGAAGCCGCCATTCTGTTGGATATAAAAAATGTGATGTAAATTATGAATATAAAGAACATATAATAGATGTAAAAGAGGGTATGAAGTTTTATATTACAACAGATGGATATTTAGACCAAAATGGTGGAGAGAAAGATTTTCCATTTGGTAAGAAAAGATTTATAAATTTAATCAAACTTCATAATCAAGAATCTATGGCAGATCAACAAACAGTTTTCATGTATGAGATGATGGAATATGAAAATATGGTACCTGACAATGATAGAAATGATGATATGACGGTAATAGGATTTGAGATAAAAGAGAACCATATAGAAACTATCTTAGAATATGACGGTGAATTAACTCAAAGTATTATAACACATAGTATAGATATTATAGAGCATAAAATTACAGATATAGGTATGATGGGAAAAGTATCAACTTTAACAATAGAACTTACTCAAAATATGATGAACTATTCTAAATCAGATAATATTGATTGTAAAGATATAATACCGGCAGGATTTATAGAAGTAACCAAAAATAAAGATGATGTATATTATGTTAAAAGTAAAAACATAGTAAGTATAGAAGATAAAAAGAAAATAGAAGATAAACTTATAGAAATTCAAAGTTTAGATGAAAATGAAATTAAAAAAAGATATAGAGAATTAAGAAGGTCTGGAGAAAATACGCACGAAAAAGGTGGAGGAATCGGATTTTATGAGATAGCCAAATTAGCTCAATCTGTTGAATTTGAATTTAAAGCTATCAATGAAGAGAAGTTTTATTTTAAATTTAGTGCTGTTGCAAATAGGACAAAGAATTAATTTGAAATTTTAAATAAGTTTGGATAGAATTATAAGAATGAAGTAAGAGGTATAGAATGAATATAAATGAAATACAAAAACTTGTGGATAACGATGGTATAGTATTTTTAAGTTATGGTGGATTTCTATCACAAGAACTTATTTCTGCTATGACAGAAGCATTGGAAAAAGAAGCTGAAGACAATGCTGTAAGCATGGGGATATCAAATAATATCTTTACAATATTTATTGAACTTTCTCAAAATATGATGAACTACTCAAAAACAAAAATTGCCAATAATAGAGATATAAATCCCGGGGGACTTATTATAGTATCAAAAGATGCTGCAAATAATTATTATATTCATAGTCAAAATATTGTTTCTATTGATGATAAAGAAAAAATAGAACCAAAACTAATCGAGATCCTAAGTTTAGATAGAAATGGAATTAAAGATAAATATAGAGAATTAAGAAGAAGTGGGAAAAATACTCATGGCAAAGGCGGGGGTATTGGATTTTATGAGATTGCAAAAAGATGCGATAAAATTGAATACAATTTTAAAGAGATAAATGAAGATAAATTTTATTTTCATATTAAAACAAAAATAAATATAAAAAAATACATTAAATAAGAAGGAAAACTAAAATGGAAAATTTAAATATAGAAGAAACAAAATATACACCGGTAATCAATCTTGATGCAAGTGGAACAATATCAATGGTTGGTAAATCATATCCAGAAAATACTTTTGAATTTTATGCTCCAATGATGGATTGGGTGAAAGAATACTTTGAGACTTGTGCAGCTGCTACAACAACAGTAAATATTGAAATCACCTACTTTAACTCAAGTAGTTCAAAATTATTCTTTGATTTTTTTGATTTACTGGAAGAAAACAATGAGAATAATGATATTAAAATCAACTGGATTTATGATGAAGAAAATGAAAGTGCTGAAGAAGCCGGTGAGGATTTTATAGAAGATTTTGAGGATTTAAATATTAAATTAGTAACTAAATAAGGTTTTTATATGGCTGCACCGGATAGTAAACTTGTAACAGAAATCGAAGCTTTAAAAGAAACATTTGCAAAAACAACCGATAGATTAATTAAAGATGTCAAACGACATGATAAAATTATGGCTCGAACTGATAGAGATCAGATGCGTGAGCTTAAAAAGCTTGAGTCCAGACTAGAAGAAGTTGAAGGTTTACAAGAAGCTCAAAAAGAACTTTTAGATGCTTTTATAAAGCTTATCGCTAGTGCTATTGATGCCAAATCAAAATATACAAGCGGACATTGTGAAAGAGTGCCTGAACTATCACTGATGATTGCCGATGTTGCAAATAAAGCAACAGATGGTATATTTGAAAATTTTTCAATTGATACTGAAGATAAAAAAAGAGAATTAAGTATCGCTGCTTGGCTGCATGATTGCGGTAAAGTTACAACTCCTGAGTATGTTGTAGATAAAGCAACAAAACTAGAAACTATCTATAATAGAATTCATGAAGTACGAACTAGATTTGAAGTTGTTCATAGAGATTTAACAATAGAAGCTTTAAATAAAAAACTTGCAGGGGAAGATGAAAAAGAGATTGATATTTGGCTTGATGAAGAACATAAAAAATTAACAGAAGAATATGAAATAGTGGCGCAAGCAAATGTTGGAGCGGAGTTTATGAAAGACGATGCCAAAGCTCAAATAAAAGATATATCCTCTCGTACATGGGTTAGAAATTTTGATGATACTTTAGGACTGGCACATGAGGAGCTAAAAAGAGTATTGTATGAAAACACAACAACACCACAAATAGAAACATTACTCTCAGATAAAAACAGGCATATAATTCCTAGAGAACATTTCGACTATGAAGAATATCAAAGAATGGGATTTAAAACAAAAGTTCCGGAGCATCTTTATAACTTAGGTGAACTTTACAATATATGCACCAGCGCAGGAACTTTAAGTTATGAAGAGAGATTTAAAATTCAAGAACATGTTCAAATGACACTTGTAATGCTTGAGAAACTCCCTTTTCCTGAGTATCTTAAAAATGTACCACTATTTGCAGGAGCTCATCATGAAACTTTAATTGGTTCTGGATATCCACGACAATTAACAGTTGATGATATGCCAATAGCATCAAGAATTATGGCTATTGCTGATGTATTTGAAGCATTAACAGCAAGTGACCGTCCGTATAAAGAACCAAAAACATTATCAGCTTCTATTAGAATTCTGAGTTTTATGGTAAAAGATCAACATTTAGATGCTGATCTTTTTAAATTATTTTTATCTAGCGGTGTGTATAAAGAGTATGCAACGAAATACTTAAAGCCTGAACAAATTGATGAAGTGGATGTATCTACTTATTTAGGGTAATACAATAAAGGGTGAAAATGATAACAAAAGAACAAATTTTAGTTAATAATTTTGAAAATTTACTTAAAAAGAATGATAGTGACTCTATAAAAGAACAGTTACCAAAACTGCTAAAATCCTATTTAAAAAATGCAAACAGAATGGATAAAATCCTAAAACAAAGTGATGCTCAACAATTAAATGTACTTAAACTAACAGAAACTTTAGGGGAAACAAACCAAAAAGTAAACGACCTACTAAATAATGCAGGGCAGGGTTTTTTATATTTTGATAAAGATATGAAAATAGGGAAAGAATTTTCCAAAGAAACGGTACGAATATTTACAGATGATATATACTCTAAAAATATCACAAAATTACTATATCCAAATGATGAATCTGTGCAACTGTTTTTAACAACAACTCTGCAAGGTATTTTAAAAGATAATGAAATAAGACAAGAGATTTTGATCTCTTTATTAGAAAGTGAATTTATAATAAATAACAGGGCTATTAAAATTGAATATAAAGTTTTAGATGAAAATAGTTTTATGATGATACTTACAGATATTACAGAGAAAAAAGAGCTTGATAAAAAAGTAAAAAAAGAACAGCAAATATTAAAAATGGTAGTTGAAGTTGTATCATCAACTGCACAGTTTTTAGAGATTAAAAAAGGATATGAAGATTTCATTGCTAATATTAATAAATATAAATCTCTTGAAGAACTATCCTCTTTAAGAATGGGGATACATACTTATAAAGGTTTATTTGCGCAAAAAGAGATGTTAAATGTAGTACAAGAATTACATGATCTTGAAACCTCAATAGATGTCAGTATTAAAAATAAAACTTTAAACGATGAGATTCTTAATCTGACAAGTGAGGATATGTATGGGTGGATTCAAGCAGATATAGATATTTTAAGAAATATACTTGGTAATGATTTTTTTAATAAATCAAATTATATCGAGATAAAAAAAGACAGACTTGATGAGTTATATAAAAAAGTACAGAATTATACTAAAGATGAATTAGAAAAAAGTATTAAGGAGTTGAAATACTATCATATCATGGTTTTCTTAAGACCTTATATAAAATTAGTGGAACAATTAGCTAAAAGATTAAATAAACCGTTAAATAAATTAATTATAAATAGTGATGATATTTATATCGATGATAAATTTAAACCATTTTTAAATTCACTTGTACATATTTTTAGAAACAGTGTAGACCATGGGATAGAAAGCCTTGAGGATAGATATGAACTTGAAAAAGACCAAAACGGTACAATAATCTGTACCGTTAAAAAAACTAATGGTAATATATCTATTATCATTAGTGATGATGGACAAGGTATAGATGTAGAAAAAATTAAAACTTTAGCAATAGAAAAAGATTTATATACAAAAGAGGAAATCAATCTATTAGAAGAACAAGAGATTTTAAAAATTATTTTTCAAGATACTTTTAGTACCAGTGAAAATATTACTGATATATCAGGACGAGGAGTCGGATTGGCTTCTGTACTATATGAACTTGATCTGTTAAATGGCAGTATGAATATTAAAAATAATCAAGGAAAGGGTATTGAGTTTATTTTTACAATGCCATTGAAGTTAAAAAATGACTAACGAAATAGACTTTTTAACTAGATTATCAAATCGTACCATAAATTATTTTGAACAAGAGTTATCAATAAATATTGATAAAGATTTTACAATAGAACAGGTTGAAATAATTGATTATGCTGATATAACTGCTCTAATCTCATTAAGCAAAGATATGGTTGGAACTGTAGCTATGAGCGTTTCAAATGATTTGGCATTTAAAATTATTGAGAACTTTATATTTGGAGAGATGTCAAAAGAAGAACTAGATGAGCTAAAAGATGAAAATATTGCAGAAACTTTAAATGTAACTTTAGGTAATATTTTAGAAGAATTGCCAACTGTTACAAGTGGTGGCAGAGTAGAAATATCTATACCGTATATGATGCCAAAAAAAGTATCTGTAACAAAAAAAGAAGATGGCGATATGTTTATATGTAAATTAAAACTAAATGATGAGATAATAATATTAAGTTATTTTATTTAAAATTAAATTATAGGAGATTTTATGGCAAATATATTAGTTGTAGATGATGCAAAAATAATGAGAGCAAATATAAAAAGTATGTTAACTCACTTAGGACATACAGTTGCAGGTGAAGCAGAAAATGGTTATGAAGCAATTGAACAATATAAACTATTTAAACCTGACTTAGTAACTATGGATATTACTATGCCAAACTATGAAGGAATTGCAGATGGAATTGAAGCAGTTAAGCATATAATAGAATTTGACTCAAATGCAAAAATAATTATGATTACTTCTCATGGTGAACAAGATAAAGTAATTAGAGCTATTCAAAATGGTGCTTCAAATTATATTTTAAAACCGCTGCAAATTGATAAACTTGAAGAGATTATAAATAAGCTTTCTGTATAATTTAAGAAATTTCACATGTCTAATGGTGTCAAAATAACAATAGCTATAGCTGTTGTTATTATCTTGTATGGTTTTTATGAAAAAAATCGAAGAGTAGACCTATATAGATATTTTAATGCAAATAAACTTATTGTATGTGATGATATAATTGTACAAAAAAGCAGAGGTTGGAGAATCCACAATAATCGTTTCTTTACCAATGGTCAAGTGATAAAAACTATAGTGTTTTGTAAAAAGTATGAATAAATAAATTAAGAATTTAGCCAATATTTGGTATCTTATATATTATATGTATAATGAACGAAGCGATAAAATAAGTTTGTTTATTTCAAGATGAAAGAGAATATGAAGAATAAAATATTAGAGATAATTAAAAAACGACCATTAATAATAGATGGTGCAATGGGTACTGCTTTACAAAATATTGAGATACCTAGCAATGCTTGGATGGATGATAAAGGTATTGAACAAGAGGGTTGTAATGAACTTCTAAATACAACCGCTCCTGAAATCTTAACCCAAATTCATACAGATTATGCTTCTAGCGGTGCTGATATGTTAAAAACTAATACTTTTGGCTCAATGAACTGGGTATTAGATGAATATGATATGGGGCATAGAGCTTATGAATTATCTAAAGCAGGAGCTAGTATTGTAAAAAAAGTTTGTGATAAATTCACAACTGATGAAAAGCCGCGATTTGTATTAGGTTCAATAGGACCAGGGACTAAACTTCCTAGTTTAAAACATATTGATTATGACACAATGTATTCAGGATACAAACAGATGGCACAAGGTTTGGTTGATGGAGGAGTTGATGTTTTTTTACTTGAAACCTGCCAAGATCCACTTCAAATAAAATCAGCAATTCATGCGTTAAAAGATGCTGCACCTCAAATTCCAATTATGGTAAGTGTAACTATTGAATTATCAGGAACTATGCTGATTGGAACTGATGCACAAACTATTGCTACTATTTTAGAACCTTTTGATATTTTATCTCTAGGGTTTAATTGTGGAACCGGACCTGAACAAGTAAAAAAGCATCTTGAAGTATTAAGTGAGGTTTGTGATAAGCCTTTATCTATTCATGCAAATGCAGGACTGCCTCAAAATAAAGGTGGATATACTTTTTATCCAATGCAACCTGAGGAATTTGGTACTATTCAAAAGTCATTTTTAGACTTTGATGGAGTTTCATTTTTAGGCGGTTGTTGTGGTACTACACCTTCTCATATTAAAGCTCTTGTTGATAAAGTTACCAAAATTGTACCAAAACAATCAAGTGGTAACCACCCTGCCTCTTTAGCATCATTATTTAATACAGTCGAATTAAAGCAAGAACCAGCCCCACTTTTAATAGGTGAGCGAAGTAATGCAACTGGAAGTAAAGCTTTTAGAGAACTTCTTAAAGCCAATGATTATGAAGGAACTTTAAGTGTCGGGCAACAACAGGTCAGAGCCGGTGCGCATATTATTGATGTAAGTGTTGGTTTTGCAGGACGAGATGAAACTTCTGATATGAATGAAGTGATTTCATTATATGCTCAAAAAATTGCACTTCCACTTATGCCCGATTCCACCCAGATACCCGCTCTAGAAGAAGCTTTAAAATTGATTGGTGGAAAGCCTATTTTAAATTCAGTTAATTTTGAAGATGGGGAAGCTCGATTTGATGAAATATGTCAATTGGCTAAAAAATACGGTACAAGTTTAGTTTGTCTTGCAATTGATGAAGTTGGGATGGCGAAAGATAGTAAACGAAAAGTTGAAATTGCCCAGCGGATTTATGAAAGAGCTACTAAAGTTCACGGGTTAAAGCCTGAAGATTTGGTATTTGATATGCTTGTATTTACTGTTGGAAGTGGAGATGATGAGTATCGAACTGCTGCAATGGAAACAATTGAAGCAATAAGACAATTCCAAATTATGCACCCTGAAGTGGGTACCACTCTTGGACTTTCAAATATCTCATTTGGACTTCATAAAGATGCCAGACTTTTTCTAAACAGTGTATTCTTACACCATTGTGTTGAGGCTGGTTGTACAAGCGCAATTGTAAATGTAAAACACTTAGTTCCTAGAAATAAGATGAGCGATGAAGATGTAAAAGCTTGTGAAGATTTACTTTTTAACAATCAAAAAGATGGTGACCCACTTTTCAAATTTATTGAACACTTCTCAAATGTAGAAATAGAAAATAATCAAAGTGATGAAGAGTTTGAAAAATTAAGTGATGAAGAGAAAGTAAAACAACTTTTAATTGATGGCGATAAAGATAGGATGATACCAATCGTTGATAGATTAAAAGATACTATGAAGCCAGAAGTTATTGTAAATGAATGGCTGATAGATGCCATGAAAGTTGTAGGAGAACTTTTTGGAAGTGGTCAGATGCAACTTCCATTTGTACTTCAAAGTGCTGAAACTATGAAAACAACAGTTGATTTTTTAAATCCATATCTACCAAAAATTGAGAAAGAGGGTGAAACTATTCTTGTACTTGGTACTGTAAAAGGTGATGTGCATGATGTTGGGAAAAACCTTGTAGATATTATTTTGAGTAACAATGGTTTTAAAGTAGTTAATATTGGTATTAAAGTTGGTGTTCAAGATTTTATAGATGCCATTAAAGAACATAATGCAAGTGCTGTTGGGATGAGTGGACTTCTTGTAAAGTCTACAAATGAGATGAAAGCTAATTTAATTGAGTTCAAAAATCAAGGTATTGATATACCTGTGATGCTTGGTGGAGCAGCTTTAACCAAGGCTTTTGTAGATGATTTTTGTCGTCCTGAATATGACGGTGCTATTTTTTATGCAAGAGATGCTTTTGATGGGGTTATCTCTATGCAAAGAGTGGAAGCTCAAAATTTTGCAAAGCAAAATGGTAATCAGTTAGAACTGGATACACAATTAGCCGCTGATTTAATTCAAATTGATGAATCAATTAAAAAAAAGGAAAAAGTAATTTTTAATGATGATGTTCACACACCACTACTTTTAGAAAATCACAAAACTCATAATCCTCCATTTTTAGGTCGTAGAGATATGAGTAAAGCATTCGATAAATCTTTAGCCTTTGAGTGGTTAAATCATAGAGTTTTATTTCGTCAAAGATGGGGATATAAAAAAGGAAAGCAAGATAAAGATAAATTTTTAAAACATGAAGAAGATATTGTTAAGCCTATTTATCACAGATTAAAAGAGCAGTTTTTAGATGAAAATTTAATTGATCCGATTGTTTTATATGGATATTTTAATTGTAAAGCCAAGGATACAGTTTTAGAAATTTATGATGATGAAAAACAAAATATTATTGCAACTTTCGATTTTCCAAGACAAGGAAAATCACCTCATAGATGTATAACTGATTATTTCAAAAGTCAAGAATTTACTAAAGAAAGCGAAGCTTTTGATATAGTTGGATTTACTTTTGCATCAACCGGACATAATATCACACCATTTGAAAGAAAGATTTATGATGATAGTAATTTTGCTGAATATTACTTAGTACATGGGCTTGGAGTAGAACTTGCTGAAGCACTTGCAGAAATAGTTCATAAACAAATACGACTTGATCTAAATATAGTTGAGAATGAAAAACCAACTCTAAACGATGTGAGAATGACAGGCTATCAAGGATGTAGATATTCTCCAGGATATGCGGCTTGTCCGGATTTGGCTCAAAATAGAACAATCTTTGATTTATTAAAGCCTGAAGAATTTGGTATTGAACTTAGTGAGACATTTCAAATACATCCAGAGCAATCTACTTGTGCAATTATAGTACCAAATAAAAAAGCGAAATACTTTAATATTTAATGATTTTAATCCATACAGCACTTCAAAGTGAAGCACAATACTTAATAGAATATTATAAATTAAAAAAGAAAGATTTGGAATATAAGGCATTTTCAAATGAACACATTTTATTGTTAGTTGGGGGGATGGGGAAAGAAAACACTATTAGTTCATTATCTTCTATATTTGATACATTCGATATTAAAAAGGCCATAAATATTGGAATTACAGGATGTAGTGATAACAGTATTGAAATAGGTGAATTGTTTTGTACAAACCAACAATTAGAAGATATAAAATTTATGAACTTGCAAACAGTAGATACTCCGCAACTTCCAACTTCACATTTGCCCCTTAACACTTTGTATGATATGGAAGCCAAATATTTTGAAGATATTTGTTTAATATATTTAGAAAAAAAAGATATTTATATATTTAAAGTTGTATCTGATTATCTTGATAATTCAATTCCATCCAAAGAGTTTGTAAAGCAGCTTATAAAAAAGAATATAAAGAGTTTAGAAAAATGGATTTAACTAAATATAATTTTACAGTATCACAACAAAATATCTTAAAGAATATAATAGTTGATTTAAAAATGTGGAATGAAAAGATTTTAGATGATGAGATTTTTAATCAATTAGAAGAAAAATATACAGGGAAACAATTATCAAAAAAAGTATTTGAAACTGTTGTAAATTATCATAAGAGATTAAAAGAGACACCAAATAATTATGATTTATTTGAAGATATAAAATATGATACTAGAAAATTTTCATATACACAAATTGAAAAACAAGGGATTGGGCTTGGGGCTTGTCCTGTTGCAAGTGAGGGTACTAGATGTTGTAATCTTTTAACTTTAGATGCGGTTGAGAGTTGTGGATTTGATTGTAGTTATTGTTCAATTCAAAGCTTTTATAATCAAAATAAAATAGGATTTGATAGAGATTTTAAAAAGAAATTAGAAAATTTAGACTTAGACCCTAACCAAACTTATCATATAGGAACGGGACAAAGCAGTGACAGTCTTATGTGGGGAAATCATGATGGGATATTAGATGCTTTATTTGAATTTGCTATAAAAAATCCAAATGTAATACTTGAGTTCAAAACAAAATCAGACAATATAAAATATTTTTTAGACAATAATGTACCAAAAAATATAATTGTAACCTGGAGTTTAAATACACCAGTCGTTATAAAAAATGAAGAACATTTAACAGCCTCTTTAGAACAAAGAATTCAAAGCGCAAGAGCTTTAGCTGACAAGGGGATACTTGTAGGTTTTCATTTTCATCCAATAGTGCAATATGAAAATTATTTGCAAGATTATGAAAAAATATATCAAACTTTACAAAAAACTTTTACTCCCCAAGAAGTTGTTTTAATCTCTTTGGGAACATTGACATTTATAAAACCAGTGATTAAAAAACTAAGACAAAGGGAACTAAAAACAAAAATCTTACAAATGCCGTTTGAAACTATCAATGGGAAACAATCTTATTCTTTAAAAGTAAAAAAAGAGATGTTTACTCATGCTTACAACAGCTTTAAATCTTGGCATGGTAAAGTGTATTTTTACCTTTGTATGGAAGACCATAAATTATGGAAAGATACTTTTGGTTTTGAGTATAGTAGCAATAATCAATTTGAGGATTTTATGTTAAATAATTATATGGATAAGATCAATTCAAACCCTTTAAAAATAGCAGATAAATAGTTAAATACTTCAAAGGAAAGATATGAAGCAAATTTCACCAATAGCTTTAGTTATATTGTCTGGCTTATTGACCTTGAAAAAAGAAAAATGTCAAATACAAATATAAAAGATGCCTATAAATTTGCTTTGTTAGCCATATTTTTATGGTCAACTGTAGCAACAGCTTTTAAAATATCACTTAAGTTTCTAACACCTATAGAATTAGTTTTATATTCTACATATAGCTCTACAATTTTTTTATTTTTTTATTTAATTTTTTTGAAAAAAACAAACTATATTTTACCATATTTTAAAAACAACAGTAAAAAAATTATTATTTTAGGTATCTTAAATCCATTTTTGTACTACCTAGTGTTATTTAAAGCTTATGATTTGTTACCAGCTCAAGAGGCACAAGCTATAAACTATACTTGGGCTTTAATGTTAGCATTTTTATCTGTTCCTATTTTAAAACATAAATTAACATTTTTTGATATTGTTGCTGGCATAATTTGCTATATGGGTGTATTTATAATTGCAACTAAAGGTGATGTTTTTGCACTTAACTTCTCTAGTTTAATTGGAGTATTTTATGCATTGGTTAGTACTGTTATTTGGGCATTGTATTGGTTGTATAATGCTAAAAGTAAAACTGATCCTATAGTAATACTTTTTAGTAATTTCTTAATTAGTTTACCACTTATCACACTATATTATTTAACTTTTGAACAAATTCGTTTTCCAGATATACAAGGATTATATGGTGCTATTTATATTGGATTATTTGAAATGGGTTTAGCTTTTATATTTTGGCTAAAAGCTATGCAATATACAGATAGTGCATCTAGAATATCCAATTTAATTTTTCTTTCACCTTTTCTTTCTTTAGTTTTTATCCATTTTTTTGTTGGTGAAACCATACTGTTATCAACCATAATAGGTCTGATTTTTATCATAGTTGGATTGGTATTACAATCAAAAAAATTATAAGTAAAAATTAAGTTTACAACAGTTATAATTTTTTAGTATTACTTTTAGTATTACTAAAATAAAAAAGGTTTGATATGGCAAAAATTAAAGATAAAACAAGTGTGATTTCTAATATTATTAAAAAAAATAGTAAGAAAAATAAGAAAGAGATTTCTCAACTTAGTATTAAAATTGATAAAAAATTAGATAATGCACTTATTATTTTATCTTCACAGTTAAATATATCAAAAAACAAACTAATTGAAGATATCTTATTTGAAAGTAGAATATTGGATGTTGTTGATGAAAATTATATGGAATAACTAATGTTTGCAAAGAAAAGTGATATTATTTGTGCTGTTGTAGATGGAATTAAAATAGCAAGATATAACTATACATCATGGACATCAAATAAATTACAATTATCAGATACATCTGAAGATTTTCTTATAATTCATATAGCTCAAGAGATTGCAAAACTAAAAGATGCACCAGAGATTTTCATAGATGCAACAATTACTGATATTTTAAAATGTTCATTAAAAACTAAAAATAAATATAAACAATTTATGCAACAAAATTTATTATCTCAAGATACAATTTGTCTAACATTAGATGAAAAATTTGAACATCTAAATGGTGATGATTCAATATCTCATGCAATAATAGATATAAAAAATAATGTAAGAAATAATAAAAAAGAATATCAAGATAATATAGAAAAACTTTGTAAAATGCTACAAAGACAAAATAGTGATGATTCAAGCTTAGATTTTGCAATCTTTGCATTTTATTTTGATATATCAAGTGGAGCAAGGATTAGTGCGGAACAAAGAATAAAAAATATAATTTCAAGTTTTGATACTATTGTAAAGAAATATAATCATCTTAAATCAAATTTTATAGGAGGAGATATAGAAGAAATTGAAAATATTGGACAATACAGTATTGGTTGCTTTGTTATTGAACCTAGTAAAGCAAAATAGATAAAATCATAAGGATAAAATATGAAAATAGTTAAAAAACTAAGTTTAGTAGTTGCATCTATCGCAACTTTAGGAATATTAAGTACTGCAAGTGCTGATAAACTTGATGATGTTATAAAATCAGGAACATTAAATTGTGGTGTTGTTTTAGATTTCCCACCAATGGGTTATTTTGATAAAAACAACAAGCCTGCTGGTTTTGATGTTGATTACTGTAAAGATTTAGGAAAAGCACTTGGTGTTAAAACTAATGTATTAAATCTTACATGGGGAGATAGAATTCCATCTTTAATCTCTGGTAAAACAGATGTTGTTGTTGGATCTACTTCAGATACTTTAGAGAGAGCTAAATCTGTTGGGTTTACATACCCATACTTCGTATTCAAATTTCAAGTTATCTCTAAAAAAGGTAAGAATATCAACTCATTTGATGAGCTAAAAAATGTAAAAGTTGGAGCTGCACTGGGAACTACTTATGAAACTGAGTATCTAGCTTATGCTAAGAAAAAAGGTTGGGGTACATCTAACTATACTGCATTTAAGAGTGAAAATGATGCTTTCTTAGGTCTTTATCAAGGTAAAATTGATGCACTTATTTCAACAAATACAAATATTGCAACAAAACTTCAAGCAAAAGAATTTAAAAATTTCGTAGCTGGTCCTTATGTACCAAATTATGATGATGTTGTTGGTTTAATTGCAAAAAGAAGTGAGCAAGGTTGGATTCAATACATTAACCTATTTTTAATTCATCAAATCAGAGATGGTGGTATGAATAAAGCATATAATACTCACTTTGGTAGTGATGCACCTACAGGGTTGATTCAGTCTTTAAGAGATAACAAATAATACAATTTTGTATAGAGGTTTATATTTATATAAGCCTCGTTAGAAAATTTTAGAAAGGCAAGAGGTATTTTTGTATGGGAGATTATCAATTTCACTGGAATGTAGTATTTAATGCTATGCCACAACTTTTAAGCGGTGCTTGGACTACTCTTCATATATCTGTTTTATCTATGATTGTAGGTATAGTTATAGCTATATTTTTATCATTGGGCAAAATGTCTGATTCAAAAATACTCTATAGTTTATCAAACACTTGGATAGAAATAGCTAGAAATACACCAGCACTATTTCAAATATATATGGCATATTTTGGGTTAGGAGCATTTGGGATACACTTAAGTCCATATTTTGCTGTATTTTCAGCACTTGTGTTTATAAATGCAGGTTATTTAGCAGAAACTTTTAGAGGTGGATTTCAATCTATTCCACAAACTCAATACAGTGCTTCAAAATCTTTAGGTATGAATAAATTTCAAGTTTATAGATATGTTATCTTACCTCAAATGTTTAGAAGAATTTATCATCCACTAACCAACCAATTTGTATGGTCTATTTTGATGAGTTCATTAGGTATCTTAGTTGGTATGAGCGAGCTTTCAGGGGAAACTCAAAGATTACAATCACTTTCATTTAGAACTTTGGAGTTTTTTATAGTAGCAGCTGTTATATATTATGTGATAACTAAATTTGTACTTTTTAGCGCAGATATGATTGCAAAAAGAATTTTTAAAGGGGATATATAATGTTCAATTTATTTACTCCGCTATCATGGAATGATGCACCATTTATTATGCAAGGTGTTTTAAATACAGTTTATATATCTGTTGTAGCTATTGTAATTGGTACAATTTTAGGTATGATTGTAGGATTTATAAGAGCAGAATCAAACAAAGCTGTAAATATTTTAATAGGTGCTATTTTAGATATCTTTAGAAGTGTACCTCTTATCATACAACTTATCTTATTTACAACATATATTGGCGTTATTGGGTATCCACTTGATCCTTTTGTTGCCGGTTCTATTGTACTATCTATTTATACTATGGCATTTATGTCTGAAGTTTTTCGAGGTGGATTTGAATCTGTTTCTAATTCTATGAGAACAGCTGCACGAAGTCTTGGTATGACATATTGGCAAACAGTTAGATATATAAGACTGCCTATAGGTATGAGAACAGTTTTTACCTCATGGTTAGGGGTTGCTTTAAGTGTTATAAAAGATTCTGCTTTAGTATCAGTTATAGGATATATGGAGTTGCTTAGAACTAGTGAACAACTTATCTCTAGAACACAACAACCATTAGAGATATTAATAGGTGTGGGAATATTTTATTTTATAATATCTTATCCTCTATCGAAATATGGGCAATATGTAGAAAAAAGGATGGCAATATGATACAAATTCAAGGAGTTCACAAATCTTTTGGAGATTTAGAGGTACTTAAAGGGATAGATTTAGAGGTTCAAAAAGGTGAAGTTATTAGTGTAATTGGAGCTTCAGGAAGTGGAAAATCTACACTTCTGTATTGTATAAATGCAATTGAAAATATTCAAAAAGGTAAAATTATAGTTGATGGAGTTGATGTACATGCAAAAGAAACAAATCAAGATAAACTTAGAGAAAAACTTGGTATGGTTTTTCAACAATGGAACTCTTTTCCACATATGACAGTTTTAGAAAATGCAGCACTTGCACCTCAAATAGTAAAGGGGTTATCAAAAGAAGAAGCATTTGAGACAGCAAAGAAAGAGTTAGAACACGTAGGATTAGGAGATAAGTTTGACCAATACCCTACAAGAATGTCAGGAGGTCAACAACAGCGACTAGCAATTGCTAGAGCACTTGCAATGAAGCCTGAATATATGCTATTTGATGAAGTTACATCTGCACTTGACCCTGAACTTGTAGGTGAAGTTCTTGATACACTTAGATTGCTTAGGGATGATGGTATGACAATGATAACTGTAACGCATGAGATAGCATTTGCAAGAGAAGTATCTGACAGGGTTGCATTTTTTCATCAAGGGATTATTGAAGAGATAGGACATCCAAGCCAAGTTATAGAAAATCCTCAAAAGGAAAAAACACAACAGTTTTTAAGCAAGGTTCTTGGATAAGATTATGACACATAAAATAAAAATGAAAGGGAAAGTACAAGATTTACATAAAGCCACGCACTAGTTCTTTAAACTAATCAATATAACAAATAATATTAAAGGATAAAAAATGGCAATTTCAAAACAAATTATAAATGAAGTAAAAATAGTAGCGCATGATTGGCAAAAAAAAATACAAGTATCAAGAAAAGGTAAAGAGCAAGATTTTCATGATATGATGTTAAAAATGCTTAAAGACCCTATAAATAAGATATTTCTTATTGAGCTTTTAGATCAAAGTTTTAGATCAAAAGATAAGGATAGGGTTGCAAATCAACTGGAGCATATATTTGCAAAGTATGAAAATACAGACTTTTTCTCTCAATTTGAACAGATACTTATATGGTTATTTAGAGATGTAGGTATATATTTAACTTCTATATCTATTCCTCTTTTTATACAATACTTAAGAAATGATATAAGTTCTATAGTTATAAAAGGGGAAGATCCAGTCTTATCTAAGCATATGAAAGCTAGGAAAAAAGAAGGTACACGGGTAAATATAAATGTAATTGGTGAAATTGTTTTAAGTAAGCAAGAAACTAATCAAAGAGTTGAGAAATATATTAAATTATTAACAAACCCAGATGTTGATTATCTCTCTATAAAAATATCAAATCTATTTTCTCAAATAATTCCACATGCACATGATAATAATGTAGAGCATATCTCAGCACAACTTGAAAAAGTATATAAAGCAGCTATGACTAATAACTACAAAGATAAAGATGGTAACAAACAATTTAAGTTTGTAAATCTTGATATGGAGGAGTATAGAGATATTGAGATTACGATTGATTCTTTTAAGAATGTTTTAGAAAAAGAGGAGTTTAAAAACTTTCATGCAGGTATAGTTATTCAGTGTTATTTACCAGATGCTATGATTTATATTAAGGATTTATATGAATGGTCAAAAATTAGAGTAGATAACGGTGGTGCACCTATAAAAATTAGAATAGTAAAAGGTGCAAACCAAGAGATGGAGATGACGGAAGCAAGTTTAAGAGGTTGGGAAAGTGTGACATATTCTACAAAAGCCCAATCTGATGCAAACTTTAAAATTGCTATGGAGTTTTTACTACATAGTGAAGTTGCACCTTATGTACATACTGGTATTGCTTCTCATAATCTTTTTGATCATGCCTTAGCTATGTTATTGGCTAAAGAAAATAAGACAGAAAAATATGTAAGTGCAGAGATGCTAGAGGGGATGAGTGAAGCAGCTTATGAGGTTTTAAAAACACAAGGGTTAAATGTGATACTTTATGCACCAACGGCAACTAAAGAGACATTTACAAATGCTATTGCCTATCTAGTACGAAGATTTGATGAGAATACTGCTGATCAAAACTTTTTAAGACATAGCTTTGATCTAGAGGTTGATACACCTGCTTGGGATAAACTTGTAAAAACCTATGATGAAGCTATCACTCTTATTCCTAATCTTTATCAAAAACCTTATCGTACTCAAGATAGAAATAAGACAATCGTAAAAGAGGATATTGATTTAAAACATTATCATTTTGAAAATGAACCAGATACAGATTTTGTGCTCCCTGCTAATAGAAAATGGGCAGAAGATATTAGAGATAAATGGCAAATTATTAGTGAAATAGGCGGTTTCAATGCTTATCCAGTTATAGGTGGAAGAGTTATTCAAAGAGATGAGCATATAGATATAATAGATAAAAGCCAGTATCATGAAAAAAAACTTGTGGGTGGGTATGTAGAAGCTACACCTGAAGATATGAAAATAGCAATTTCTACAGCAAAAGCTGATCCAGATGGTTGGAGAAAATTAACTGTACAACAAAGGCAAAAACTACTTATGGATGCAGCACATGAGATGAGAGTTGCCAGAGCAGATTTAATAGGAATTGCTGCCGCTGAAGTTGGGAAAGTATTTACAGAAACAGATGTTGAAGTTAGTGAAGCAATTGATTTTGCAAATTTTTATCCATATAGTGTGGCTAAAATGTCTGCTTTAACTGGTATAGAAGCTGCTGGTCAAGGTGTGGGTTTAGTAATTAGTCCTTGGAACTTTCCAATTGCTATTCCTGTAGGTGGAATAGCTGCTTCACTAGCTGCTGGAAATACTGTAATACTAAAGCCAGCTGAAGATTCTATTTTATGTGGTTATAGACTTTGTCAATGTTTTTGGGATGCTGGTATTAGTAAAAATACATTGCAATTTATTCCAGCGCGTGGTTCAGTTGTAGGAGAGTATATGATACCAAGTAAAGATATAGATTTTACAATATTCACAGGCGGCGAAAATACAGCATATAAAATTATAAAATCTAGACCAGATATTCAGCTAAGCGCCGAAACTGGCGGTAAGGATGCTACAATTGTAACAGCTTTAGCAGATCGTGATCAGGCACTAAAGAATGTTATAATATCTGCTTTTCATAACTCTGGACAAAAATGTTCAGCTACATCATTGTTAGTCCTAGAACGTGAAGTATTTGAAGATAAAGATTTTAAACAAGCTTTAAAAGAAGCGGTAGAGTCACTTCATACAGGCTCAGTATGGGATTTTTCAAATAGAATAGGAACTTTAGCAAATCTTCCATCAGGTGAACTAAAAGAATCACTTGGCTTTTTAGATGATGAAGAGGAGTGGTTAGTAAAACCATCTTATGCTAATAAAGGAAATCCATATATGTTAAAACCATCGGTTAGGTGGGGTACTAAACAAAATGATTTTTGTCATATGAATGAACTTTTTGGACCAGTATTATCAGTAATGTGTGCAGATGATTTAGACCATGCTATTGAAATTGTTAATTCAACAGGCTATGGACTAACTTCTGGAATAGAAACTTTAGATAAAAGAGAGCAAGATTATTGGAAAGATAAAATATGTGCAGGAAACCTTTATATAAACAGAGGTACAACAGGTGCTATTGTTATACGACAACCATTTGGTGGTATGAGAAAATCTGCCATAGGAAGTGGTAAAAAAGCTGGTGGATTTAATTATGTAAGTCAATTTATGAATATAGAGTATAAAGAGACAAATTTATATGAATCTTGCTCAACACAATTTATAGATCAAATGAGAATATTCTTAATGAGAGATACAGTATTTAACGAAGAGTGTGAATCAGCACTTAAATATATATGTCATTTTGCACATTGGTATGAGGTTGAGTTTTTAAAAGAGCATGATTATTCACATATAAGAGGTGAGTCGAATATTATTAGATATTTACCAGTTAAAAGTGTACTTCTTAGAGTAGAAGAAGATGATGAGTTAGATGAGATTTTAACAACTATTATGGCTGTTAAGATGGTGGGAGCAGATTTTCATATCTCAATCCCTAAAAAATCAAAGAAAGCAGAACTTATTTGGATAGAATCAAAACAAGCTGCATTTATAGGTGAAAATGACAGCATTAGTAGAGATGATGAAGATGAACTCATTGCTAAAATACCTATGTCACAAAGAGTAAGATTTTTACACCCTAATAATGTAACTAATAATATCTATAATTCAATCTCAGACAAGGCAATATATATAGCTTCTGATAATTTTTTATCTCATGGTAGATTAGAGTTGATGCACTATTTTATAGAGCAAAGTATCTCTAATAGCTATCATAGGTATGGAAACTTAGGTATTCAAGGGTTGACTTTAGAAAAGATATAAAAAGAAATACTTTTTGTATCTGCGTCAAGTTTAGTAAAAAAATTTTATAAACTTGGTAGTTTCCAGTTTTGCGTAAAAGCCAGCCATCTTAAAAGTATGCCAAAAATAAATAAACATACCAATGAAACAAATCCAAGTAGCTCAAAAATATTTAAAATATAAACTAAAAAACCAATGATAATAGATATGATTCCATAAAACCCACCTTTTAAAACATAAGGTACAACATTAAGAAGCGTATCTCTAAATATACCACCGCCAATTGCTGTGATAAAAGCTAAAATAATTACTCCGGATAAAGCAAAGTTATGTTCTATAGCTATGAGAGCTCCTGCAATAGAAAAAGAGATAAGTCCGATACTATCTATAAATACAAAAAGTGGTTTTCTGTCGTAGTCTTGTTTTTTATGAAATTTAAGTAAAATCAGTAAAACTATCATACCTGAGACTATAAGCATAGGGGTTATCGTTGATAAAGATGTGGGAGGAATACCAACAATCGTATCCCTTATAATACCGCCGCCAAGTGCAGTTAAAAATGCACTTATAAAAATTCCTAAGATATCAAGATTATTTCTTACAGCTATATAAAAACCACTAACTGAAAAAGATATTATCCCAATTATTTCAGCAATTTCATGTAGCATAGCGGAATTTAAACTTGTAAAACATGATAACTTAATATATAAGATTTTATTTTAATGTTCAAGTATTTGCTCTAAAAATAGTTTTAATCTATCGCTTTTTGGATTATGAAAAAACTCTTCCGGAGTATTTTCTTCGATAATTTGTCCCTCATCCATAAAGATTACCCTGTCGGCAACCTCTTTTGCAAATCCCATCTCATGAGTTACACATACAATTGTAAAGTTTTCTGTTGCCAATGATTTCATAACATCTAAAACTTCACCAATCATCTCAGGGTCCAAAGCTGATGTTGGTTCATCAAATAATATAACTTCAGGCTCCATTGCCAAAGTTCTGGCAATCGCAACTCTTTGTTGCTGTCCACCACTTAGCTCACCCGGATATTTATCTGCTTGATGAGGAATTTTTACTTTTTCAAGCAGCTCCATCGCCTTTTTATTTGCGTCTGCTTTGGATAATTTTCTTACTTGTATAGGACCTATTGTTATATTTTCTAGAATTGTTTTATGCGGGAATAAATTAAAATGTTGAAATACCATACCCGCTTGTTGCCGCACTTTATTTATATCAGTTTTTTTATCACTCAAATCGGCACCATTGACTATAATTGTACCGCTTGAAATATCTTCAAGTTTATTTATACATCTAATTAAAGTAGATTTTCCACTTCCTGAAGGACCACAAATCACAACAATCTCACCTTTTTTGACACTAAAATTAACATCTGTTAAAGCTTTAAAATCACCATAATGCTTTTGTATATCTTTCATCTCTATCATCATATTATCACTCATAACCAACCCTTAAGTATTTATCTGTTTTTCAACTTTTTTCTCTAACTGTCCTGCAATCGTACTTAATGTAAATGCACATAAAAAATATATAATAGCAACTATACTTAATATCTCAAAACTCATATATATTCTATTATTTATAATAGTTGCTGCTCTAAAAAATTCAACCACTCCAATAACATATACTAAAGATGTATCTTTAAATAATGATACAAATTGAGATACTAACGATGGTATCATTCTTCTATACGCTTGTGGTAAAATTATTAAAGTAAATGTTTGCCAATGATTCATCCCCAAAGTCTTTGCCGCTTCAAATTGACCTTTAGGCATTGAATTCAATCCAGCTCTTACTATTTCAGCAATATGTGCTGATTCAAATAATGTAAAAGCAACTATTGCAGAAGTTAAAGCAGATGATGTAACTTTTATATTAAATACCATAGCAAAAAATATCGGCATAGCAAAAAATACCCAAAATATAACCATAATATGAGGAATTGATCTAAATAATTCTATAAATAAAGTTGCAGGTATTTTAAATATTTTTATATCACTCCATCTTGCAATTCCTAAAATAGAACCAAATATAAAAGATAAAATAATAGCTGTGAAAGCTAAATAAAAAGTCAATACCAAACCACCTAGTTCATCATCCATTCCAAAAAGCATAAACTGAATATTTCCACTTGTCAAAGCTTCACTAAAATTAGCATCCGGATAAGCTGTCACTTGAAATAGTTTTAAAAGTGATACAATTAATACAAAGTTAAATAGAAAATATAAAACTTTATGTTGTTCAAAATATTTATTTAATTTATCACTCATCTTATATTTCCACCTTTACTTGATGTTTTGATTAACATATATTTATTTATAAAAGCCATAATATATGAGGTCATTAATGTTAAAAATAAGTAGAGTATAGTTACAGCTGTTGCTGCTTCAAATCCTCTAAAAGTTAAACTATCTATCTCTTGAGTTTGAAATGTTAATTCAGCAACTCCTATTGTCATAGCCAAAGATGAATTTTTAATAAGATTTAAAAATTGACTGGTAACAGGTCCCCATACTATTTTAATAGCTTGTGGAAATATAATAAAATACATCGATTGGAAATAATTCATCCCTAAAGTTTTAGAAGCTTCAAGCTGCCCTTTTGGCAATGACTGAATACCACCTCTAATCGCCTCTGCTATATATGTACTTGTATAGGTAATTAGCGCTATTAGAGCCGAGAAAAACTCATTATGATTTTCAATTCCTATCCAAGTCCCAAAAGTTTCTAGAAATGGAAAACTATCAGTAAGTGTAAAAGAAAAATAGATAAAAAACATCTGTACTATTAATGGAATATTTCGAAAAAACTCTAAATAATAAGTTGCTAATAACGAGATAAAAAAGTTTTTACTAACACGAGCTAAGCCTAATATAGCACCAATTAGGAAAGCAAAAAAGATACCAATTATAGATAGTTTCAGAGTCATTATAAACCCATCTATAAGCAGTTGTTTATATGTCAGTAAAACTGACCAGTCAAATTCATATCCCACAAAAAATCCTAATTTTAAATTTTAAATTATAAATGTTGAATGATAATTTAAGATTAAACATTCAACATTAAAAATTATAGACTTACGGCCATACTTCTGGAATAACCTTTGGATTTGTACCAAACCATTTTTTGTAAGATTTAGCATAATAACCATCTTTAACTGATTTTTGAATTGCAATATTTACAGCATCTCTAAAATTAGATTCATTCTCTGCAATTCCCATACCATACGGTTCAAAAGAGATTGTTCCGCCGGTAACTTTAAGTTTACCTTTACTGTCATTAGCTTGTGTACTACACCATACTAAGTCAGTTGTAACTGCATCAATTTTACCTTTTCTAAGTGCCATTACAGCTTGAGGATATTCTTGAAAATATATAATTTTTGCTTTTGGTGAAGCCTTTTTAAAGTTCTCACCGCTTGTAGCACCTTGAATAGCACCAACTTTTTTACCTGCAAAACCTTTTGCGGTTCTAGTTCTTTCGTCGGCTCTCACCAGCATAGATTGACCGTCAAAAAAGTAAGAGATAGTAAAATCAATAGTATCATCTCTCATAACTTTATGTGTCATAGAAGCAGCTGCAATATCAATTTGACCACCGGCAACTAAAGGAATTCTTGTTTTTGATGTAACTTGTTGGAATTTAACTTTTACACCTAAATCTTTTGCGATATATCTTAATAAATCAATATCAAAACCTACTACTTTATTTTTATCATTCACAAAACCAAATGGTTTGAAATCATATTTTACACCGGCCTTTAACACACCGGCTTTTTTTACATCTGCAAGTTTATCAGCAAATACCGTACCTGTCAGCATAGTAACTGCTACTAAGCTCATTAATGTTTTTTTAAACATATATACCCCTTTAAATTTTTTAAACAGATACAGTCTATATGTTTTATTCTTAAAAATAGGTAAAACTATTATGAAACTTTTATAAATTAATATAATATATGAGAAGTAATAAAAGTAAGGTAAAGCTACCTTACTTTATGTGCCGGTACTAAGAGTTAGTACCGAATTTAATTTTTTGATTTCTGTATAAACCAGTTCCAACAGGAATAGTTCTACCGATAACAACATTTTCTTTTAGATCTGTTAACATATCCATTTTAGCAGAAATTGCAGCTTCTGTTAAAACTTTTGTAGTTTCTTGAAATGATGCAGCTGATATAATACTGTCAGATGTTACAGCAGCTCTTGTAATACCAAGTAAAACCGGTTCGGCAAGTGCAGGCTCTCCACTCATCTTTAAGATTCTTTTATTTTCAGCTTTAAATCTTTTCTTAGATACCATATCACCAAATACAAATTTAGTATTTCCCGGATCTACAATATTAACTTGTCTTAACATTTGAGATAAAATCACTTCAATATGTTTATCAGCGATACTAACACCTTGAGATCTATATACACCTTGAACTTCAGAAACAATAAACTCATTTAAAGCTTTATCTCCAAGAATTCTTAAAATATCATGACTTGCTTTTTGCCCATCAGTTAATTCTTCACCTGCATGAACAAACTCGCCGTCTCGAACTAGGATTTCTCTATCTTTATGTATTAAATATTCTTCTTTATGTCCATTATTATCTGTAATAATCAATCTTTGCTTACTTCTTAATGGTTTTCCAAAACTAACAACACCGTCAAATCCAGCTAAAACTGAAATGTTTTTAGGTCTTCTTGCTTCAAATAATTCAGATACTCTAGGAAGACCACCTGTAATATCCGAAGATTTTGCAACAGCTTTTGGAGTTTTACCAATAATATCAGCAACAGCTATTACATCTCCCTCAGTAACTGCTAAAGCAGTTTTTGCTTCAAGCACATATCTATTTATATTACCATCTTTACTTTTAATTACAATAGCAGGTTTATATGCTGCAGGAATATATTCATTTACTACTAATTTAGAAGTACCTGTTAATTCGTCAAATGCTTCTGCCACAGTAACACCTGGTACAATATCTTCAAATGATACCACACCGTCAATTTCTGCAATTGTAGGGTTCGCATAAGGATCCCATTCAGCTATAACAACTTGAGATTGAGTTGAAGGACGCGCCAGAATTGTATCACTTTGAACCTCATTATTGTCAGCAATCTCAATAATTGAATCTCTTGAAATATAGTGTCTTAATGCTTCTCTATCTTTATCATCAACAATTACAGCAAATAAACCTTTTTGTGTAATTTTATCACCAACTTTAACTGCTTCAAATCTTTCTAAGTAATCACCTACAAGCTTAAAGTATTTTACAGTACCGTTAGCTTTTGAAATAATTTCTTTAGTCACAGGAGCACCGTCTTCAACTTTAAGTTCAGAAGCATAAGGGATTCGAGAAGGTACATTCCAACCATCTTTTATAATTTCAACGATAGACTCATTTTTATTAACTTTATCACCAGATGTGTAAGGTAAATATAATTTACCTTCAATTTTTCCACTTACTCCTGCAAGTTCATTTGGTTTGGCAATATCACTTTTTCTTAAATAATAAGTTTTTGTTTCAGTCCCTTTAACAGTAATCACAACCTCTTCATGCTTTGTTTCAACATTTACAACACCCTCAAATGGTGCATTAACTTTAGGTTCAACTAATAAAATAGCTGCATTTCTTCTGTTTGCTACTATTTGTTTACCATCTTTTGTAGTATATGTTTTAACATTGTAATATCTTAAAAAACCTTCTTTTGTAGCTTTTAATTCTTTTTCAGCTTGTGTTGCACTAGCAGTTCCACCAACGTGGAATGTTCTAAGTGTCAACTGAGTTCCTGGCTCACCAATTGATTGAGCAGCAAGTACACCAACAGCTTCACCTGGATTTGCTTTTCTTTGCTCACCAAGATTTAGACCATAACATTTAGCACAAAGACTATTTTCCTCTTTACAAGTAAGCGGCGTTCTTATTGTTACTGATTTTACACCGGCTTCAACTACAACGCTTGCATCCTCTTCTGTGATTAAAGTACCTTCAGAAAATAAAATTTCATTTGAAATTGGGTCCATAATATTATTTGCAATAACACGACCTGTAATTCTCTCTTCAAGACCTTCAATTAATTCATTACCATCCACAATATCAGAAATTTCAATACCTTCGTGTGTACCACAATCTTCAATAGAAATTCTTACATTTTGTGATACATCAATAAGTTTTCTTGTCAAGTATCCGGCATTGGCTGTTTTAAGCGCAGTATCCGCAAGTCCTTTTCTAGCACCGTGAGTAGAGATAAAGTACTCTAACACATTTAGACCTTCACGGAAGTTAGATAAAATCGGTGTTTCAATAATAGAACCGTCAGGCTTAGCCATAAGTCCCCTCATACCTGCAAGCTGTCTAATTTGTGCAGAACTACCTCTAGCACCTGAATCAGCCATCATGTAAATAGAGTTAAATCCATCTTTATCTGCTTCAACTAAATCCATCATCTCAACACCAAGTTTATTATTTAAAACTGTCCAGATATCAATAATTTTATTGTATCTTTCTTGCTCAGTTAAAAGACCTTGATTAAATTGTTTTTGTACTTCAATAACATCTTTTTTTCCTTTAGCAACTAATCCTTCTTTAGAATCAGGGATTCTAATATCATCAATAGAGATAGAGATACCGGCATCAGTAGCATATTTAAAACCTAAATCTTTTAAGTTATCTAAAAATTTTGGTGTTACACTGTATCCACCATGCTTATAAATATAATCAACTAAAGTTCCAATGCTTTTTTTCTTTAAAACAATATTCCAAAGCTCAACCGGCACAAAATCAGGTAAAATATGATGAATAATCATTCTACCAACTGTAGTATGAATAATTTTTCCATCTACTATTGTTCTGATTTTTGCATGAATATCAACTTTCTTTAACTCTAATGCTATATTAATTTCATCAAGGTTAGCAAATAGTTTATGTGCACCAATAACACCGTCTTTTTCTAACGATAGATAATAGATACCTAAAATCATATCCTGAGAAGGTACTGCTATAGCTCGTCCCGAAGCTGGTAATAAAATATTCATTGAACTCATCATAAGAACTTTTGCTTCAGCAACAGCTTCTTGTGATAAAGGTATATGAACAGCCATCTGATCCCCATCAAAATCGGCATTAAATGCAGAACAAACTAATGGATGCAACTGAATTGCTTTCCCATCAATTAAAACAGGATTAAATGCTTGAATTGAAAGTTTATGCAGTGTTGGAGCTCTGTTTAATAATACAGGATAATCTTCAACAATCTCAACTAAACATTCCCATACTTCATTTGTAGCAGCTTCGATTAATCTTTTTGCAGCTTTTAATGTAGTTGCATAACCTTTCTCTTCTAGTTTTGCCATTAAATGCGGTTTAAACAGTTCAAGTGCCATTTTCTTAGGAATACCACACTGATCCATTCTTAAATTTGGTCCAACAACAATTACAGATCTTCCAGAGAAATCAACTCTTTTTCCAAGAAGATTTTGTCTAAATCGACCTTGTTTACCTTTAATAATTTCAGATAAAGATTTTAAAGGTCTTTTATTTGCACCTTTAACAGCATTAGCTGTTTTAGCATTATCAAATAAAGCATCAACTGCTTCTTGAAGCATTCTCATCTCATTTCTTTGAATAATTTCAGGAGCATCTAGTTCAACTAATCTTTTAAGTCTGTTGTTTCTGTTTATAACTCTTCTATATAAATCATTTACATCAGAAACAGCGAACTTTCCACCATCAAGTGCTACAAGAGGTCTAATATCCGGAGGAAGAACAGGAAGTACAGTTAACATCATCCATTCAGGTCTATTCCCACTGTTTAAGAAGTTTTCAACAACTTTTAATCTTTTAATAATAGTTTTTCGTTTAGCTTCAGATTTTGTTGCAGCCATATCTTCTTTTAAAGAATTTAATAAATCAACTAAATCAATTTTAGATAATAATTCTTGTACTATTTTTCCACCCATTTTAGCTTCAAAATCTGTACCATCAAAATGTTCTTCTATAATTCTATATTGTTCTTCATTCAATACATCATATTTTTTTACAGGCTTAGTTCTTTCACTATCATAAAAAGCATCACCTGGATTATTTACAATATATGCTTCATAGTATAAAACTCTTTCTAAATCTTTAAGCTTAACACCAAGAAGTGTTCCTACTCTTGAAGGAAGCGAACTTACCATCCAAATATGAGCTACGGGAGCTACTAAATCAATATGACCCATTCTGTGTCGTCTAACTTTAGATGAAGTTACTTCAACTCCACATTTTTCACAAACAATACCTTTATATCTCATCTTTTTGTATTTACCGCAAAGACATTCATAATCTTTTACCGGTCCAAAGATTTTAGCACAAAACAAACCGTCTCTTTCAGGTTTTAATGTTCTATAGTTAATAGTTTCAGGTTTTTTAACTTCACCAGAAGACCAAGATAAAATTTTCTCAGGACTTGCAAGTTTTAGTTGAAATGCTGAAAAATCTTTTGGTTTTTCTAACTCTTGAATTTCAATTGGTTTTAATATTTTTTCTATTTTACTCATCTGCATCCGCCTCTTCATAAATTTCTACATCAAGTCCTAAGGCTTGAAGTTCTTTTGTTAATACAAAAAATGTTTCAGGAACACCTGAACTTGGTACATTCTCTCCATTTGCAATTGCTTTATATGCTGCTGTTCTACCCTCAACATCATCAGATTTTGTTGTAAGCATCTCTTTTAGTACAGCTGTTGCTCCATAAGCTTCTAAAGCCCAAACTTCCATCTCTCCAAATCGCTGCCCACCAAATAGTGCTTTACCACCAACTGGTTGTTGAGTTACAAGTGAATAAGGTCCTGTAGATCTAGCATGAACTTTTTCATCAACAAGGTGATGAAGTTTAAGCATATACATATAACCTACATTTACTCTTTCTCTCATTTTTGCACCTGTCATACCATCGTATAGCTCAGTTTTTCCATCAGTATCAATTTTTGCCAATTCAAATAATTTATCAAACTCTTCTTGTTTTGCACCATCAAAAATTTGAGTTGCAAATCTAACACCTTGAGACCAATCTCTTGCATAGTCAAGTAATGCTTCATCGTCCAATGATTTTAGGAAAGCTTTTCCATTCATCAATTTTGCAACATCTGCAATTTCAATCATTTTCGCTCTTAAATCTTTGATAAAATCTTTTTGTTTAGCATCAAACATCTCTTGAATTTGAGCTCCTAATTTTTTACCTATAAGACCTAAATGAACTTCAAGAATCTGACCAATATTCATTCTTGAGGGAACACCCAGTGGATTTAAAATAACATCAACTGTTGAACCATCTTCTAAGTACGGCATATCAACTTCAGGAACAATATTAGAAACAATACCTTTATTTCCATGTCGCCCAGCCATTTTATCACCAACTTTTACTTTTCTTTTAGTTGCAATATATACCTTAACTTGTTGAATCACTCCACCAGGTAAAATATCATCATGAGCTAAAATATCAAGTTTGGCTTCATGCTCTTCTCTCAATGTTGTTTTTTCTTTAATAAAGTGATTTTTAATAGTATTATATTCTTTTTGAATATCTTTTGCATACGATGCTACAACTTTTTTCATCGCAAATCTATTGATATTAGATAAATCTTCAACTGTTAATATCTCATCTTTTTTAAATACTTTTTCACCAACTTCAACATCTTTTGCTAATTTATTTGTTGATAATAGATTATTAATTTTAAGAATCTCTTCTCTATCTAACATCATTAATTTATCATGATGCTCAACATCAAGTTCAGCTTTTTCAGATTCAAGAGCTTCTAAAGCTCTTTCATCTTTTTCATAACCTTTTTTAGTAAATACTTTAACATCAACTACAGTACCTTCCATAGAAGCAGGGCAATGTAAAGATTTATTAATAACATGTCCGGCCTTTTCACCAAAAATTGCTCTTAAAAGTCTCTCTTCCGGAGTTGGTTTAATTTCACCTTTTGGTGTAACTTTACCAACCATAATCATTCCAGGTCTAAGATAAGTTCCTATTTTTACAATACCGCTATCATCAAGATGTGTGATTGACTCAGATTTTACACCGGGTAAATCTCTAGTAATCTCTTCATTTCCATGTTTTAATTCTCTAGATTCAACCTCTTTTTCATAAATATGAACAGATGTAAACGCATCTTCTTTTATTAGTTTTTGAGAAAGAATAATCGCATCTTCATAGTTATATCCATGCCAAGGCATAAATGCAACACAAGCATTAAAACCAATAGCTAACTCACCATTATCCATAGAAGGACCATCAGCAATAACTTGACCAACTTCAACTGCTTGACCTTCTTTTACTGTATTTCTTTGAACGAATGCTGTATTGTTATTTGTTCTTGTATTTTTACTTAATAAATAATGATCAATAAATGCACCGTCATCATCTTCTCCACGAACATAAATATTTTTACTGTCAGCTTTTTCAATTACACCGGCTCTGCTAGCTTTAATAGCTGACCAAGAATCTCTTGCAACTGTTTTTTCTAAACCTGTTCCTACTACTGGAGCATATGGTTTAAGTAATGGAACAGCTTGTCTCATCATATTTGAACCCATCAATGCTCTGTTGGCATCATCATGTTCTAAGAAGGGGATTAAAGATGCAGCAACACCCATAACCATTTGAGATGAGATATCAATAAGTTCAACTTTTGATGATTCAATCAACATAATTTCACCATCAATTCTAGCTTCCACTAGATTTTCAACAATCTTACCGTCAGAAGTTAATTTTGTAGAACCAGGAGCAATAATTCTACTCTCTTCTTGAGTAGCTGTATAGTATTCAATCACTTCACTTACAAGTCCATTTTCAACTTTTTTATAAGGAGTTTCAATAAAACCTAATGCATTTACTTTCGAATAAGTTGCCAAAGTATTAATAAGACCAATATTTTGACCCTCTGGAGTTTCAACCGGACAAATTCTACCATAGTGAGTAGGATGTACATCTCTTACTTCAAATCCGGCTCTCTCTTTTACAAGTCCACCTTCACCAAGTGCAGAAAGTCTTCTTTTATGTGTAACTTCTGATAATGGATTTGTTTGATCCATAAATTGAGAAAGTTGTCCAGATGTAAAAAATTCTGTAATTGTTGATGTAATCATTTTAGAATTAATTAAATCATGAGGCATTAAATCTTCCAATGTACCACTTAGAGTAGTCATTTTGTCTCTAATAGCTTTTTGCATTTTAATTAAACCAGAATGTAATTCATTAGATAAAAGCTCACCAATTGATCTGATTCTTCTGTTTCCTAAGTGATCTCTATCATCAATATGTCCATGTCCTGCTTTTACTTTTACAAGGTATTGAACTGTTTTAATAATATCTTCATGAGTTAGAACTGTCACATATTCAGGTACATTTACACCTAATTTATGATTCATTTTCATTCTACCTACTTTTGTTAAATCGTATCTCTCTGGATCAAAAAATAACTTTTTAACAAATTCTCTAGCTGCTTCTTTAGTTACAGGCTCACCTGGTCTCATAACTTTATAAATTCTAATAGCACAAAGATCATTTTCATCTTCTAGTTGTTCAGTTTGCTTTAATAACTTAATTGATTCTGCATCAGCTTTAAATGCTTTAATAATAGAATCATCAACACCATGAGCTAAATCATTTGCAATATCAAATGATTTGAATCCTAAATCTAATAATTTCTTTAATTTTAAATCATCAAGCGGTGTTAATGCATCAAATAATATTTCTCCAGATTCTGGATCAAAAATAGAGCTTGCAGTATGTCTTTCCATTAATAATTCTACTGGATATTCTACAAGTTTTAATCCACCTTCCGCTAAGGCTTTTGCTTTTCTCTCAGTTAATCTTTTACCCGCAGCAATTACTAAATTACCTTTGTTATCAATTAAATCATACTCAACTCTTCCCATAAATTCTTCAACTTTAAACTGAGTTAAAAATTTATTATTTTTAACTTGAATATTTAATATTGGATAAAATAATTTAATTATATCTTCTTTACTGTAATCTAATGCTCTTAACATAATAGTTACAGGTACTTTTCTTCTTTTATTTATTCTTACATATAAAATATCTTTTGCATCATATTCAAAGTATAACCAAGAACCACGATCTGGAATAATTTGACCTGTATATATCAATTTATTTGCAACTGTTGCAGCTTCTTCTTCTTTAAAAATTACACCTGGTGATCTATGAAGTTGATTTACAACAACTCGCTCCACTCCATTAATAACAAAAGACGTTCTATCTGTCATTAAAGGAATTTCTCTAATATATAAAGATTGTTCTTTAATATCTTTTACGCCAACTTTTTCACCAGTCTTTTCATCCAAATCCCAAAGTGTAAGTCTAATTTTAATTCTCAATGGAATAGAGTATGTCATACTTCTTACCATCGCTTCTTTTACATTATATTTTGGTTTTCCAACCTCGCTGCCAAGATATTCTAATGTAAATCTATTTTGTGAATCATGAATAGGAAATGATGTTTTGAAAACTCTTTCAATTCCAGCTTCTGTCCTGTCATCAGAACCTACCATAAGAAAATTATCATAACTATTTTGTTGTAATTGTAATAAGTTAGGAATTTCTATTTTTTGTGGATTTTTTGCAAAATCAACTCTTAATCTATTTCCAGATTTTAATGAATTAATCATATTAGCCTTTCGTTTAATCTATGTTAATTAAAAGCTTTTATTGTGTAAATAAAAGCGGAAGAATCATCCTAACCTATATGTACTCAAATCACACACATAGGTTAAAATCTTCAAATACCCGTAAACGACTAATGCTCTGTAAGAATACAGAGCATTAATTGTTGCTTTTTAGCAGTTTAAATAATAAGTAATTATTTAACTTCTACAGTTGCACCAGCTTCTTCTAAAGCAGTTTTTGCAGCTTCTGCATCTTCTTTAGAAACACCTGCTTTAACTACTGCTCCAGCTTCTTCAGCCATAGCTTTAGCTTCTTTTAATCCAAGACCAGTAAGAGCTCTTACTGCTTTAATTACATTAATCTTTTTATCACCAGCACTCATGATTATTACATCGAATTCTGTTTGCTCTTCAGCAGCTTCAGCAGCTCCACCAGCAGCACCAGCTACTGCAACAGGTTGTGCAGATACACCAAATTTTTCTTCAAATTCTTTTACTAATTCAGAAAGTTCTAATACACTTAATCCTGAAATATAATCTAATACGTCTTCTTTAGAAATCGCCATTTTATGTCCTTAATTTTTTTATATCCGTTACCGATAAATTATTAAAAAAGTAAATTTTTCAATAATTTATTTCCACGATGTGACAGAAGTCACATTAATTTTATTAGCAAGTTATACTTACAACAATTTACAGCTTATGCTGCTTCTTCTTCTTTTTTCTTTCTAAGAGCATCAAGCCCAATAGTAAAGTTAGCAACAGGAGCCATCCAAGTAGCTGCAAGCATACCAAGAAGTTCTTCTCTACCAGGTAATTTAGCAAAGGCATTAATTGTTGCAACATCCGCAGCATTTCCTTCAATAATACCAGTTTTGATAACAAATGTTTCTTTATTTGCTGTAGCAAATTTATCCGCTACTTTACAAGCAGAAATTTGATCTTCAGCCCAAACAAAGACATTTGTTCCAGTTAATTCTAATTCAGGAAGTCCTGCATTTTTAAGTGCAATATTAACTAATGAATTTTTAGCAACTTGAACTTTTGCATCAACTTCACGAGCTGAATTTCTTAACTCTTCAAGTGCTTTATGTGAGCTTCCTTTATAGTCAGCTACAACTAACGCACCAGAAGTTTTAAATTCTTCAGTTAAAGCTTCAATGATTTCATTCTTTTGTATTTTAGTCATTTTATTTTCTCCTTCCAAACATCCAACTTCGGTAGGTTTTACAAGATTAAAAAATCTAACCTACTGTCTTTAGTTTTAAGATAAATCCAAAATAGGATTATTTAATATCAATCATCTCTTGAGTATCAACTTTTACAGATGGACTCATAGTTAATGACAATGCAGCAGTGATTATAAATCTACCTTTTGCAGATGCCGGCTTTTGTTTATTAACAGATGACATTATTGTTGTAATATTTTCTAATATTTGCTCTTGCGTAAATGAAGCTTTACCAATACCTGCATGAATATTACCTTTTTTATCAACTCTATATGTAACTTTTCCACCCTTAGCTTCGCTAACTGCTTTAGTTACATCCATAGTTACTGTTCCTGTTTTAGGATTTGGCATTAAACCTTTTGGTCCTAAAATTCTACCAATTTTACCAACTAATCCCATTGTATCCGGTGTAGCAATAAGTACATCAAAATCAATGTTTCCAGCTTGAATTGATTCAACTAAATCGTCATTACCAACGATATCAGCACCAGCTGCTTTAGCATCATCCATTTTGGTTCCCTTAGCCATAACTGCAACTCTTACAGTTTTACCGGTTCCTGCAGGAAGTACTACTGCACCTCTAATCATTTGATCAGCATGTCTTGGATCCACATTTAAATTTAATGCAAGATCAATACTCTCATCAAACTTAGCTGATTTTAAATCTTTTAATAAAGCAACTGCATCATTTAGTGCATACTCTTTACTACTATCTACTTTTTCTAATAAAGCTTTATATCTTTTTGAAACTTTCGCCATTTTTATCTCCGCAATTTATAATAATTTTGTTTTTTTGTAAGAGGAAATGAATCCTCTAAGTTGCTACCAACTTATTTTTAAAGTCTAGTGGTAAAGACTTGTATTAAAATAGAATTATTCTACTTCAATTCCCATACTTCTACAAGAACCTGCAACTATTTTAGCTGCTTGTTCTACATCGTTAGTATTTAAATCTGCAATCTTTTGATCAACAACAGCCATAACTTGTTCTTTTGTTAATTTTGCAATTTTATTTTTTAGTGGATTATCACTACCTTTTTTAATTCCCGCAGCTTTCAAAATTAAATCAGCCATTGGTGGTTGTTTAGTTACAAATGTAAAGCTTTTATCAGAATAAACTGTAATCTCTACTGGAATTTTAAATCCAGCCTTATCTTTTGTTTTTTCATTGAACGATTTACAAAATTCCATAATGTTAATCCCTCTTTGACCTAACGCAGGTCCAACAGGTGGTGATGGATTAGCTGCACCAGCAGGTATTTGAAGTTTTAATATACCTTCTACTTTTTTTGCCATTTTATTTCCTTATTTTATTTAATGTTAATGTTTAATAAATAAATCTTAACATAGTTATTTTTTAACATGTCATGCTAAGTGCTAAAATGACAAATTCAATTATCAACTTAGCACTTAACACTTAGCTATATTAGTTTAAGCTACTCTTTCTACTTGAACATACGATATCTCAACAGGAGTATTTCTTCCAAAAATTACAACATTTAATTTTAACATTCCAGATGTCAAATCAAAACTTTCAACTATTCCATTAAAGTTAGCAAATGAACCGTCTTTAATTCTAACCATTTCACCCTCTTCAAATGAAACTTTTGGTTTAGGAGCTTCTCTTTTTTCTACTTTATCTAAGATTTGTTGAACATCTTTATCTGATAATGGTGTTGGTTTTTTTGATTCCCCAATAAAACGACCCACTTTTGGCATTGATTGTATTGCGTGCCAAAGTGCAGTATCTAAATCAATTTTTGCAAATACATACGCTGAGTATAAAGGTCTCTCAACTATTATTTTAGTCCCTTTTTTAATCTCGATTAAGTCTTCTGTTGGAACTAAAACCTGCTCAATTTTACCATCATTCATCTCTTCAGATAATTTATCCAATGCTCTTTTAATAGCTAATTCACTTCCTGAGTGAGTTTGTATCGCATACCAATTATGTGCCATTAATAATTCTCCTAGTTAATTACAGATGATAAACTTACTGACATTATTGCGTCAATAAGTGCTAAAAATAATGATATAATCGTAACTACAACAAAAACAGAAATATATGCACTTCTTACTTGCTCTTTAATAGGAAAAATTACTTTATGTAATTCATCTTTTGCTTGCTTATAATATAGACCTAATTTACCCATTATCAATACCTTTATTTAAGTGAAAAGTTAAAAATGAAACTCATTTCACTTTTAGTTTTTCACTACTTTAGTGGCAGGCCAAGAGGGACTCGAACCCCCAACACCCGGATTTGGAATCCGGTGCTCTACCATTGGAGCTATTGGCCTACAAAAATAGATACCAGATTATAAATCCGGTATCCGAAATCTTGTTAAAATCCTAAGATTTAAGCTTTACTTCTTTATGAAGTGTATGCTTTCTTAATCTTGGACTATATTTTGTTACCTCAAACTTTTCAGTATGAGTTTTTGGATTTTTCATTGTTGTATAGTTAATGTCACCATTCTCTGTACATTTTAATCCAATTTTAATTCTATCACCCATAATGTACTACTTATGCAATGATGCTTGCAACAACACCAGCACCAACAGTTCTACCACCTTCTCTAATAGCGAACTTAGTACCTTTTTCAAGTGCAACAGGAGCAACTAATTCTACTGTTAACTCAACATTATCACCAGGCATAACCATTTCAGTACCTTCAGGTAAAGTAATAGAACCAGTAACATCTGTAGTTCTTACATAAAATTGTGGTCTATAGTTTGTAAAGAAAGGTGTATGTCTACCACCCTCGTCTTTAGAAAGAATATACACTTCACATACGAATTTTGTGTGTGGAGTAATTGAACCTGGTAATACAAGTACTTGTCCTCTTTCAACTTGATCTTTAGCAATTCCTCTTAATAAAAGACCTGCATTATCACCAGCTTCAGCGTAATCCATCTCTTTTCTGAACATTTCAATTCCAGTAACTGTAGTTTCTTGAGTATCTTTTAAACCAACGATTTCAATTTTATCACCAAGTTTAATTGTACCTTGAGAGATAGCACCAGTAACAACTGTTCCTCTTCCTGCAATTGAGAATACATCTTCAACTGGCATTAAGAAAGACTCTTCTGTAGCTCTTTTTGGAGTCGGGATATAAGAATCAACAGCATCCATTAATTCCATAATCTTTGCAGTCCACTCACCTTCTTTACCAGCTTTAGCTTCTTCTAATGCTTGGAACGCAGATCCAGCGATAATTGGAGTATCATCACCTGGGAATTCATAAGTATCAAGTAACTCTCTAATTTCCATTTCAACTAATTCTAACATCTCTTCTTTATCTTCATCATCTAATTGATCTTCTTTGTTCATGAATACAACAATATATGGAACACCAACTTGTTTAGAAAGTAAGATATGCTCTCTAGTTTGAGCCATAGGACCGTCAGTAGCAGCAATAACTAAGATAGCACCATCCATTTGAGCAGCACCAGTAATCATATTTTTTACGTAGTCAGCATGTCCTGGACAATCAACGTGAGCGTAATGTCTAGCTTCTGTTTCATACTCAATATGAGAAGTAGCAATAGTAATTCCTCTTTCTCTTTCTT
>JAGLOP010000015.1 GCA_023138835.1 Arcobacteraceae bacterium
TTTATTTTCACTCTTAATATCTTTTGAAATTTCTATATTTTTATCTTTTGAAGCAGCGGCAGTTTCATTCTTTTTATCTTTTGTAACTATCTCTTCTTTTGGTGAAATATCTTTAGTTTTATTTTCACTCTTAATATCTTTTGAAATTTCTATTTTTTTATCTTTTGTGACTATCTCTTCTTTTGGTGAGATATCTTTAGTTTTATTTTCACTCTTAATATCTTTTAAAATTTCTGTATTTTTATCTTTTGAAGTGGCAGCAGTTTCACTCTTTTCATCTTTTGTAACTATCTCTTCTTTTGGTGAGATATCTTTAGTTTTATTTTCACTCTTAATATCTTTTAGAATTTCTGTATTTTTATCTTTTGAAGTGGCAGCAGTTTCACTCTTTTCATCTTTTGTAACTATCTCTTCTTTTGGTGAGATATCTTTAGTTTTATTTTCACTCTTAATATCTTTTGAAATTTCTATATTTTTATCTTTTGTAACTATCTCTTCTTTTGGTGAGATATCTTTAGTTTTATTTTCACTCTTAATATCTTTTAGAATTTCTGTATTTTTATCTTTTGAAGCAAGCTCTTTTTTTGCATCCATAATCATTTTATCAAGTAAAGATGGCTCCTTAATATTCTTATCTACAGTTATTTTAGCTGCTTTGTCGCTCTTAGTTTGTATTAATTCTTTGTCTTGTTTTGTTGTAGTATTGTTAGTTTTTTCACTCTTAGTTGAAACATCACTTTTTTTTGTAGAAGTATCTTTTTGTGTATGTTTTGTAGAATCTAACAGTTTATCAAAGAGAGATGGTTTTTCTTTTACTTCATCAGATTTTGTACTAGATAAATCATCAGTTAGCAGTATTGATTGCTTTACTTTTGTCGGTTTAGTTTCTATATTAGCACTTGTAAAGTCAACTGACATCTACATTATCCTTTTAATATATCTAAAGTTTTTGTATCCATTGCCTTTTGTTGTTGAAAAGCTGCCACATTTGCTTCATAAGATCTCATAGCTTCGATTAAATCTACCATCTCAATTACAGGATTTATATTCGGATATGCTACAAACCCCTCCTTGTTAGCATCGGGGTGTTGTGGTTCATATTTCATCATAGGCTTAGCATTAGTATCAAGTATCTCTTTAACCCCTACACCCCTTAGATTTGAAGTATTATTAGTATTTGTATTACCAAAACCTTCACTTTTATTGTTATTTTTTACATTATCCAAAAGAAGTTCTTCAAATACCACATTTTGTTTTTTATAAGGACCGCCATTTTCAGTATGGGTCGTTTGTGCATTTGCAATATTTGCACTTACTACATTAATTCTAGTCCGTTGTGCTGACATACCGGATGTCGCTACATTATAACCATCAAAAAAACCCATATTTTATCCCTTTTTAAACCTGCATCGCCATAATCTGCTTATAAGCCCCTAGTGCCTTGTTTTTTACTTCCAGCCCTAACTTTAAACTCAACTCAGCTTCTTCAATTTGATGAATAGCTTCTTGTAAATTTTCAACTTTTCCTGTAGCGATACTCTTCATCGCATCATATGCCTCTACTTGTTGAGTATTTACATCACCCATAGCAGTTTTTAAAACATCAGAAAAAGAATTACCTTCTATCTTTTCAGATTCTGGCTTTAATGTCATACTTTGACCACTGATTGATCCAACAGAACTTAAAACTTCACCAAGATTCATATCCTTATCCCCCTATTTCGTATTTGTAGAATCTTTTGATTCTACTGTATTCATTTTCATTTGATGCATTAATAAATCCAATTTATCTTCTGCTATTTTAAATGCCTGTTCATCCTGTGTACCTTGTAAATTAAATAACAAAATAACCAAAGAGATCATCATATTTGATATCCCTTTAAATGCTATTGTGACAATAATTGTACCAAACATCATTTCAAACGGTGTAAACAAATGAGAATTTAAGACAAAAAATATTAGAGTTGCAAAAAAACCAGCGGCAATATACGCACGAAAAACACTACCCTCAATCATTTGCCGAGAGAAACTCTGAATTACCATTTCTTCACCTTTTCCAACTCTCTCAATAATTTATCCACTACATTCTCCAAGTCAATAGTAGCAACATCATATTTAAATTCATTAACAAAAAGTAATCTTCGTCTTCCTGCCTTTTGAATATTTTGTGTACTACTTATACTCCCTATATATTTTACCATAAAATTCTTGTTTAATCTATTTTTTTGTGATAAATCTTTAATTGAATTTGTAATTGTATCGCCAATTGTATAATTTTTAGTATGATTAAAACATATTAACAACTTCTTCTTAGTCTTGCTTAGCATTTTAATTAAAGCATAAGCATCTGTAATTGCACTAGGGTCTGTTGTAGTAATAGCCAAAATCTCGTCAGATATATCTAAAAACTCTTGCACATATTCATTTAATCCGGCTCCTGTATCTATAAGTAAAATATCGTAGCGGTCAAGTTGAACAATTTGAGTAACAACTCTTGAAAATACTAAACTATTAGTATTCTTTGTATATTCATAGCCACTTTTACCTGCACATAAAGTAAGATTATCATACTGTGTTGGAATCAAAATTTCTTCTAAAGATGAGTGTCCGTCAATATAATCAAAAAATGTTTTTGCCGGTCTCACATTAAGCAAAACCTGCATATTTGCTAAACCAATATCAGCATCAAGTACAGCTACATTGTAACCTTTTTGGGATAATACAAATGCCATATTTGCAGTAATGGTAGATTTTCCTACACCGCCTTTTCCGGAGGTAATGGCTATAACCTTAGTTTTAGATTTTTCAGCAGCAGATTTTGTAGTTAAAGAAACTAAATTTTGTGCTTGTTGCGAAATTTGATTAAACAATTTTATCCCTACTACATTTTCTATCCATAAAACAATTTATTAAAAAAGATGCATCAGCTACAATTAAATCATCAGGTACATTTTGTCCAATTGATAAAAACGAGATAGATTTTTTAGATTTATGAGTAAAAGACATTAAACTTCCAAAACTTTTTGTTTCATCAAGTTTTGTAAAATTAAGATTATTAATACCCAATACAGCATACTTATTATAAATTTCATGTAAATCTGATGTTTTAATATTTGCCGGCAATACAAGAGTTTTTTCAATCAAAATATTTTCATCAAGATTTTGTTGGTATTGACTAATCAACTCAATTTTATCCATATCATATTGGCTGCTGCCTGCTGTGTCTATTAAAATATAATGACAATCTTTTAATCTAGAAATCGCTTCACTTAAATCTTCAGTTCTTTTAACTACCTCAAGGGGTAATCTCATAATATTTGTATAAGCTTTTAATTGTTCGATAGCACCTACTCTGAATGAATCTAAAGTTATAATTCCAACTTTATAATTTATTGGCATTTTATAAGCAAATCTGGCTGCTAGTTTCGCTATTGTTGTAGTTTTTCCAACCCCGGTAGGTCCCACAAACATCATAATCTTTTTTTGATTAGTCTGCAATGGTACTTCATATTTTATAGGTATTAATCTTCGCAATATCAATTTAAAGAAATCATTTACTTTATTGGTATTTGATTTAAAAGCCATAGGTAATTGCTTAATTGTTTTTTTAAAGATTGTATAAATCATCTCTTCATCAAATTCATTTAATTCAAATAAACTATACATATCTATAAATTCCGGGGGTATGTCTAAATCAAAAAGTTGACTTTTTGGAGCCCATATCGTTTTTTGTACATTATCAATAGATTCTTGCATTTTTAATATTTGTGCTTTAAAATCATATACTTGTGCTTTTAAAGCATTTTCAGTTTTACTATCCTGAACACTGTTAGAACTTATAGTTTGCTGTTCTACTGTGTTTTGGGATTCATCTTCCAATCCTACTAATATTTCATACATATCTACATTATCTTTAGCTTTAGTGGATATCTTTTTAGTATATATCACTATGGCATCTTCACCACAGTGAATTTGTGCTTTTCTTAATGCAATAGTTGGTGTTTCACCTAAAAATGAAAGAGTTTTCATCGAACTCTCCCATCTTTATATATCTTTTGAATTTCTCCATTATCATCTCTTAATCGAATATATTCTTTTGTTTCTCGTATAATTTTTCCACTTCTTTCAATTTGAATTGAACCAAAATTAAATAACACTTTATTTATTTTTTTTAATTTATACAAATCTTTCTTACAAATAATATTGTCTCTTTTTATATGAATTTTAGCACGATATTCATTGGTTGACAGATCTTCTTTAGTAATCGGTTTACAAAATCTTTTAACTTTGTTAAAATCAACATTATCGATATAAATATCTGATTTTATAATTTTATCTTTAAATTTAATATTTTTAGATGCCTTAATAACTTCTATTGAAGCTTCTAGCATTCCAGATAAAAGTATTAAAACAATAAGGTATTTTTTCACTAAGCACGAACCTCAAATAAAGATCCGCCATTTGCTTTTGATATATCTTCAATAATCTCTCTATACATCTCTTTTACAGGTAAAACAATTGCTGCAAGTTTAGTATTTAATTTAGATAATTGGATCAAATGTACTTCTAATCTATCTACATCTTCTCTATATTTATCTACATTAACTCCTGCTTGTACTTCTTGAATTAGATTTTGATTTAACTCCTCTTTTAAAGAAGCTATTTGTTCCATATATTCTAATTTAATATCATTTCTATCCAAAAGTTTTTCATGATTCGCTTTTCTTACATCTTCTATATCATCAAGAATACTGCCTTTTAGCAACTCTACTATTTCAATCATTTTTGTTATTATATCAGGTATCATTTTTTATTCTCACTTAAAAATTTATATAGCATATCACTAATTCCTAAACTTCCTGAAGATTTCTGGGAAACACTATCTGTATAC
Organism: Arcobacteraceae bacterium; assembly: GCA_023138835.1. GTDB lineage: Bacteria > Campylobacterota > Campylobacteria > Campylobacterales > Arcobacteraceae > CAJXII01. The sequence goes on from JAGLOP010000015.1 coordinate 4,892, forward strand.
ATACCTTTAATAATATCTGATCCCACACCTTCCCCTGCAACATTAGTTGATTTTAATGATATTTCAAGTAATTGATTCATAAAAAAAGCTTCAAAATCATTACATACATTTTTCAAATTTTGTTCGGTTACACTATTACTGTTAATATTTTTAAACTGATTTGGTTTCAGTGTAGATATATCGGTAAATTGGTTGGATATTTGCATTATTCTACTCCTTTATTCTATCAAAGAAATTTGCTTCTTGAATATCTTTACTCTTATTTTCTGCTGCAATAAATCTTAACTCAACTCTTCTGTTGTCACTTTGGGCATCTGATTTTGGACGATAAGAACCAAAAGCAGAAACTTTTAAAGTAGCCGGCTCAATTCTGTTTCGTATTAATTCTTTTACCACAGCAATTGCCCTTAAAGCAGATATATCCCAGCTATCTCTAGGTATATCATCATTATTAATGTTACTGCCGGCATATCCCATAACTTCTATATCTAACTCCTCAGGCATTGTTCTAATAATTCTTGAAAGCTTAGCGATAAATTTCTTCGCTTTTGGATTATTAATTTGATACTCCCCTTCATCAAACATCAAAGAAGATGGAATATCTAAAGAAAATTCATTATTTCCTTTTTTAGAGATAATTACTTCCTTGTATTCTGCTTCATATCCTTCGTTAAACTCTTGTGCAATCTCTTCTATATCCTGCATCGATTCTTGAGCGTCACTGCCGCTGCCGTCATCTTCTGTGGAACCATCTCCACTCATCCCAACTTGAGCTGCTGCTTGAGACATTCTTTCTGCAGCAGCAGTATCTTCTGCACCTTCTAAAAATCCCATACTTCGTCTCATAATTTCAAAGTATTCTTCAACTTTCTTTTTATCCATAGTTGCCATAGATAACAAAAGGATAAAAAAACAAAGTAAAAGAGACATAAGGTCACCAAATTGTACAAGCCAACCTGGTAAACACTTAGGACATTCGGGACACTTATCTTTAGCCATATTTGCCCTTAATTCTCGTCTTCATCATTACTAGGCATAATAGCATTTAACTTCATTTTAATATTTCCAATTGATTCCTCTGCCGCAATCATAACTGCACCTTGTATGGTAATTTGGGACGATATCATTTCAACATTATGTTTTTCTGATAATTTAGATTCCACAACACCGGCAATTAAAGTTCCACTTAAAGCACCGTAAAGTGTAGTAAGTAAAGCAACTGCCATAGCAGGACCAACTGCTGCCGGATCAGCCAGGTTGGCAAGCATAGCAACCAGACCAATCAAAGTCCCTGCCATACCCATAGCCCCTGATGTACCACCCATAGATCCAAACATAGATATCATAGTTTTATGCCTACCTTCCATATGCTCCAGCTTTATCTCCAATAAAGATTCTACAACATCCGGTTTTGTTCCATCTACAAGTAAATTCATAGCTTCTTGGAAAAATGGATCAGCTTCCTCAAGTACTTTTTGTTCAATACTCATAACACCATTTTTTTTAATATCTGTTGCATAAGTGATGATTTTTTCAATTAACTCAGGAGTTGGCGGTACTTTAACCTCTGAAAAAGCTATACCAAAAGCTTTGCTAAACTTTTTAAGATCTTTACCCTCATACTGACCAATGGTAACAAAAGCAGTTCCACCAAATACAATAATTATTGACGGGATATCTATATATGCACCAAATCCCGCACCACCTAAAAAAATAGCAAGCATAATAAGTGACCATGCACCAACAAGTGCAGCAAGGGTCGTTTTATCCATTTAATACCATCCTAATATTCTATTTTTTTATTGCCAATATATTTGATCTTAACACCAAATCTACCTTCAACAATTACAGCTTCACCCTCACCTATTTTTATTCCATTTGCAAGTATATCAAGTGGTTCATTTACCATTTGTTCCAATTCAATAATTGTACCGGTATCCCAATTCAAAATATCTTTTAATAATAATACTTTAACCCCAAGCCTAATACTAAGTTTAAATTTAATATCAAATAAAAGTTTTAAATTTTCAACAGATTCATCACCTATTAACGATAAAATTCCACTTGCACTACTTGCATCAGGACTAACTATATTTGCATCCTGATTATTTAGAACTTCTTGATTATCTGAAGGAGACTCTACTCCCGTTGCAATTGATGAAATATAAGGAATAAAAGATGGATTAAATCCAAGGAATATCTTTAAAGTATCATCCCCTAATTGAAGGTCAAATTTAAACATAGTATCCAATGATTTATTTTCATCACATTGAATCACTTCCGAACTGTCAATACTAAATTTAGCTGTTCCTAAATCCTCAAAAGCTTGAGCATTTATATTTGTAGACATACTCCCACACATATTTGATACTATTTCATTCATAGCATCAGCTATCTCATCGTCAATAGTTTCTTTTAAATCTCCAATACCGCCCAGCATTAAAAATTCAAATTTTGTAGCTGCCAATGTAGGGATATAAAAATTCCACCTAACAGTTTCAAAAGCAGAAAACTCAAAATCCACATTAACACAAATACACTGTTCCGCCTCTAAATCCTCACTAACAGCCTGCTTGGTTGAAGTTATAGAAGCTGTTTGTGATAATAAACTCTCAAGTGTACTGCTTATATCATCCTTGATAATATTTGATAAATCTGATGCCAATTGTTATCCTATAATATTTATTTATAATCTTTTATAATTCTTGATTAAGACTTTGTAAAAAATGAGCCTTCATCTTCATAATTTGTTCTGTCGGAAATTGACGGTCTATCCCATCCGTTGTTATTCTTACAAAGAATTGTTTTGTTTCTTTGTCATAACCAAATTTAACATTATCCAACATAATCTCATTTGATTCAATCGTATTGACTTGTTCAGATAAGTTTTTATACTTCTCATCAGGTTCAATAGTATGTTTCTTTTCTAAATTCTCAACTTTACTTATCTTTGATACATGTTCAACAGCGGCCTGGTCCATAATCTCTAGTCTTCCTAATTGCATAACACCCTCCTTTGAGTATCTTGTAAAATCTATTTATTATACCACAAAGTAACTAAAAATGATAATTTATAGCTCACTTAAAAATTGATCAAATCCAACTAACTCAAAATCAATTAAATCACTCTGATATCTTTGTTTAAAATATTTCATTACACTTTTTAGTTTTAATTCATTCAAAAACCTAATTCCTATTAAAAAATCAATATCTCCATCATTCCCCAAAGTACGCTGTGCTTCATACAATATCAATGATGCCTCGTCTAATCTTTTAGAATCTATCATTGCTGCAACTAGTAACAAGTATGTATATCTATCTTGAAGATTATATTCTTTTTGTAAATATTCTATTAATGCTATTGTTGATTGAGCATTACCGTTATACAATTGAACTAAAGCTTTTGTTCTATAATAAGTTGCACTTGTATCTAAATCTATATTTAAATCGGCAACTTGAAACATACCAACTGCTTTTAGAGCATCTATATAATATCTACTAATAATCATGGGACCCTTAACAAAAAAATTATTGTATATTGTTGGTATATTATCTTGAATTCTAGAGATATAAACATAATCGGTCTCATCATTTTTTCTGGAAATTAATTTTAGTAAATGTACAAGCGGATTTTTGTCAAACTCTACTAGTAAAGGTTCATCACTCATAATTCCTTTTTTATTAACCGAATCTAAAAAATATAAACTTCTGAAAAAAATAGATTTCTTATATTTTGTAAACAATGCATCTTCGTTTGGTATATACTCATTGTCATATATAACTTTATAAATATATTGCCCATAATAATTATATACACCATTCTTTGACAAAATATTATTTGCGATTTTTTCTCTGTTCTCTTTGCGGATATTAAGATTCATACGATCAGCACTTATCAAACTCATTGCTGCAAATAATTTATTGGCTTTTTGTAAATTATAAGCTTTCGTAAAATATTTATGTGCTTTTTGGAATTCATCTATTTGTGCATAACAAAGTCCTAAATTATAATATTCATATGGATGGGTATCATAATTTTGGTCAATTAGTTTTTGTAATTTATTAGCTCGCTGTATTGGGTCATCTTTTATAATCTTAATCAAAGCGGCATTATATTCGATCATTTGATCCAAATCATCAATATTGTTTTGGTCTCTTAATATAAAGGCTTTATTTGTTCCAAACTGTATCTCATCATTATCAGCAAATATATATGGTGAAAAATAAAATATAAAATCTATTTTTCTATTTATATCAAATTTTATTACCTTATCAAAGTATTCTTTATGTGAAAACTTATTTTTATTGAAATACAATTTTAAAGGCATATCCAAATGGGTACGAAATATTCGTTTCCTTTTTTCTATTAATCGAAGATCATCTACCAATCTTGCAAAGTTATTTACTTTAAGATCAGTATATACCTTAAGCCATAAAATTTTATTATGTATATCATCATTTACAGAAAGAGTTAAAGCCTGGGTCAGATATATCATAGCTTTACCATAATCTTTGGTTTTTATATATAAAAGTGCTCTTTTTAAAGTAACAGGATATTCCATACTTTCCAATACTTTTAAAGCTTTTTTATATTCTTTAAGCTCTATATATACATCCACAACCAATCTTTTAGTATGCTCATTAAGTCTTTTTTTATTTTTTGTTAAATTAATAATTTCATCTATAAATATTCTATTATTTGTAAGTTTATACAAATAATATGCTGCACTCATATAGGAATATGGTGCTTGAGTAGAAGCTTCTTTTACATCATAAATCTTTTTTAAGTAAAGATAAGCATTATTTTGAGATTCTAATTTATAATAAGCAATACCAATATTCAACCAACTAGGCACCTTCATTAATTTTTCGGTTTGTTTAAATAATTTGATAGCTTTTTGATATTGTTCTTGTTCAAGATATAAAACTGCATTGTTAAACTTAATTTTTAATGCAACCTCTTTTTGTGCCTTACTTAAGTTTTCATAATTAAATAATATTTGTGCTTGAGATTCAATGATCTTATTTTCTTTAGCAAGTCCGTGAGTAAAAATAAGAACCATCAACACTAAAAAATAAAAACGCACACTTACCCCTAAATCTTAATCACTAAGGACTAATCACTAAATAGATCCAACTGAAGCATATAATTCATCTACCCTGTCTTGTAAAAGTTTATTTCTATGCTCCAATTCACTGTTGTTTATTTTAATCCTTTGTAAATCTTCTCTTGCTACTTGCAAACTGTCTTGAGAATCACCGATTGCTGAAATAGAACTTTGTATCTGCCCTTCATATTTACCGATTAAACTTTCTAACGAAGCTACAGTATTTTGCGCTATCTCTTTTTCTTCAGCAATTCGACGGTACATAGCCTTATATATATTCATACTACTGAAAAAATATAGGGCTAAAACACCAAAAATACCTACAAGTAAGAAATTATCCACAACATTCCTTTAAAAGTATTAAAACTTATCTTTTAAGATTTATCAAAGTATTTAAAACTGCATCTGCTGTTGTAATAGACTTTGCATTAGCCTCAAATGCTCTTTGAAATACCATTAAATTCACTAATGATTCACTTAAATCTGCAGTACTTAACTCTAAAGTATTTGCTTTAACAGATGCTGTTTTATTATTATTTAAATTATAAATAGGTGTACCACTTACTTCATTTGCTTGAAGAAGATTGTCCCCTATAGGTAATAATCCTCTGTTATTATTAAATAATGCTATTGAAACTTGTCCAACTGCAAATGTTGCACCATCTTGACTCATAGTAATAAGTCCCGTACTATCTACAGAAAAGTCACCAAATGGAGAATTAGAAATTCCCAAACTATCAAGTTTAAGCTGTAATTCACCTCTAGAACCTGTTTGTTCAATTATACTTGTAATCTCTAAAAATTCTGCATTTGCCCCTTGTCTTCCACTATATGTTGCATTTCTTGGGATATCTCCAACCATACCGCTACCGGCTACTGTTTCTACAGAAGCTGCAAAATCAACACCTCCGCTTGATGCAGCTGACAATACAGCAACATCACCCTCTGTATCTACATATGTAATAGTTAATGTACCAGCAGCATTAGCAATACTTGCTATCTCTAGAGTTGGATTAGCAGCATTCCATGTAGCAATAATACCATCTGTATCTGCTGCTATTTGAGCTCCGATTTCTGTTGCAGTATTATCTGAATCTACAACAGTAAGAACCGTACCTAGAAATGTAATTGCACTACTTCCTGCGGCAGGACTAGTTATAACAAGAGTTTGCTCCTCTGCAGTAGCAGTTGTTTCTTTCATATCCCCACTGATTTCTAACTCATAATTTTTATCTAAAGTTTCAATTACTAAATTACCGTTAATATTATAAGCTTTTATATAGTATGGCAGTTCTCCGGCTACTGTTGGACTGCTTCCCGCATTAATTGCAGTTACCACCGCATCAATATCAGCGGGATTTGTTATAGTTAAAGGAGCAGTAGGAACTGAAATATTTGTATTACTTTGAGAATCAAAAATTGTCAATTGATATGTAAAATCATTTATACCATCAAGAGCTAAATCTGTTGTGGTGTATACATCTTGCTGTTTACCTGTAACCGCTTCTTTTAAAGCATCTCGTGCTGCTGTTACTGCAGCATATCCGCTACCGGTTTCTACCGCAACAGATAAATCTTCTAATACACCCGGTGTCGTAACACCTGCTGAGCTTGTAACTGATAATTGTGATACTGTTAAATTCTTTCCGGGAATTAAAGATTCTATTCTAAAATATCCATCTGTATCTGATGGGTCTCTTGTAGTTGATGTTGTGGTATCGGTTATCCAAGCATTTACCCCTTTGATTTTTGATGAGAGTTGATCTGCAAAAGCTTTTAAAGTTGTAGTAAGGTCTGTATCCCAAACCTGAGTATATTTATTACCGTCTATATATACAGAGATTGTATCTCCATCACTATCCAATGCTCCGGCAGATATTGCATCATTGAAATTTAAAGTATTTCTATATATTGAAGGTGTTACAGAAGTTCCGTCCGGTGAGTTTTTATAATTTATAAGGGCAGATGTATAACTAGATATCAGCCCTTCTACATCAGACACCTTGGCAGATTTGGTTTTATACCCAGCACCTGAAAAGATATCTATACTGTCTGCAGTTGCCGATGCGGTATAATCGGTCATTTTTGCCGTAATAGATTCTACAGTATTTGTTTTATTTACAATTTGAGAAGCACCCATTTTTACAAAATCTGTAGTAAATTTAGATATATTCTGGTCAGTTGAAACTATATCTGTATCCGATAAAGATGTCATAGCCCAGCCCATTACAGAATTTCCTAATGAATCCTGCAAAGTACCGTTATCACCCATCCTAAAGTTACCGGCTCGGGTATAGTATGTTTCAGCCATACCGGCACCTCTTGTATTTGATACGGCAAAAAACCCATCTCCGGATAAAGCCATATCAAAAGAAACACCTGTTACTTTTAAATTTCCCTGCTTATATAATTTTTCGGCATCAACTATTGTGGTACCTTTACCTATTTTATTTTGATACATTTGATCTGCAAAAGATATTCTTGATGATTTATAACCAATTGTATTTACATTTGCTATGTTATTTGACTCATTATCTAGTGCTGTTTGTTGCCCTGCAAGTCCTGATATACCTGTCCAAAGTGCTCCAATCATAATGACTCCTTAATATTGAAAGTCAGTGATTATATCATAATTTTTCTAATTTTGTATAATTTTTAATATATATTAAGTATATTCCAACTTGTATAATCTAATCTTAAAGAAAGGCTAGAAAAGTGAAATTATTTTTTAAGTTGAAGTGCTGTTTTTAATAATTCATCAGAAGTTGTGATAGATTTAGAATTTGCCTCAAATGATCTTTGATATACCATAAGATTCACAAGCCCCTCCCCTACATTGGAATTACTAAGTTCTAATGCTTTATTTACAATATTATTTAAATCATTTGCAGCTACTGGGTCACCAGATTCTGCAGTTTTTACAAATAAATTATTTCCTTTAGGGTCTAGGCTTAAATTATCATTAAATAGAGAAGTTACGACTCTTCCAACTAGAAATATACTATCACCTTGTTTCATATAGATATTACCATCATTAATAGATATTTCTCCAAATGGACTACTTGAGATATTCAGATTATCAAGTTTAAGTTGAATAGATGTTAAAGTTAAACTTTCTTCATTAGCTAAATTTATACTATCTGTAAGCTCCAAGAACTCAGCACCGGCTGCTTCTACAGCAGTCTTTAATGCATCTCTTGCATCTACTACTGCTGCTAGTCCACTTCCACTAACTGCTTCTTGTGTATTTTGTGAAACCATAGACTCAATATCTATCTTTGCACTGCCTATTGTAGTAGTTTTTCCAGGTATTAAAGATGTTACGGTAAGCACTCCTGTTGCAGTATCAACTGACGATGTAAAACCTTTGATATTTGATATTTGATCTGAAAGTTTCTTTAAAGTTGTCTGGGCATCTGTATCAAAATCTTGTGTATATTTATCTCCATCTACATATATAGATATATTTTCAATGGTATCATCAATACTCAAAGGAGGATATGTCGCAGTAGTGATTTGTGCTATAGAGTTAGTACCTGCGACTGGATTAGTAGCATATAAACTTAATTGACTTCTATAATTAGAAGATAAAAGTTCTACGTCTGAAATCTTTGCCGTTGCTATTTTATATCCATTTCCCGAATCAGAAATATCAGATGTTGTGGCACTGGATTTATAATCTGTTGCTTTTGCATTTATAGTTTTTAACTCTGTAGAAGATGAAATACTTTGTCCTGCTAAAAATTCTCCATAAGTATTGTCAAATGCAGAAACCAAAGCATTTGTTGAAACAACAGTTGGTGTATCTACAGCCAAACCCATAACTTCTAAACCACTTACAGTTTGTAATGTTCCGTCTGCACCCATTTTAAAATTGCCGGCTCTTGTATAAAATGTTTGTTCATTTTGATCTTGAACAGTAAAGAAACCTTCCCCTTCAATTGCCATATCATAAGAACTGGCTGTTGCACTCATATTTCCCTGAAGAAAGCTTTTTGTAACGGCATCCATTTTGGATCCTTTACCATAATCATTTTGATACATTAAATCTGCAAATGAAATTCTGTCTTGCTTAAAAGCAACTGTATTTACATTTGCCAAATTATTAGATTCAACATTTAAAGCATTTTGATAAGTACTGATTCCTGATATACCATTCCAAAGAGAACTTGTCATCTACAATACTCCTATCTAACTTTTGAGATACTAGCCATAGAAATTGTTGTAATGTCTTCAGAATATACTATAGCTGTACCATTATATTTATATTTATCAGTAATAGCAGTATCTGTAATAATTTCATCAAGATCATCTAATAATATTATATTATTAGTTTCATCAAGAACAAATCTGCCATCTTCATCTAATTGTATTCTTATATTAGTCATCTCTCCATCTTCATAAATATAACCATTTGAATCATAATCCTGTGCCAATGCTGTATCACCTTCGATAGATACCAAATTATCAACTAATCCTGTCAATTGTCTGGTATTAACATACATCTCACCATCTATATTTTCTACGGTTTCGACTTTGTATGATTTTACCAGACCATCATCGCCAAGCTCACCATTTTCTACAATATTTCCAATTAACCCAGCTGCTGTTGATAAGGCTGAATTTGCATAAGATGCTTGAAGCGATGCCATAGCCTCAGACATAGCCATATTTGATTCAATAGTTGACATCTGAAGTTGACTGTCCATAAGAGCTGCACTGTCCATAGGTTTAGTTGGGTCCTGCATCTTCATCTCTTCTAGCATCAGCGTTAAAAAATCTTCATTTGTCAATTTATCATTACTTATTGCTGTTGTATAACTATTACCATCTATACCTATTGCACTATTTACTTCTACGCTATCTACTGCCATTTCATCCTCCTAAATTTCTTTTTCATCAAAAAAGAATCTCACAACATTATCAGCATCCATAGCATCCTGAACTCTTACTGCAAGTTTTTCGTCTATAACTATAATATCACCTGTACCAATAATTCTTGAGTTAACATATATATCTCCACCTTTTCCGGCAGGTTTATTTAAAGATATTATATCACCTTCACTATAATTTAAAAATTCTTTTAAAGTTACAATGGCAGAACCAAGCAATACATCAACTTCAATTTCAGTATCTACCAGGCTATCATAATTTGTTATAGTTACTTCCATGACACTCTTTTTTCTTGATTTAAAGTATTATATCATAAAAAGTTTGATTTTTGTATAGTTTTTAATGAATATTAAAGGTATTCCATATTGTATATGTTATTCGTTATTGATTGATTGTTAATAAAATTAACTAAATCACAGAATTAAGAGACTCCAGCATTGTTTCAACTTTAGCCTCAACACTGCCGTCAAAATTACCAAGGTCACTAGCAATAACCACTCCACCGGCAGTAACATTTGAATCTTCTTGCAATTGAATAAATGATTCTAGATTTAATTCATTTTTTAATACAATATAATCTTTTGGATTTAAATGAATATTAATTTTTGACGCGGTTTTTATTTTTTCTAAAATATTAGAAATTGTTTCTTTCGCTATTTTAGCGCTATTTTCTCCAACTTCTACAGCAATGATTTTTTGTGCAATAGAGATTGATGTTTGTAAAATCTTAGTTTCCATCTGAAATGTTGCTTTCTCAAAAAATAAAGCATAATTTTTAAGGTCTTTAAGCGCTTCAACTAACTGTTTATCAAGGTCTCTTCCTTTAACACCGTCATTTTGGATATCCGTAACTTTTAATTGTACCTGATTTAATTGATTTGCTAAAACTTTAATTTCTGCTAATACAGGATCAATATTTCCGTTTATATCACCGTCATTTAATTTAGCAGCTCCACTTAATTCTAATTGATTTGAATCTTGATTGCCTACAAATTGACCCAATTGATAACTTTGTTCAGAAACATCTGTTTTAATAATCTTTGCAGTTGTATTTACATGATTTTTAGGCATAAAAGATCTCCATTATTATTCTTCCTCTTCCATAGATCTATCAATAGTACCTTCATCAATTAGTTTTTGTGCAGCATCCAACATTTTTCTTTGAGCTGCTTCTAAATCTTTTATTTTTATTTTCCCAAGCAATTCAAATTCTTCTTTAAATCTATCTGTTGCTCTTTGAGACATGGCATCCGTAATTAAATCTATATCATCTTGATCAGAACGAGACAGGGCAACTGCAACATCAGCCAACTCTACATTAGATAAGACTTTCATAATATTATCCGTTCCTAAATTAATAAGATCTTCAAATACGAACATATTTTCTTTAATATTTGTAGCTAAGGTTGTATCTATACCATTTATATTTGAAAGGATATCTTGTGATTTAGGTCCCATTTTATTTAGCATATCCGCAACAACTTTTATTCCGCCAACTTCTGTAACACTAGATAAAAGTGATTCTAATTTCTTTTCTAATACTTTTGACATAGTTCTTACAACATCCGGTTGAATATCTTTAATCGTTGCAATTTGCATTGTTACTTTAACTCTCAGGTCTTCTTCCAATGCATTTAGAACATCTGCTGCTGCTCCTGATTCCATATGTGATAATACTACAGCAATAGTTTGTGGTGATTCGTCTTTAATAAAATCTGATAACTGCTGCGGATTGATAGCTTCAAGATATGCAAAAGATTGTTTTGCCTGTTTCATACGGGATAATTTACCCAAAACAGCATCTGCCTCAGTTTTTCCTAATGATTTGTACAATATATCTTTAGCATATTCAAAACCGCCGGAACTGATAAATGATTTAGATTTCGTATATAAATGAAATTCATCAAGGATTGCTAAAGATGTTTCTTTATCAATGGAGGCAATACTGGTAATAGCCGTTGAAATTTGTTCTACTGTCTCTGTAGGAAGATTTTGAAAAATCTTTACAGTAGCTTCTTCTCCAATTAGTACACAAAATTGAGCAACTTTATCTATCATTGAGATATTTTTTAGTATATCTTTACTTGCTTCACTCATAATAAAACTCCAACTTCATATTTAACTAGCTTTTCAGCTTTTCATCACCTTCAAATAACAGCATCTCTATCATAGCTGCTATATCTTCAGGTTTATTCTGAACTTCTTTGTCAAGCTCCTCAATTAATATCTCATATTTTGCTGCACTTTCTTCATCCAAACCTTCTATATTATTTAAAATTTGACTTTTGACTTTTGCTTTTAATCTATTTTTAGCCACGCTTCTATTAAAGGAACTATCATCAAAATTATTAAAAGGTTCCGCTCCTTCAGAAAAATCAGAACCACTAGCAGAGCCGGTTTTAGCGGAACTAGACACACCGCCGGATAATACTATTTCATTACTTGATATAAATTTTTTATAAAAAACAAATAACAATATACTGGCAATTAAATATTGAATATATTCACCAAAATCTTGCATTATAGATTTTATGGCAATAGCTCCAATACCTTCATCAGCATCTTCGCCAATTGTAGCATTTGCATCTCCTATTGCCCCGAAGCCTATAAATTTAAACGATTTAACACTTACCTTATCACCCCTTTTTTCCTTAAAACCGACAGTTTCTTCAACTATAGAATTTATATTCTTTAAAAAATCCTCTTTATTTGTTGCTTTATCTAAAACTGTTGAATCAAATGTTACAGCAGTAGTGATTCGATTAATTAATGCAAATGCACTGTTTTTTTGACTAATTATTTTTTTTGATATTTCATAATTAATTATATTTTTTGCTTCTTCTTTTGATGATTTTGCTTTTACACCGCCACTTGCTTCATCTGGATTTTGTATATTACTTTGAACACCTGCGGTTCCTCCGACAGAATCTTCTTTCTCTTCATTATTTGATGTAATTTCTGTAGTCTGTTGACTTCTAATTGTACCTTCTGGATCATATATCTCTTGCTGAATATCTCGTTTTGTAAAATCTAAAATTACTGATACTTTTGCAACTACTCTGTCAAGTCCTATAAATGGTTCTAGAATTTCAATTATATTTTGTTCATAATCTCTCTCTAACTTTTTCTTATATTTGTTTTGTGCAATATATTTTGTATTATCAATATCTTCAGATGAATACTCTAATAATGTACCATTTTGATTTATTAACTTAATATTCTTAGGTTTTAGATTTGGAACAGCTGATGCTATAAAATTTTTAATACCTTCAATTTGTCTTTTATTTAAACTTGAACCATCTCTTAATCTTAATACTGCAGACGCAGTAGGTTCCATTTTTCTTTGGGTAAAAATAGATTCTTTAGGCTGCCCGATTTTAACTTTAGCTCCAAGTATTCCATTTAAAGATTCTAAACTCCGCGACAATTCACCTTCTAATGCTCTTCTATATTTTACTTTATTTTCAAAGTTTGTAGTTCCCAAAGAACTTTTATCAAAAATTTCCCATCCAGAATGCCCACTTGTAACTGATTGACTTACTAAAAGTTTAATTTTAGCTACATTGATATTCTTTTTATTTGTTTTTAATGATAAACTATCTCCGCTGCCCAATATAGAAAATGGAACACCGGCAGCTTCTAATTCATTGCTTGCCAGCATCACTTGGCTTTTAGTAAGATTAGATGCTATTAAATAATTGAATTTTTCATCTTGTGATTTCATATTTGAATAAACAAGCAATCCCATTAAAAAAACAAATAAAATAGAAAAACCACCGATAATAACGGCTCTTTGTGCGGCATTTAGTTTATTTATTATATTAAAAATTTGTTCCATTTACTAAATACTATTCCTTAATTTTTGCCAGATGCTGCGATTACTTCTTTAAACCATGCTGCATCTTTTTTAATTGAGCCTTGTATCGCATTAAACATTATAGAATTTTTTGCCATATCACTCATTTGCTTATCTAAATTCACATTATTACCATCATTTTGTTCTTCTAATCCCTCTACTTCAAAAGTATTAAACTGACTTGTCGGAATACTTTGAGTCTCAAAAGAGATATGATTATGATGTGTAGCTCTTAATTGTAAATCATTTTTAATTGATGCCTTTTGTAATTCATTTTCAAAAGATATATCTTTTGTTTTATATTTTGGAGTATTAATATTTGCTATATTACTTGATATAACTTTTTGTTTTTCTCCTCTAAAATTTAAATTTTGAAATAAAAGGTCAGTTACTGAACTTGGTTGCATTATGTAGCTCTTCCGACTTTTTCTATTACTGACTTATTCAGTTCGTCAATACCGGTCATCGCTTTTTGTGCTTGTTCAAATCTTCTATGACTTTCTATTAAACTAACCATTGTTGTAACAGAATTTACATTACTTCTTTCTAATGCACCTTGAAGAACAAAACCTTCATTTCCCACTAATGCTTCAACTTCTTGTTGTAATTTTATTCTATAATTGTTATTACCTTGTTTATCAAGATTTTCAAACTGTGTTTTTACCACTGCTATTTGTTGAGCAAATTCATCTTGAGCTATTATCGGGCCATTATCATTATTTAGAACATAAAAACCATTTTTTGTTACAAGTTGTTCATTTAATACTCCAAATGCCCCATCTCTTGTCAGTAAGATTTCACCGGTTTTGGGATTTTGAACTTTAAAAAACATCTCTTCATCTTTTATAGCAAAGTCAAGCTGATTGTTTGTAGGTGTTATTGCACCTAAATTTTTATCTACAAATTTACCGTCTATTTTTGGAACAGTATTTGTAACAACATTGAATTTTGTAGTTTCAATATTTTGATTTTTAGATCTTTCCAGATAATAATTAAATGAACCCTCTGATAAATTATCCTGCTTAAATCCAACCGTATTTGAATTTGCTAAATTATTTGACAATGTATCAACACGATTTAGTTGATTAACCATACTCGCAGCTAGTGGATAGATACCTGGATTCATTTTCTATATTTCCTAATTACCAAAATCTGCAATTAATGAGTCAATATCATCCTCGTCAAGTGCCTCTGACGAATCTCCGGAAATATGTTTGGCAATTTGAACTTCAGCCCTGTCACTGTCATCCTCAAATATACCATTTAAATATTGGCTTAATTTTTTAATAACCGACATAACTCTTTCTATTTTTTGTCTATTAATATCATTAAATTGCATTAATTCCATAGCAACAAATATTTGATTGTTTTCTTCACTTATCGTCTTACAGGTATCTGGTGAAATTGATGTAAGACTTCTTGCTAATTCAAGGTTTTCACCTAATACTGCTACATTTGGAAACTTATTGGATAATGCTTCTAAAAGAGTTATTTGTTTTTCTACAAATGATCCTAAATCTTTTATATTTTTTTCTATATTTGCATTTTCATCAAGTACTAAACTTAATACATCAAATATCTTTGTAACTTTTTCTTCACTGTCTTGCGCAACTTCATTTAATTGATTTACTACTTTGTGTTCTTTTTCTACGGGTAAAGGATATACTCCTTTACTAATTTGTTCATCTAACATTGCACTAACATCTTCTGAAATCTCTTGACTTTGGGGAACACTCTCTAATACCGGTTCTTCTTCTATAATATCATCATTGTCTAATACCGGTTCTTCTTCTACAATATCATCATTGTCTAATACCGGTTCTTCTTCTACAATATCATCATTTTCTAATACCGGTTCATCCTCTGTGATACCATCAATTCCAGCTAATATATCATCTAAATTATCATCTTGGGGCACTGCTTGTGAAGTATCTTCTTTCTCGTCAGAAGCTGCAACTAATTCAGATATATCTTCAGATGACATTTGTGTATCATCTTCAACAACAACTTCTTCTGCAGGAACAGCTATATCTGCAGTTTCATTCATTAAGGCTTCTATCTCTTCTTGACTCATACTCATAACTAAATCCTTATCTGTCTTTTACTTTTTTATTTTGTTATTTTTTAAAAACGCTGTCAAGTTTTTCTTTTAAAATATCAGCACTAAATGGTTTTACAATATAATTATTCACTCCGGCTTTTAATGCTGTAATTACTTCACTCTTACCACCTTCTGTTGTAATCATAATAATAGGAACACTTCTATGAGTACTACCTTCACCACGAATCTTTTGAACCAACTGAAGTCCGTTCATATTTGGCATATTCCAATCAGTCAAAACTATATCATATGTATTCTCACTTAATAATTTCCAGGCAACAACACCGTCTTCTGCTTCATCAAAATCTTCTTTTGCTATACCAAGCTGTCCTACTACATTACCAATAATTCTTCTCATAGTAGAACTATCATCTACAATTAAAACTTTCATAATTTTGCCTTGCAATTAATTTTTATATAATGCACATTGTACCTAATTTTTTTAAAATTATTCTTAATAGGGAAGTTTTTAATTTGCTATTAATTTATTTTAGATATAATTTTTGTAATACTAAAATAGAAGGTTAACTATGATCAGAGGTCTATATACAGCAGCTGCGGGAATGAACGCACAACAACATCAAATCGATGTAACATCAAGTAACATAGCAAATGTGAATACAACTGCATTTAAGCAGGATCGTGCTGAATTTCAAGATTTAATGTATGAATCTTTAAATTATACAGCAGGTGCAACTTCTGAATCAACATCAAATCCTACGGGTATTGATGTTGGATTGGGTGTTAGAATTGCGGGTATTCAAAAGAATTTTTTACAGGGAAGTTTGAAAGAAACAGGAAATCCATTTGATTTGGCAATTGAAGGTAGAGGTTTTTTTGAAATTACTCTTCCAAATGGAGATACTGCATATACGAGAAACGGTTCATTTAAAACAGACAGTGAAGGTAACCTTGTAAATGGTCAGGGGTACCCATTGGCGCAGGGGATCACCATTGAAGTAGGTGCACAAGATGTATCTATAGGAGAAAATGGTCTGATATCATATACTATAAATGATGCCACAACACAAGTTGGTCCTATTCAGGTATTTGATTTTATAAATCCTGCAGGATTATCACCTAAGGGTAATGGTTTATATAATATTACGGATACTTCGGGAGATCCTGTTGAAATAGAGAATGCAAATGTGCAAATTAGACAAGGTATGCTTGAATCATCAAATGTTCAATTAGTAAATGAGATGGTGGATTTAATCACAGCCCAAAGAGCTTATGAAGCAAATTCTAAATCAATTACAACAACAGACCAAATGCTTACTATAGTAAATCAATTAAAAAGATAGTAATAAAGTTTAAATGGATTTAGAAGAATTAAAAAGAATTCGAAAAGCTAATATAAAAGCACATAAGGAAAAGAAGAAAGCTTATTATCTCAAGAAAAAACTTGAAAAAATGCCTAAAACTGACCGTGCTGATGTAATAGATTATGAGCAGGAATTATTTTCCGGTAATTTCTTACAAAAAATTAAAGAGATAGCCAAAAAACAAAAATATTATGTTGATGATAGAAAAGATATAATTACAGCAAAAATACAAGAATATAGAGAAAAAAAACAACAGTATTATTTAGAAAATAAAAAGCAGCGACTAGAATATGATAAACAATACAGAGAAAAGAAAAAAGAAGATTTAAAAGCTTACAGGAAAGAATATTATAAAAAAAACAAAGCAAAGATTTTAGCTAAACAGAAAGAATCTAGAATAGCAAAGGCAGAAAATGGCATCTGATTTATCCAATTTAATTCTAAATGGACTAAGTGACACATTAGAATCTCTTCTGGCAAAAAAAGCAAAACTTGAACAAACAACACAAACACATCCAAGTGATTTAAAAGGTCAATGTATCAAAGTTGATACAACTTTTGAATTTAACAATATTACATCTAATTGGTCATTTTTTATACCGGCACTTAGCGCTTCACATATTTTTAACCTAATGATGGGAGAAGATATAGAACCCGTTGATGAAGTAGATGAAGATATACTTGATGCACTGAATGAGGTTGTATCAAACATCTCAGGAGGACTTACAACTGCTATAAACGGTTCTGAATTTGATGACTTGGGAAGTGTTAAATTTTCAATTGCCGGAAATGAAATAGTCGATGGATCAGAATATGCCGTATCTGAAACTCTTTTTAGAATTTTAATCTCTTTAGAAGATAAAGAGGTGTTATTCTTTATAAACTTTGATGAACCGATTATGCCGTATATAAATATCATAGCTTTAAGTGAAGTTACTCAAGTAGAAGAGATATCAACCCAAGAAGAGGAAGAAGATTTAGAAGAAGAGAAAGAAACATCAAGCCAAGAAGATGCGGATAACTTAGAGGAAGAGAAAGATGATTCTGAAGAAAAAAAAGAAACATCAAGCCAAGAAAATGAGGATGACTTAGAAGAAGAGAAAGATGATTCTGAAGAAAAAAAAGAAACATCAAGCCAAGAAAATAAAGACAATTCTGAAGAAAAAACTGAAGAAAAAACTGAAGAACCAAAAAATAAACTTGCATTTTTAAAAAAATTAAATTTCTTAAAAATAGATGAAGATTTATCTGATGAAGAGAAAAAACAATTTAAATTAAAAAATATAATTATTATTGTAGGCAGCTTATTAGGTATTATAATTTTAATCGCTATTATTCTATATTTCACAGGAGCCTTTGAAGCTGAAGTAATAGAGGAACCAAAAGATATAAATATAACAAAAGTTGAAACGACAAAAGCGGTAACAATCAAATCGATTCCAAGAAAAAAATATATTACATTCAATATGTCACAAATAGATGAAAAAAGATTAAATAAAAAACTATCACTATTAACAAAATATGAAATTTTAGAAGAAGATGCTATTGAAAAACTTAAATTAAAAGAAAAAGAAAGATTAGAGAAAGAACAACAAGCAAAGCTGGAAAATTTTGCCAAAAACAATAAAGAAGAACCGTTATTTAAAAAAACAAACAATAATATATCAAATAACCAACAAGTTAAATTAGATCCGTTTATACAAATCCCAACTTTAAAATTATCTCAATTTAAATCATTTATTAAAAGAGCAAAATTAATAAAGGCTAATTTATCAATTTGTAAAGACAAAAATGGGCGTACTCAAGTTTTTATAGGTCCATTTCTTGATAATAATAGTAGAAAAGAAATATTAACAACTTTAAGTAAAAAGAAAATTAAAGATACTAAGGACTTAAATTTGTCAAAAGAAGAGTTTGAACAAAGATGCAGCTTTTAGTTAATAAGAATATTAACTAGCTTCTAAAATATCAAAAGCACCTTTAACTAAAATAGATTTATCTTCTATATTTACACTAATAATATATTGTTCAAGATATGGCAGTAAAAAAGTTTTTGATAACTCTTTTTCTTTCACCAAAATATCACTAGTTTTAATTTCAAAATAATCACTAGTAGGATATCTATGTATATCAACAACTGTTCCTAAAATTTCATCATTTTCAATAATAGCACAATCAATCAAATCAAACCAAAAATATTGATTTTCATCTAAAGTACAATTATCTTTAGTCTCTTCAAATGTCGTGAAAATTAGTGAATTTATAAGTTTTTTAGCATCATCAATAGTATCAAAGCCAACAAACTTTACAGTATTATTTTTAGTATTAAAATTTTCTATTGTCAATGTAATGTTTTTATTGGTTATAAATTGTGAATTCTTTGAAAATTGTTCAGGAAAATCTGAATCAATATGAAGTTTCAGCTGGCCGTGAAGACCAACTGTTTTACCAAGTTTTGCTACATAAACCTTATCTTGTGTTTTCAAATACTTTGAACTTGTAGTTTATATGAGATACCGTCTTTAGCTTTACAACCATTTGCCATAGTTTTAATAGCATTAATCATATTACCGTTTTTACCGATTAACTTACCAATATCTGCATTATTTGCATTTATTGTAATTTCAGCAAATTTATCGCCCATCATCTCAAATTCTACAGTAACATCATCAGGATTACTCACGATAAGCTTAGTATATTCAGTGATAAAATCAACTATCATAGTTTAAATTACTTTTTTAAACCAGTTAATTTTTGAATTCGCTCACTAGGTTTTGCACCAACACTTAACCAATAATCTAATCTTTCTTGATCAAATTTTAATTGTTTTGGCTCAGATACCGGATTATAATAACCAATTGATTCAATCCATCCTGAATCTCTTCTTTTTCTACTGTCTGTTACAACTATTCTGTAAAATGGTTTCTTGTTTCTTCCCATTCTTGTAAGTCTAATTACTGTCATGTTTAATTCCTTTTTTTTGTTTTTTTGTTTACTTTTATATTAAGTGCTAAATATTAGATAATAATATTTAGCACTTAACACTTAGCACTCTATTTTTTCTATCTACCAATTCCCTGCGGCATCCCACCAGGTTGACCGCCACCCATTTGTGCCATCATCTTCTGCATATCTTTGCCGCCTTTACCGGATAACTTTTTAGCCATCTTAGAAGCATTTTTAAATTGTTTAAGAATTTTATTCACCTGAACTTCAGATAACCCGGCACCCTTTGAAAGTCTTTTTTTCCTACTTAAATTAATTAAAGTTGGTGTTTCTTTCTCTTTTGGTGTCATTGAACTAATCAAAGCTTTAATTCTTTTTATCTCACCTGAATTTTCTAAATCCATATCTTTAAGCTGCCCGGCCATTTGTCCCATACCCGGAATCATTGAAATTAAAGATTTCATAGAACCCAATTTTTTCATCATCTCTAATTGCTCTAAAAAGTCATTAAAATTAAATTCACCTTTTTTAATCTTTTTTGTAACTTCTTTAGCTTTTTTCTCATCAATAACCGCTGCTGCTTTTTCTGCTAATCCTTCAACATCTCCAGCACCCATAAGTCTTGACACAATTCTATCCGGAATAAATACTTCCAGATCCGGCATCTTTTCACCAACACCGATAAATCTTAGAGGAACACCAACTTGATGAGCAATTGAAATTGCTACCCCACCTTTAGTATCTCCATCATATTTAGATAAAATTACACCGTCAATTCCAATTTTATCTTTAAATGTAGTTGCGGTTTTTGTAGCATCATGACCGGTTAAAGCATCTGCAACATAAAAAATCTCATCTGGATTAACGATATTTTTTACATCTTCCAGTTGTCCCATAAGCTCATCATCAATTGCAAGACGACCGGCTGTATCTATTAAAAGAACATCATATTGACCGTCTATTGCTCTTTCTTGTGCTTTTTTTGCTATATTTACTGGATTTGTTTCGCTCTCATCAAAGAAAATATCTACTTCTATTTGCTGGGCAATTTGTTTAAGTTGTTCAACCGCAGCCAATCTTTGTAAATCAGCAGCAGCTACTAAAACTTTTTTATTTCTTTGTTTTAAATAATTTGCTAATTTTCCTGTAGTTGTAGTTTTACCACTACCTTGAAGACCGGTCATTAAGATTGTAGTCAATGGAGATTTATTGCTATATACAAAACCTTGGTTTCCCGTAGTTGTTAAAATATTTGTTAAAGTGTCTCTTAAAGCAATTAAGAATGATTCTTGTCCAATCCCTGTTTGCTTTGTTTTTAATTCAACAGACATTACTAGCTCTTTTGTTGTTTTATGGTGAACATCAGATTTTAATAGTTCTTTTTTTAATTGTGTAGTAGCTTTTTTTAAAGCATTAGCATCATCTTTGTACCTAATCTTGCCTACAACTGCTTTAAAAGAATTTGTTAATGTATCAAACACTTTACATATCTCCATTTTTTAAGTTGTGGATTATAGAGTAACTTAGTTTAAGTATAGCTTAATGCAAAAAAGAAAGAATCCTTGTTTTAAAGGAAACTAGCCTTTTTAATATGTATAAATTAATGTTTATTTAAGTTTAAAACTCATTGAAGTAATAATTATAATCTTTTACACCACAATTCAAATAATCTATTATCAAATATATATTCTTTTGCTTTTTGTTCTATTAAGTTTTCTTCTTGGTTTAGTTTGTTAAGTGCACTTTGAAGTGTAGGTTTTGTTATATCATACTTTTCTAATATTTTTTTAGAATATATATTTTTTGTTTGTGATAAAATCTTTAAAGCTGTTTTTTTAGAATTTGACAGCATATCAAAGATAAGTCTAAATGATGATGCTTTTTCATCTATTATCTCATTTACTATTTTTTTAATATCATTAATTGTTAAGTTTTTAATATTTTCTTTATAAATATGAAATAAAACTTCTTGAATAAGTTTAGATTCGCAATTACATGTTTGATAAATATAAGAAAATACTTCTTGTGAAATACTATATTTTAATTTTTTATTTGCAAATTCAAAAAAGTCACTTTCATCTATTGGAGTTAATTCTTTGAAAGTTGCCATTTGATAAAGTGGTGCATTTATATTTGAAAAAAGCCCTGTCAAAAGATGCTTTTTAGAACCACTAAAAATATATGAGATATTTTTATGTGATTGAATATGTTTTCTTATAATCGCATCTATTTTCTTATCTTTTATATTTGTGATTTGCTGAAACTCATCAAAGATCACTATAGCTTTTTTATTTGAATTTTCGATATATTTATTTAATGATATAAAATAATCATCAATAGCTTCATCAAATTCACTTGTAATAATTTTTGGATTAAAAGATAAAGAGCCGTCATCATTATTTATATCTATACTAAAAGATATATTTTTAAATATTTTTACAAGTTCTGATATACCTGAATTTATCGTAAAAGGTAAAGCATTTGCTGTTTGTTTTGCTGTAAGTCTAAGAAAATCTATTTTTGAAGATATTTCAAATAAATCTATATAAATACAGATAAAACTATCATCTAATTGATTTTGTATCAACTCTTGCAATAAAGATGATTTTCCCATCCGTCTTTTAGAAAAAAGTACTAAATTATTGGAATATGAAACTAATTCTTTTAAATAATTTAAGTCATCTTTTCTACCACAAAATAATTCCCCTGTAGCAAATCCTTCATATATAAATGGATTATTCATATTTTACTCTCCTATATTTTATAATAGTATTGTAACTTGTAATTATTAAAAACAATATTAAAAAGTATTGCTTTTAGTATAAACTAGATATTTATTTAAGTTTAGAAACCAAAATAATAAAATTCTCTAGGCTCTTTAGCTTGAAACTCATAATGAAAAATTCTAGTAACTTTAGAATGTAACATCATTCTGCTTACTTGACTTACAGGTTTACCATATTGCATATCTCCAATTATAGGATACCCGGCAAACTGACAATGTACTCTAATTTGATGAGTTCTTCCATTTTCAATTACAATTTTTACTTTACTTTTATTACCCTCAACCTGATATGGATAAATAGTTGTTTTAGCAGGTTTTCCCTTTTCACTGTCTACCTTGCTTCGTGCAGTTCTACCCTTTATAGTTAGAATTGGTTGATTGATTTCAAGTTCCTCTATAAACTTACCATCTACAATTGCAACATACTCTTTATAAACTCTATTTTGAGCAAATTCTTTTATAGCTTTTTTTCTAAATTCTTCATTTTTAGCAAACATCATCACACCGCTTGTCTCTTTGTCAAGTCTGTTTAATAAAATACAATGGGGAAAATAATCAGCTACTTCATAAGCATTTAAAAATGCCGGTTTATCAACCACTAAAATATCATCATCTTGAAATATAATCTTTGCCTGTTCTATCTCTTTTATTTTAAATACAGTTGATTCTTTCATCAAGCCCCTTGCAACTACAAGCTTTTGACCATTTACAGTTACGACACCTTTATCAATTAACTCTTTTGCTTTTTTATTTGATATATATTCTTGTTGTGCTAATAATTTATATGCTTTTTCTGCCATTTTAATTTCCTTTAATTTCTTCTATCTCTTTTATAATTGGATTAATATCTCCAACTTGTCCTAAACTTGTTTTCTTTAAATTTGCTATATTATTCATTATTGTATCTAATTTGTCATTATCAACTAAATTATAATCATTTACACAATCAAAAAGTGCTTTTTGATTAAAAATAGTTTTACCGCTTATTAACTTACATCCAAAAAATGCAGGTTCAATTGGATTATGTCCACCAGCCGTATCAATAAATCCACCACCTAAAATAACCACATCACTAATAGCATAAATATTATTTAGTTCGCCCATAACATCTACTAAAACAACATCACTTGCAAAATCATTTTGCAGCGAATATCTATGAAAAGTTGTATCACTGTTTTGAAACTTTGTTTGAATCAAAGAATAAACCTCATTAAATCTTTCAGGATGTCTTGGCACTATTACTAATTTACCTTGACTTTTATCCCACGCATCTAAGATTAATACCTCTTCTGTAGTATGTGTACTTCCTGCTGTGATTAGAATCCCGTCAGGTTTTTCTAATTTTTTAGTTACTTTAGGTAAGGTTGCTAATTTAATATTACCTATTACTTCAATATTTTTTGCACCTAACTGCTCCAATCTTTCTTTATCCAGTTGACTTTGTGCAAAGATTTTATCTACATATTTAAAAAGCTGTTTATAAAAAAACCCATACTTTTTATATGTTTCATACGATTTATCATTTATTCGAGCATTTATTAAAATTGTTTTAGCACCTCTTCTTGATGCAACTTGAAATAACATATACCAAAGCTCTGCTTCCATAACCACTAAAGCTTTTTGTTTTACTATCCAAAATGGCAGAAAAATCTCAAAAGGCAAATATCTTACATTTACCCCCATTTTCAAACCCTGCTCATATCCGGTATTTGTAATAACTGATAAATTAATATTATCTTTATCTAATTTCTCAAAAATAGGTTTTAATGCACTGGTTTCTCCCATGGAACACGCATGGAACCAAATACCATCTTCTTTAAATTTTGGATTATTTTTTAAAAAAAATTTTGAGGGAATCGCTTCTTTATATTTTTTATTACGAGATTTTAAAAGTAAATATGGAATTGCTAAGATATATATCATTAAAGCAAGTAAGTAGTAAATATATTTAAACATTCTTATCGCTCTTGTTCCCACTCTCCTGAGTGGGAACGAGTCCTATATGATTAAGCTTCTGCTGAATCGTCTTTGTAAATAATACGACCACAATGCGGACAAGTTTTAATATCATCAGAAGTGATAAATTCATAATAAATTCTATCTGTAATTTTCATATGACATCCATAACAAGCTTGTTTTCTAACAGGTACTACTGCTGTTTCTTTAGCCCATCTTCTAATTTTTTCATAAAATGTTAAAACCTTTTTATCAACTTTTTCAAATAATTGAGTTCTATGCTTAGAAACATCTGCACGAGCAACTTCTAACTCTTCAATAACCTTTCCAACACTTTCTTGAATCTCTTTTACTGATTCTTCCTCTTCAACTAATTTTTCTTTTAATTCTTTTAGTTCTTCTTCTTTTGCAACTGTTAAATCGTCAAGTCTTACAATTTCATCATTTGCGAAACTAACCTGCTCTTTAGCGATCTCTTCTTCAAGTTGAAGTGCTTTTACTTCTCTCTCAGTTTTTACAACTTTACCTTTTTCTAAAATCTCTGCAAGTTTACCAGCTAATTCTTTTAAATGAATATCATTTTTAATTCGTTTATTTTTATTATCATCAATAACTTTATACAGATCTTCTATTTGTGAATTTAATGTATCCGCTGTTTTTAAAAATACTTCTAATTTTGCATTTTCATTAGCAATTTTTGGCTCAAATTCTGTAATAGCTACATCATATTTTGATAGTTGTACAAGTTGTTCTAAATCTTTATTCAATTCTTTTTCCTTTTTATCTTAATCTATTTATAATCAAATGGATTTTGTGAAGCAGTTATTATAGCTTTTATTTCATTTTTTAGCAAATATTTTTCAATAAGTCCCATAACTAAAGGGCTGAAGTGCTGTTCACTTTCATAGTGTCCAATGTCAATTAATCCAATATTTCTACTTTGAGCTTCCGTAGCATCATGATATTTGAAGAAGTTTAGTTGAGTAACTATCAAAATTAGGCTTAATGAAAGAAATAATTGAACAAATATTAACTGTATGTAATAACTAACTTAATCAATACACTTCTTTTCTTAGATTATTATGCAACTGTAAAACTTGAAGTTAGTTTAAGTATATATTTATATTAATATAAGGATTATAATCCTAAATATTTAAGGATTATAAATGAAATATATAAATAGAGCAATTATGAATGATTTGCAAGATTATTTAAAATATTTTCCAGTACTACTTATAAGTGGAGCGAGACAGATTGGTAAATCTACTTTAGCTCTTCATTTAAAAATTGATGATAAAATGTATGCTATACCATTAGGATTTCTAGCATAATTTTTAAAAAAGACTTATAATATTAATACACTTCTTTTCTATGTGCTACTCTAATAACTGTAACTAATAAAATATCATTTTCTTTAAAATATTCACTCCCTAATGATATTATAATTATTTTTTCTTGTTCACAATAGTTCTGCTCACTTGGATAAAACCTAAGTTTAATTTAAATTCATCTTTAATTTCTTGAACTGCACCTTCTAAAACTCCTTCTTCAATTATATCTGCATCAATTACTTCATTAAGAAGTTTATTTGATTGTGTTAATAAGGTATTTTGTTTATTTTTATCAGTTAAAACAACAGCTTTTGAAATATTTCTCGAAACCTCTCTTATTTTTGCAAAAGTTTCAATAATGTGAAAGTGTATCTCTTTTGCTTTAGTGCTTTTAGTAAGAATTGTAGCCAACATATATAAGCCTTTTTCTGTATACGCATAAGGTATGTGCCTTACCCCTCCATGTTGTTTTAAACTTGAAATGTTTTCTATGCATTTCAAGTTTTCCCATTGCGTTTTTGTTAATTGAAACCTATAATCTTCTGGAAATAAATGAATGTATTTATTAACTATTCTATTTAAATGTCCAACATCAACTTCATATAATTCAGCAACATCTTTTGCCAATAAAACTAACTGATTGTCAATTTCTATTAATTTACTTTCAAATATGGTGTCATCTGAAATGACACCATCTCTTCGACTTTTTATTGTCATTGATTTATCTTATGGTGTAAATCTAAATATTAAAGTTGTTTCCCCTAATATATTATTAGTACCATTTGCACCATATTGTGTCTCAAATGTTGTTGTATTTACAGATGTATCTCCCCCATCTAGTATTGGCATCTCACTATCAAGAGCATATATTTTGATTTGGTAGGTATGTTCCGCTGGTGGCCATGGTCCTACATATTGATCTGCAGGTACTCCATTTCCTTGAGCTGTTCGTTGATTTATATCACCATCAGCATTTAAATATCCAGCACTCCAACCCTCATCCAATGAAGTTGTAGCTGCAGGGATATTAAATACATTCCAATGTATCCAACCATTTCCTTGCCCTGCTGAAATATCATCCATAATAATTGCATAGCTTACTGTTCCACTTGGTGCAGCTCCCCAGTTAAGATGTGGAGATGTATTAGTTCTATTTAACCATTCTACAACTTGTCCACCTGAATTATCAAAAGCATATTTACTATCCAATGTTGCATTATTTTCTACGCTATCACTAAGAAGTGTAAAGCCATTAACTACTGTTAAATTAATATCTTTGGTTGTCTCATTTCCTGCTTTATCTTTTACATTTGCAGTTAAACTTATAGTATCATCAAATCCATAAATCTCAATCTCTGATAATACCAAATATTTAGTATCTGAATCTTTTATATATATTGAAGCAACTTCACTATATATACCTGTCATATCTAATGTAAAGCTATCTTTAGTAGTAATTTTCAATCCTAATCCATTTGCTACTAATTGAGTTGTAGCTAAACTTGAAATATCTATCTCATTGGTTCTAGCTGCATCAGAGTACATTCTTAAAGTACTGTTAAGATAACTATTACTAGTATGCGCGTCAGTGCCTTTATAAATTTTAACTGTATGTAGTCGTTTTGGAGTATTAATAGTTAATTTAAATTCTTTAGGATTTGAATTAGTTGCAAATCCAGTTTTATCTTCTTTTTCGCCATCAAATAATTTTATCCCTCTCCAGACATCAGTAGTAATACTAGCCCCAGTAACGATAACATCACTATATGTTAATTTTGAACCTTTTAAGAATGAAAAGAAATTAATATTTTGTTTTTTCCAGTTACTCCCAATAATTGTTGCAGTTCCAAGACTATTATTTCCAACACTTAAATTTACATTTTGTCCATCTTCAGCTGTAGTAGTTCCACTTAAAGTTAAATTTTTAGCTTCATTACTAATAATCATTTGATTATTAGTATGTGATGTAAATTCTAAGGTTGGTGGTGTTATATCATATTGGATAGTTACACTAACAGGATTATCATTTTTATTGCCAGCTTGATCTTCTATAACATTTGATGCAAGGAATATAACTATATTACCATCTTTTGTATTAGCACCAATTTCGAAGCTAATAGTAAATAATTGATTATCATCATCACTCACATGTCCAGTCATCTTTACATCATTATCAGCACTTATATAATTAGAATCTAGATTTTGTATTAGCTCATTTGCTTTAACTGTGATATTAAACTTACCATTAACTACAGTTGGATACTGAGTGATAATAAAAGTTGGTTTTACTCCATCTACCTTATGAGATGAATCATCGTTTAATTCTGTATCATAATATGTAATATTTGCACTTACTCCATCACTTTTAACTGTAGTGGTATTTAATGTAATATCACTTTTTGGTACACTAATACCATCATTATCTAGATCACCTTCTTGAACTTTATAGGTAAATATTATATTTGAACCATTAGATGAATTAAGATAAGCATACTTCCCAATTCCACCTACATTAATGATGATATACGGTTTATTATTAATATCTACATTAGCTACTGTTATATTTTTCGAAAATTCTACAGTGATATTTATATCGTTACCTATACCATAATATACTCCTCCACTAGATGGTGTTGATGTGATATTCAGGCTTTTGATCCCTGCTATAGTTGTTGATACTTGATGTGAAACTGCATTATTAATAGCTGAAAAAGATAGATCATCTTCACTTGGTTTATTACCAAGAATATCTTCAATAGCACCTTTAATGCTATTAGCTACCACACTTATACCATTTATATCATTATCATTATCTTGTACTATATAGCTAAATCTAACTACTTTACCTGCTACATCTTTTAAAGTTGCAATTCTAATAGTGTTTCCAACTTTTATTGAGATATTCGTATCTTTTAAAACTGTTACATTTTCATTAAATAGAGCTGTTATAATTATCTCATCACCAAATTGGTATATATTATCTGTACCAACATTTGAAGTGATGGCTATATTTTGTAAAGATGGAAGTTTTGTATCAACTTCATAGTTTACACTTGTATAACCTGAACCATTTTTACCAAGAATATCTTCCCAATTTTGTCCAACTGCAATCTTATTTGTATTGTCATATTGAATATTATTAATTGGAGTTAATATTGTAGTTAAAGTTTTATTATCATCACTCCAAATAAAGTTACCAAGAGTTGCATTTGGTGTAGTTATATCCTCTGTTGTAAAAGTAGAAGTATTAATCTCTCTATTAAAACTAAATATTACATTAGCTGTTTCCCCTGCAGATAAAGTTGTATCAATTATATTTATATCTGTGATTTTAAGATTATCTATTACTGTTAAATCAATATCTTTAATTATCTCATTTCCTGCTTCATCTTTTGCAGTTGCAGTTAAAGTTGTGTTTCCTTGTATCGTTGTATAAGGTATAGTTTTAAACTCTTTACCACTATCTGTTTCTCCATAAGGGGTGCTTCCATCGTATAGACTAACCCAATTAATATTATCATTTGATACTTTTATATGAGTTTTATTGTATCTTCTTCCATCATAATATCTCCATACTTTAATCGATTTTAGTTCATGTAAGCTGCCTAAATCAAGCAATACATATTTATACCCACCGCCCATTTCTGCATAAGAACTTTTGTATTTTTTAGAACCATCAGTAATTCTTGAACTATCACTTATAGAAAAAGGTTGATCATCAATAACTGTATATCCTTGTACTGTTTTACCTCTTGCTACATTTGTATTGTTTGTATCATATATTTCTATCTCTACTATATGAGTACCAGCATTCATATTTGAACCATCACCGTAAAATCTTACATATCTGTAGTATTTATCTTTAAGTGCAATTCCACTTTTACTCCAAGTACCATCACTTTGAACTGTAGTAGTTCCAAGACTATTAGTTCCAACACTCAAGTCAACTTTTGCTCCTGCTTCACTTGTCCCACTTAAAGTTAAGTTAGCAGCTTCATTTCTATCAATCATTTGATTATTAGTATGTGAAGTGATAGCTAAGGTTGGTGGTGTTGTATCAACCACACTTGGAGCTGGGATAGTTACACTTAAACTTCTAGCATCTACATTTGAAATACTATTAAGACCACTATAATTTAATAATAACTCTTTATTGTTCTCATCTAAAATAATACCGCCATTAAGAGATAATGCATTAGCTACTGCTTGGATACCATCTTCATCATAATCTCCACCTACAACTGTATATACAAATGTCAGTATTTTTTTATCATCACTTATAGAACTATATGTGGTTTTTTTAATAGTTGACCCTATTTGTAAATCAAGAGTAGGTATCCCTAAGACCACTACAGGTACTGAGATATTAATATCTATCGTGATATTTTCATTTTCGCTATAAGTATTACCACTATTTGGAGTTGATGTAAAAGAGATACTTGTTATCTTTGGTTGTTGTATAGTATCTACTTTATGATTTATATCATCATATATAGCTGAAAAAGATAGCTCTGCACTATTATTCAAATTATCTTTAATATCTCCACTTAAAGTGTTAGCTACTACGCTTATACCATTTGCATCATTATCCCCATCTTGAACTATATAGTTAAAGATAAGTTTATTTGAATTTGAACTATTTATATCTAACTCTTTTTCAACTCCACCTATATTTATCTTTATTTTAGCATCTGTTAAAATAATGTTTTCATCAAAGAGAGCTGTTATAATTATCTCATCACCAAGTTGATACATTTTATCTATACCAGCATCTGAAGTGATAGCTATATTTTGTAAAACTGGACTTTTTGTATCAACTTTATAGTTTACACTTGTATAACCTGAACCATTTTTACCAAGAATATCTTCCCAATTTTGTCCAACTGCAATCTTATTAGTATTGTCATATTGAATATTATTAATTGGAGTTAATGTTGTAGTTAAAGTTTTATTAGAGTCGCTCCATACAAAGTTATTTATAGTAGCATTTGGTGTAGTTAAATCTTCAACTGTAAAAGTAGAAGTATTAATCTCTCTATTAAAACTAAATATTACATTAGCTGTTTCCCCTGCAGATAAAGTTGTATCAGTTATATTTATATCTGTGATTTTAAGATTATCTACTACTGTTAAATCAATATCTTTAATTATCTCATTTCCTGCTTCATCTTTTACATTTACAGTTAAAGTTGTATTTCCTTGTATCATTGTATAAGGTATATTTGGAAACTTTCCACCTGTACTCCATTCTCCATAAGGAGTGCTTCCATCATATAGACTAACCCAATTAATATTATCATTTGATACTTTTATATGAGTTTTATTATATTTTCTTCCATCAAAATATCTCCATACTTTAATCGATTTTAGTTCATGTAAGCTGCCTAAATCAAGCAATACATATTTATACCCACCACCAATGTCTGCATAATAATCCATGCCTTTAACACCATCAGTAATTCTTGAACTATTCTTTATACTAATAGATGTATTATCGCTAACTGTATATCCTTTTACTGCTTTACCTTTTGCTACATTTACATTTTTTGTATCATATACTTCTATCTCTACTAAATGAGTACCAGCATTCATATTTGAACCATCACCGTAAAATCTTACATATCTGTAGTATTTATCTTTAAGTGCAATTCCACTTTTATTCCAAGTACCATCTGCAACAAGAGCTGTTCCTAGTATTGAATCTCTCATTTTAATCGTTACATTTTGACCATTTGCATCACTTGTCCCACTTAAAGTTAAGTTAGCAGCTTCATTTCTAGTAATAACTTGATTAGAGATAGGAGAAGTTATATTAAGAGTTGGAGCTGTATGATCTACGACTACAATTTCTGTAGTATCTCCTATAGTTATACTTAAATCCCCTTGGAAATTTGGAGTTGGACTAATCTTGATATTATAATCTCTATTATTTGCACTGCTAACTGAACTTACACTACCATTTGTTACAGCTATACCACTAGTAGTAGTTAAATTTACATCTTTATTTAAAGTAGCTGTGATATCAAAATCACCATTCACCGCACTTGGAGCTGTGATAACTGCACTTAAACTTTTAGCATCTACATTTGAAGTACTATTAATACCACTATAATTTAATAATAACTCTTTATTGTTCTCATCCAAAATAGCACCGCCATTAAGAGATAATGCATTAGGTTTACTACGATATATTTCCAACTCAGTTATACTAAAATATCCATTTATTAATTTTGTAGCAATTATCTTTTTAATAGATAATCCATTTAGATTAAGGTCATAATACCAATCTTTATCATAACTAGTTTTTGTGATAGTTTTAACTATTCGATCATTAGCATCATAAAAATCCCATTTAACATTTTTTGTATAGTGTCTATTTCCACTACTATTACCACCATATACTCGCATATGGTCTAACAGTGTTGCCTCTTTAAATATAGTTGTAAATGATTTACCAACCCCTGTTCCGAAATCTGTAGTATGAGAGGAATTGTATGTAGTATCTCCATCAAAAATATGTCTAATATCAGCATAACCACTACTAGTAAGAGAAGCCGCAGTTCCAGTATAAGTTTCAACAATATTTTTATTTATATTGGCTACATTTACACCAATCAATAGATTAGTGTTAGATACTGCTTGGATACCATCTTCATCATAATCTCCACTTATAACTGTATAGCTAAAGTTTAGAGTTTTTTTATCACTACTACTATTAACATAACTAGCTTTTACTATCTCTTCTCCTATTTTAATACTTAATTCAGGAGTTCCTATAACTACTACAGAAGCTGAAGTATTTAGCGCTAGGATGATATTTTCATCTTCACTATAAGTATTATCACTATTTGGAGTTGATGTAAAAGAGATACTTGTTATCTTTGGTTGTGCAGTATCTACTTTATGATTTACATTATCATATAAAATTACAAAAGCTAAATCTAAAGCTGAAACACTATTGTTAAAAGTATCTTTAATATCTCCACTTAAAGAGTTAGCTACTACGCTTATACCATTTGTATCATTATCCCCATTTTGTACTATATAGTTAAAGATAAGTTTATTTGAATTTGAACTATTTATATTTAACTCTTTTATCTCTCCACCTATATTTATCTTTATTTTGGCATCTGTTGAAATAATATTTTCATCAAAGAGAGCTGTTATAATTATCTCATCTCCAAGTTGATACATTTTATCTATACCAGCATCTGAAGTGATAGCTATATTTTGGAATATAGGAATTATCGTGTCTATTTTATAATTAGGACTTGTGAAGTTACTTTTTGTAAATACACCATTTTGATTTTTCCAATCTTTGCCTACTACCATATTATTAGTTAAGTCTTTTGTATCGATATTAGGGGTTAAGGTTGCAGTTAAAGTTTTATTAGAGTTGCTCCAAATAAAATCACTAAGAGTTGCATTTGGTGTAGTTATATCCTCTGCTGTAAAACTAGAAGTATTAACTTTATTATCAAATGTAACTACCACTGTTGCATTATCATCTTTATTTATAGTTGTATCGCTTATATTTATATTTGTTATTTTAGGCTCTGTTTTTAAAGTTAAATTAAGTGATTTAGTTATTTCATTTCCAACTTTATCTTTTACATTTGCACTTAGATTTATCTTATCAACAGATTTACCAAATACTTCAAATTCTGGAACAAAAGTCAGAGAGGAGAGTCTTAAATCAACTCTATTAAACTTAATCGCAGAGTTTGGCCATTTATTGAATGAAGCAAGCCATGATGTGGAAATGCCACTTCTATAAACTTCCTTATCAAAGAGATAAAATCTAACTTCTATTCCAGCACTATAACTCTTATTTTGCGGTCTAATATATAGATTAAAGTGACCATTTGAATAGATATCTTTAAAATCATATCTATAAACTTTATTATGAGAAATTATCCTTTCGCTTTTGTTACCATTCGCTAAGAAAGCACTATTTCCACCACTTGCTCTTACAAAGTTACTATTATTTGCAATACCATCTACCCTTAAAAGATTTGTCCATGTATTAGTTATTTTTCTTGGCGCAGTTATTCCTAAATCTATATTTTCTTTTTTCCAACTTCCATCATTTTGAACTATTGAAGTTCCTAAGTTTTTATTTTCATATTTAAGTGCAACCTTTGCTCCTATCTCGTCACTAGTTCCAGCTATTGTTAAATTTAATAATCTTACTATATATTGATTTTTACTATGTGATGTAAATTTTAATGTTGGTGCTGTTTTATCTACTATAACATCTATATGAGAACTTAAATTCTTATTTCCAATTTTAGTTCCAACTGAATTTGCTTTTATAGATACAGATACAGTTTTAGTTTTAGTTCCAATACCCTTTGTATCTATGGTAAGAATATATTTTTTATTATTAACTTTAGTTAATGATAATATAGTCGCATTTTTGATCTCAAAATCTAATAAATCTAAACCTCCTATATCTTTAGTAAACTCTAAAGATATATCAAAATCATTTTTTACAATTGATTTTGGAGTACTAAATATTGGAACTATTGATGATGTATCTTTAAAGATATTTTGACTTTTAGTTAGAGTTCCAACTCGGGCAGCTATTGAGATATTTCCATCAGCTAAAGATGAGATATCAATATTATCTACACTCCAAATATTATTTGTAACTGTAGTAGATTTAGTAATAGTTCCTATCTGTAGAGTTAAGGTTGCGCCATCTGAAATATATTTTGTTTTTCCAGATACCCTAATACTATACTGTTCAAATTGATTGATAATATTATCAGCCATTATATTTGAATCTATAAAAAGTTGAGCAGATTTATCTTTACTTGTATCTATTTTAAGTGTTGTGGTTTCAAAATTACTATTTCCTACCTCATCACTCATAATAACTTTTACATCATAAGTATCATCTTCAAAATAGCTATTTACACCAAGAGTTAAACTCCAAGTGCCATCATTTAAGACTGTTGTACTCTTTTTGATACCATTAAACTCTACTAAAATTGCAGCCCCTATTTTTCCAGAACCTGTGATATTTATATCATCATTAAGACTAAGTAAAGCAGCTATAGGATTGATAGTTGGCTTTGGTATAGGTTTAGTATTTACTTTTTGAATATATTCTAGATATAAATTTCCTATACCATTGGTATCACTTACTGTGTCTGCTTCTATTACTAAAGTTAAATCTCCTTCAAAATCTTCTGGTGGAGTTACAGTTAAGCTATAG
Organism: Arcobacteraceae bacterium; assembly: GCA_023138835.1. Taxonomy (GTDB): domain Bacteria; phylum Campylobacterota; class Campylobacteria; order Campylobacterales; family Arcobacteraceae; genus CAJXII01. The sequence goes on from JAGLOP010000015.1 coordinate 40,416, forward strand.
CTATCACCACTTCCACTAAAGTTTGATTTTATAGCATTTGAAGATACCTGTATATCACCTATATCAAAGGTACTACTAGGTGATGTTAATTTAAAGGTATATTTAATCTCTTTATTTGTAACCTTATCTTTATCATCTGTAATATTTATCATCATTGACTTAGTTGCCACTTTATAGTTTTTACTAGTTGCCTGTGAAGCATTAAATCCAGCTTTATTTGTCCAGCTATTTTTTAAAGTGATTACATTTGTTGTATCATTTATATTTATATTTGGCGTAAAACTTATATATTTTTTATAATCATTATTTGGGTCAGTTTCCAAAGTACCTAAAGTTCCATTTGGTGCAATAATATCATCTTTTCCAAAGCTGTTTAAATCTGTATTTGGACTTAAAGTTATAGAGATATTTATATCTTCCCCAAATTTTACAACAGTTTTATCTAAACTAATTTTTGCAGTTGCTTTTATAGATGGTATTAAATTCCTGCTAACTTCGCTTGAAGAGGTTCCATATTTATTTGTAGCATAAAATTTTACTTTTGTATTATCTTCTATAAATGGATTTAGCCAATCATGGTTTCGTATATTTGAACCATGTCCTCTATAATCTTTTATAGTATCCCAAGTGATTTTATCGTTTGATACTTGTAAAATAATATTTCTAGCCTCGATCCAACCAGTATCCAATGAAACTGATGAGATAAGATACTCATTAAACAAATCTAAATCAAGATAATACTTTCCTGCCGGAAGAGGCTCCATACCTTTTCCATAAGTAATATCAGTACCTCTTATTCCATTGATAACACCCGTTGGAGAATAATTATCCCCTAACGAGTCTGTATCTATATATGTGCTATTAACTTTTTTAAACAATTTAACCATCTTATTAACCTCTAGCTTCTTACCTTGTGGATCTAAAACTAAAAATTCTGTAAGATTTATAACACCGGACGATCTATTAAAATATGCTCTTACATATCTATACTTTTTAGAAAAATAAGCTCTAGGAATTGTGGCATTAAATTTACCATTTTTAACCTCAAATTCTCCAACTATCATATCATCTACTTTTGCAGTTATTTTTTGTCCATCTTCTATATCTGAAACACCTGTTATAAGCACTCCATCATTAACTAACTGTTTTGTATTATTAGCAGGTGTTTTTATAGAAATAGTTGGTTTATTTGTACTAAAAGAGATAACTTTTTCAATCAGTAGGTTTGTATTTCTTGCTCTATCAAGTATTGCCTCTGGTTGTATTTTAAATTCTATATCTCCATCATAGCTATTTGGTGCATCTATTTGTACAGTTATAGTTTTTTTATCTTGACTTAAACTTATATTTAAGATAATTCCTCTATTTATACTAAATTTTGATTTATTTGATATAGAGATAGGTTCATTTGTCTTTATAGTTATATTAAAATTATCATTTATATTATTTGGTGCTGCAATATCAAGAGTTGGAGCAGTTGTATCAACTAAAATATTCTTATCTTTAAATAAGGTATTAAACTCTTGTATTACTTCAAGACCAATCATATTATTTAATGTTGCACCATTTAACACAAGTGAATTTTTTAATATGCTCACTCCACTATTTTCTGTATCTGTATCTTGAACTATGTAGTTAAAATATAGTTTATCATCTCTTGTTTTATCATATAAAGCTTTTACAACTTTATCTCCAAGTTTCAAATCAATAGTTGGTTTTTTTGTACCTAATGCTACTGTGATATTTTCATTAAACTCCAAAATAGCAGTTATAGTATCTTGTGTTTTATAATAAATACTTGGATTTATTTTAAAATAGATATCTTTTATAACAGATTTAGCAGTACTTACTTTATGTGCCAAATTGTCAGCTACTGCCTCACTTATTGAAACTGTAGAGCCACTAAAAGAGCTAGTAGTAATAGCATTAACAGGTATACTTATACCATTGGTATCTCTATCATTTAAGCCAACAGTATAAGTAAAGAAAATTGTATCACTACCATCTCCATTTTTATAAATAGCTTCTTTTATCACACCGTCTAAGATAAATTTTAATTTAATATTATTTGTATCAATTATGTTAATCAAATCAGTAAACTTTACTTTAAAGATTATCTCATCATCTGTTGTATAAGTTTGATCATTACCTGGGTTTGAACTAATATCTATAGAGGTAATTGAAGTTAACGAACTATCTATAATAATATTGTTATTTAAAACCACTTCGCTATAGTTAATATTTGCCTCATTTGATGATATTAATTTTATATAACCACCATTTAGACTAATACTTCCTTGTGGGATACTTATACCCTTTTTATAGATATCTCCTTCTTGAATTTTATATATAAAATTTAATACTTTTGAGTTATTACCATCTTTAAAAGTAGCCATTTTTTCAACAATTGTACCATCAAGCTTATGTAAAGCTATTATTATATTTGGAGTTTTATCTACTATTACATCTTGGTCAAAAACAACCCTAACATTAATCTCTTCATTTTTTACAAAAGGTATACTACCATCAATATGAGGTATCATAAAAATATTATTAATTTTACCTCTTATAGTATCTATGTTAAAAGAGGCACTATTTGTATCACTTGAAGGATGATTATTAAAAAGGTCTGTAAAATTTTGTCCAACAATTATTTTTACAGCATCTACTTTAATCTCAGAATTTGGAGTAAATATTACACTTTTTTCAGTATCGCTTATATCAATAAAATCACTTAAGGTACCATTTGTAGTATTTATATCATCTATATCAAAATCTTTTACTGCCTCATTGAAGTTTATAGTAGCTTTTAGCTTTTGATTTGCCAATATTTTTGTTTTATTTAACTCTATATTTAAAGTTGGGGCTACGATATCCATCTTTACAATTTGATCTTTTCTAGCTTCATTTCCTAAAGTATCTTTGATAGTTGCACTTATATATGCTTTTTCAACAGGAATTGCTGAAATTTCAACTTCACCAAACCAAGGAGTTGATTTTTTGAATACAATTACAACTTCATCAAATACTATATTTGCTCCTATCCAATAAGATTTATACGATACCCCTTTGTAATATTCTTCTTTTCCTTTAAAAGTTAGTTGTTTTACAACTTTGCCACCATTTTTAAAAATAATTAAAGAGCCATTTAATGTTGTCCAAAATGCTGTAGCATCTCCTGCATCTTTATGCCAAATATCAAATATAGCTCTTTTATATTTATCATCAAATTTAAAGAATAAACTCTTGTCTAATGCATTGTTAATCTTAAATAAATCAGATTTTGATTTTTTTCCATCTATTAAATCATCCATACTCTTATCATCAGGCCATATAAGTCCAGGTGAACTTGAAATCTTAACTAACCCATTACTTTTAAGTGCAATATTACTTCTTTCAAGTAAATTAACCTTTTTACTCCAAGTTCCATCAGCTTGTACCTTTACATCAAAAATACCATTTACTTTTACTTTTTGTCCAGCTTCAGCATCTGTCGTACCTGATATATTCATATTTTGCATCTCTTTTAAGGTATAAATCTTATCTACTATTGGATTTGTAATGTTAAGTGTAGTTGTTTTATCAAATATAATAGTTACATTTTGCTCTTTATTTGTTAACCCGCTTCTATCTGTAAATGTTCCCTCTTTTAAAGTTACTTTTATCTCTCCATCACTTGCATTTAAAGTACTAATATCTAAAGTTGCACTTTTAAGTCCAGTGATCTTTGAGTCACTTAAAGTTGAGACACCGGGAACTTCAATTTTACTCTCATCTACACTGTCTAAATCTTTTGAACTAGTTACAGTTATTGAGAAATCTTTATTTACTTTTTGAGGGGCATTAATTACAAGAGTTGGTCTAATACCGTCAATTTTTGTATTATTACTTTTATTAAAATGCTCTAAAGTTACATCTTTGCCATTTATGGTACTTTTTAAAGTTGTACCACTTTCTAAAAATAAAGAATTTGTCAAGAGGTCAAAACCACTATTTGAGCTATCATTTTCTTGAATAATATAAATAAATACCAAAGAGTTATTATCACTTAGGCTTTGGCTATATGTCATGATTATATCTTTTGACCCAAGTTTTGCTTTTAGAGAGATATCTCCATTTAAGATAATAGATGAGTTAAAAGTTAAGACTGCTTTTAGAGTATCTCCTATAATTGCTGTATTATTTAAACCAGATATTGTTGTAGTTAAATTTATATCTTTTATATAAGGGGCAAATGAATTTACTTTTTGGTCAGCTATATTTGATATCTCAGCATTACTTAAAAAAACTGTTTGATTAGAGTTTGTGATATTGGCATTTGTACCTAAACTAATAGTGTCTTTTGGTATAGAGATACCATCTAAATCAAGAGAATTATCTTCAACTGTATATACGAAATTTATAGTATCACTATTGTTTCCATCTTTATATAAAGCCTCAACTATATCCTCACCTATTACTAACTTTAAAGTTGGAGTATTTGTGACAATTACACTTTGGGTAAATTTCACTGCTAAAGTTATATTTTCAGCTTTTGTATAAGTTGAAGATGCAGTTGGAGTTGAGATAATAGTTATAGAATCGATACCAGCTTTAGTTGTATCTACTTTATGGTTAGCATTGGCACCTATTGCCTCAAAAGCATTATTAGTATTTAAAAGGGTTGCTTTATCTTTTATCATACTATTAGAGTCTAACTTTATATTAGCATTTATTGAGATACCATTTTGTGCACTATCGCCATTTTTTATCATATATTCAAAATATAATACCTTTGTACCACTTCCACTTATATATTTTGCCTTTTTAACTGTACCATCTAGGTTGATATTTAAGTAAGGAGTTCCTGTAACTTCTACAGCTTTACTAAAAATAACTCTTATTTTTAAATTCTCCCCTATATGATATGGCTCAATTAAAGCTAGATGTGAAGCAAAACTGACTGAGTTTACTTCTGTATATTTTGTAATAACTTTATAGTTCGTACTTGTATATCCACTACCATCAAAACCATTAATATCTTTCCAATTAACGCCTATTTCAATTGTATTTGTTATATCTTCTACATCTTGCATTGGTGTTAAGGTTACAGTTAATGTTTTATTATTATTACTCCATATAAGATCATCTACAGTTGTATTTGTTGCATTTATATCTTCTGATGTAAATGTAGTCGTATCAACGCTATTATTGAAATTAACTGTAACTTGTGTAGTTGCTCCTGATATCAAAGTATCGTTATCTATATTTACAGAAACTATTTGTGGGTTTTCTTTAATATTTAAATTTAAAGTTATAGAGTTTTCAGTCCCTAATTCATTTTTTACATTTGCAGTTAAAGTTGTGTTTCCTTGTATTATTGTATCAGGTATAGTTGTAAACTCTTTACCACTATCTGTTTCTACATAAGGGGTGCTTCCATCGTATAGACTAACCCAATTAATATTATCATTTGATACTTTTATATGAGTTTTATTGTATCTTCTTCCATCATAATAATATCTCCATACTTTAATCGATTTTAGTTCATGTAAGCTGCCTAAATCAAGCAATACATATTTATACCCACTCATGCCTGCATACCCAAAAGTTCCTCTTTCTCCATCAGTAATTTCTGAACTATTACTTATAGAAAAAGGTTGATTATCAATAACTGTATATCCTTGTACTGCTTTACCTCTTGCTACATTTACATTGTTTGTATCATATACTTCTATCTCTACTATATGAGTACCAGCATTCTTATTTGAACCATCACCGTAAAATCTTACATATCTGTAGTATTTATTTCTTAAATCAATACCACTTTTACTCCAAGTACCATTTGCTGCAAGGGCTGTTCCTATTATTGAATCTCCTGATTTTATAATTACATTTTGGTTATTTGCATCACTACTAACGGTACCATTTAGTTCTAAATTTAGTGCTTCAGTATTATTGATATATTGATTATTGGTGTGGGAAGTTATATTGATAGTTGGAGGTCTTGAGTTAAAAGCTCTTTTAAATAACTCTTGTACTTTATTTCCATTTCCTGAGATACTTTTTACAACATTAGCTTTTAATGAGATACTTAAATTACCTTGCTTATTTTTTCGTGGTTTAAAGGTAAAAGTATAAATTTTAGTTGAACTATTAAAAATATATGATATTAAATCTACATTTTTTAATATAAAATTATTTTTTATATTATTTGTATTTTTCATTAGTGTTACAAGCATATTAAACTTAAAACTAATTTCAAATTCACTTCCACCAATTAAGTCTGCTTGAGGTTTAACAAGTCCAGATATTGTAGGACTAGATGTATCTTTTAATATTTTATCATTTAAAGTTAAAGTTGTTATGTTATTGTTTTCATCAGTAGCAGTAACCACTAAAACAACTGCACTAGAAGACAATGAACTTATGTCAATATTTGTAGCTTTCCAACTACCATCTGCATTAACTGTTGCATTTGCTTTAATATCTCCTATAGTTAATGATATTGTTTTAGCATCACTGCTTTTTCCTTCGATAGTTACATTTGTTTGTTCACTTTTTGAAATAACGCCATCTTTCATAATAGGTGTTGTTACATTTAAAGTTGGAGCTTTTGTATCAACCTCTTGACTTTTAGTTAATGGGTTGGTTAAATCCCCTTCAAGTCTATTTCCTGATTTATCTTTTATATCTGAATTATTGATACTCACAATAATATCTTTAGTACTAGTACCATCTGCTATCACATCTAAAGTCCACTTTTTATCAGTAGCGATTTGTTTAAATATAGATTTTTTTCCATTTGTAACACTGATACTATCTGACTTAAAACCGTCCACTAGGTCACTAAATGTAAATTTAAAAGTTACAACATTATCAGTTTGATTTAAAACTCCTGATTTATTATCAGTTATTGTCAATACTGGACTAAGTTTATCCACTTTTATATTTTTTGTAATAGTAGCACTTTGATTTCCAAATACATTAGTAGTATATACAAAAATATTTGAATGACCATCACCTGGAAGTTCATCTGCACTATAAGTTACTATCCATTTTCCATCACTTCCAACTTGAACAACATGTTTTTTACCACTATATGTAAGTGTTATATTTGTATCAGCTGGAGCAGTACCTGTAATATTTAAATCTTTTGAACTTTCAGCAAGGTTAATCATATCATCGCCTGATATAGTATCAATCGTTGGTGCATCTGGTTTAGCAGCAGCATCAATTATAGAGATATTTACACCTGCGATGCTATTATCTTCACCATTAGTTATAGTATAGCTAAAGCTAATATTACCAGTATCGGTTGTATTATTCTCATATTTTATCTCTGTATTATTATTTATAATTGTAGCTGTACCATTTGTTGGAGTTGTTACACTTTTAATAGTTAAATCTTGGTTATCTACCCCTTTTTTATCATTAGACAGCACAGATATAATAATACTCGAATCAGTATTTTTCATAGTTTTAAGATCATCTAAAGCTTCAATTTCAGGAGTATTAGTAACTAAAATAGTTAATTTGACCTCATCACTATCACCTTTATCATTTGTAGCATATATTTGTAAAGTGTATTTATGGTCATCATTTACTGAATAGTTAATATGACTATTTAATGCTATTTTTACAGCACCATTATTATCAATAATAAAATTACCGGCACTATTTTTTATACTAAAGCTCTTTATTGTCTTTTCATCACTATTAGCCCCATTAGTTTTAATTGTAGCTATAGTTATATCTTGTGAAATATCTTCACTTATAGTTGCTTGTGTAGGTTTAGCTAAAACTGGTTTATTATCTACTATATTATTAACTTGGATATCTATTGTTTGTGTAGCAATATTTCCAGCTGTATCTTTTGCCTCAATATTCAAACTATAGCTTTGTTTAGTCTCATAATCTAGAAGTGCAGCCAATGTTAATTTACCTGTTTTAGTATCAATACTAAAGTTGGCATCATTTATACTATAAGTGATATTACTATCACTATCACTTACATTTGATTGATAAACTACAGTAGAGATAGCTGCATTTTCATCAATAGTTGCACTTGTATTACTAAGCCAAGCTGGTGCTATGTTATCAACTATTAAATTTTCAACTGTTTGTCCTGCCGCAGTTATAAAGTTAAAGTTTCTATCCTCTAAGCCTTTTTGTTTAATTATTGCATCAGTTACTATAGAAGAGGCTTGTACCTGGATATTATTTCCAATTCCTGTAATAATATCAATATCTATTCCCTTATCTTTTAAAATTACACCTAGAGGTAGATTAAAAGTACTCTTTCCTGCATTATTTGCAAATACAATTGTCATTGTTCCAGCAGTTGTAATATTTATATCTTTATTAAATTTAAGCTTTGCTGCTACTGTTATCCCGCCCTTTACCTTTGTAGAGGTTGCCACAGTAATACTATCTACTCTTGGTCTTGATAAAACATTTAATCTAAAACTTTTCTTGATAGTATTTCCATGGCTATCTTTTGCATTTATCTTAATTTTAAAAAATTTTGACTCTTTAAGTGTTGGTGTACCCCTAAAAACACCATCTTCATCAAGACTAATCCCTTCGGGTAACTTTCCATCATAACTATATGTTAATTGGTCTCCATCTGGGTCTTTAAAATAACGATTTAAATCATATCTATTGGTTTGTCTATTTACAAATATATCTTCACTTTTAAGTGTAGAAGCTGTTTGTTGATTTGTTTTACTAGTTAATAAAAATTTATTTGAACCAATATTAAGCACAGCACTTCTTGTATTATTAAAATCTTCACTATTTTTAAGCGTTACTTTTATAGTTGATCCACTTGATACACAAAGTGTATCATTTCCATTTTTATCTTTGACTTCAAAAGTGGCAAATTCATTTTTTAGTATAATAGGTATTTTAGTGTCGATATTATTAACAGTTACAAAAAATTCTGTTTTTCCACCTCTTTTTTGATTTCTTATATTTGTAATTCCACTAAGAGTTGCATTTACATCATATGATTGTTGTCGTATAGCAACAGCTTTTAAATCATTTATTACAATAGAATTGATACCTTTTTGGATATCTGTATTGTTTAAAGCATTTTGCATATCTTCAGATAGTTCATCTGCTACACCATCTTTAATATCATCATAAATAGCATCTATTTGAGCTCTGACTTTTGAAGCATTACTATCTGATAGCTTAGCAAATATGGCTAATAAGGTACCATATTTACCTTCATCCCCATCGGATACTTTAATCTTCTCTTTACCTGTTCTATCAAGGATTTTAGCTCTAACTTTTGTAGGGTTAAAATCGCTGCCTGTTAAAACTCTTGCTATATTTTTATTCACATTTTCAATTATATTTATTTTATTCGCAAGCTTAGAGACATTAGTCTCCATATTTAATAACCTTTGAGCAGATATATCAGTAACAGGGGTAACATTTACCGTTCTATCAGCTACTGTTATAGATGAGATAGCTTCTAACTTTAAAGTTGATGAGTTTTGTTCTACACCCGATACTTCATCTGTATAAGTTCCACCACTTGCAACTATTCTTACTGCACCAGTATAATTACCAATATCTAAAGAATAATCCCCTTTAGCATCAGTTTTAGTTGTACCTAATACTTCATTTGTATCAACTCTATAAATTGTAACTGTGGCATTATCAATTGGAGCTTTTGCAACATTACCATTTATGGCGGAAGAGGAGGAAGAAGATGAAGAATCAGAAGATCCTCCGCCGCCACCACATCCAGTAACCATCATTGTAATTAAACCTATAGCTATTAGCTTTATATAAATTTGCTCTATTTTTTTCATCTCTATCTCCTTCAATATAATAAAATTCATTATGAAAATCTTACTCTTAACGAAGCATAGCAGAACAAAATATCCAAAAAGTTTCATTTTGAAACTTTTGGCTTAATAAAAAATCTGAGTGCACAAAAACTTAAGTTAGACTAGGTACTGTAATGGTTTAAAAAGGATTATTTATAATGAATTGTAAAAAAAGAAGAAAATAAGTCCATTTGATAGCTTTTGCGAAGGTGTTAGACACATAGGTCATTGGATATTGTCCTTTTATCTCCGTGAGATGACTTCTATCATCTTATTAAATCTCATTTATACTCAAATGGATTTTGTGAAGCCGATACTATTGCTTTTATTTCATTTTTAAGCAAATATTTTTCAATTAATCCTATCATTAAGGGGCTAAAGTAATGTTCACTTTCATAGTGTCCTATATCAATTAAACTAATATTTCTACTTTTTGCTTCCATTGCATCATGATATTTTATATCACCTGTTAAAAAACAATCCGCATCTATACTACTAATTAAACTCATTCCTGAACCTGTAGTTAAAGCTAACTTTTTAATATTTTTAGCACATTGAACTGTTTTAGAAAATTTTAAATTTAATTTCTTTTTTACTAATTGTTCTAGCTTATCAAAACTCATATTAACTTCAGAATAACAGATAAAATCTTCACCACATTCAATATCAAGCCCAAGTATTTGTGATGCTACATATTTATTTAGATGAGTTTTATCAATATTAGTATGCATCGAGATAAGTTTTATATCTTTTTTAATAAGAGTTGCTAAAAGTTTTGTTGAATAACTATCAAAATTAACGGTTTGGAGTGGACTGAAAATCAAAGGGTGATGGGTAAGTATTAAACTATTAGGCTCTATTCTTTGAAGCATTTTTTCATCTAAATCTAAAGATACATAAACTTTTTCAAATTTATCTTCCATATTTCCAACTATTAAGCCACTATTATCCCACTTTTCCTGTAATTCAAATGGTGATAATTCATCTAAGAAATTATAAAAATCTTTTACTATCACTATTTAGCTTCCAACATTCTTTGCTCTCGGTCACTCTCTTGTTCTTTATACAAAGTTGCACAACCAATTGAAAGTTCTCGCACCTTTAAAATATAATTTTGCCGTTGTGTTACACTTATAGCTTTTCTTGCATCAAGCGTATTAAAAGCATGACTTGCCATCATACATTGGTCATATGCCGGTAATGGTAATCCTACATCTAAACATCTATTGCATTCATTAAAAGCATCATCAAAATGTTTAAATAACATATCAACATCTGCTATCTCAAAGTTATATTTACTAAATTGCACTTCACTCTCAAAATGTATATCTTTATAAGTTGTAACACCATGCTTATTCTTATTCCAAACAATATCAAAAATATTATCTACACCTTGCAAGTACATAGCAAGTCTTTCAGTTCCATAAGTTATCTCAACAGCAACTGGATTACAAGCAATACCGCCTACTTGTTGGAAATATGTAAATTGAGTCACTTCCATACCGTCAAGCCAAACTTCCCAGCCAAGTCCCCAGGCACCTAAAGTTGGAGATTCCCAGTTATCTTCTACAAATCTAATATCGTGTTTTGATAAATCAAGTCCAAGATATTCTAAAGATTTTAAATATAAATCTTGAATATTATCCGGCGATGGTTTGATTAGTGCTTGAAACTGATAATATGAACCCAATCTATTTGGATTTTCCCCATATCTTCCATCAGTCGGTCTTCTTGAAGGAGCTACATAAGCTACACTCCAAGGTTTATTGTCAAGACTTCTTAAAAGTGTTGCAGGATGAAATGTACCGGCTCCACTTGGTATATCATAAGGCTGCAAGATATTACACCCCTGTTCTGCCCAATACTGTTGCAGTTTTAAAAGTAATTGGCTAAATGTTAGCATTGTAATTCCTCATAAAAATGTTTTTTATATTCATTTGTAAAGTATTGTACATCATTTGTATATATTTCATCAAAATATTTTCCTTTGTATTGTTCTAATTCAAATTGTATAGTATTTTTTTCAATACCTCTTCTCCATCTAGCTTCTGTATTTTTATAAGCTACACAAAATATAAAATTATATTCATTTGAAGGAATATGATTTGTAGTAAATATATCATTAAGAACATCTTTACCATTAATTAACTTTTTATGTACCTTTATTTTATTAATATTTGAATACTTTTCATTTTTAAATTCTATACAATAAATATTTTTATCTTGTATTAATAAAGCGTCATATGAAGCAGGTTGTTTTTGAGGATACATATCTTTTATGATTAAATCAAAATTAAAAACCTTTTGACTTTCATCATTACATAAATATTCTTTATGTTCTTCATCATAACTAGTGCTTTTTAAAGAACTTATATAATTTTTAAATTTAACTTTAAAAATTGATACAGCATCAGCCATTCTGCAACTTTTTACTATCCATTTCATCAAAAATATCAAAAGGCTCAGATAATTTTTCAAATATTTCTGATAAAGTTCTAGAGTTACTATCTTCTATTTTATCTATTGCACCATTTTGTGCTAAATAAAAATTACTTTTATCTTCTATTTTTTCTAATTCACTATATCTTTGTAAAGCTTCAATCATATATGGACTATGAGAATTTACTAATATTTTCACTCCATTTTTTACAAGTTCTACAATTAATTCTGCCATTTTAAGTTGCCATTTTGGATGTAAATGCACCTCTGGTTCATCTAAAATAAGTATCGTATTTAAGTTTAATCTATTATTATCCAATAAAACCTGTAATAGTCCAAAATATTTAATACCAGTTGCAACATTAATTAAATCATATACTTTATCATCTCGATGAAAATAAAATATATCAGAGTGTTCATCTCTAATAAATTCACCACCCATAAGAGCGAATAATTTAGTTTTTATTGTTTTAAAAATCATAGAATATACGTTATCCGAAAAACTAGGCACTTTCCTTTTTGTATGTAATTGGAAGTGCAAAGTTTTCATTAAAAATGGATAAGGAATATTTATATCATCACCTATCATTTTTAATTGTGATTCTATTTGTGTAGATGCATTGAAAAAATCTTGAAGATTCCATACCATTGGTGTTTCTATAAAAGTAATACCTTTTATTTCTTGGTCTTCAAAATCACCAGTATAACCTTCTGATATTTTAGTATTTAAACTAACAGCACTATATTGTGCAAAATTTGTTTTTAAAGTAATTTTTTGACTTGATAAAAATTCTTGTTTAAATAAGTATTTATAAAAATTCACAATATTTACAGAAAATTCATTATTGATATTTTTTACAGAAGTGGTAAATGCACTTATACCTCCGTACATTGCTGTTAGTGCTTTACCAACAGTACTCTTACCAGTATCATTTTCACCGGCAATTACAGTCAAACCATCTAATTTAACTGAAGCTTTTTTTATGATACCAATATTTTTTAAATCAAGTTGCATAACTTATATCAAAACCTCAACTTCTCTACTGTCATTTTCAACTTTTTTCTCTTTAATAATTCTATCTTCTTTTAATTTAATAGCAAGCTCTTTATCAGTAATTGCTAAAATCTGAATAGCTAAATAAGCACTGTTAACAGCACCTGCACGTCCTAGTGCCACAGTAGCTACGGGCATACCTGAAGGCATTTGAACTGTTGAAAGCATAGCATCCATACCATCCATAGCACCACCTTTCATAGGAACTCCTATCACTGGTTTAGTAGTTCCCGCAGCTAATGCACCGGCTAAATGAGCAGCCATACCAGCAGCAGCAATAA
>JAGLOP010000016.1 GCA_023138835.1 Arcobacteraceae bacterium
GACCTACGGGTTATGAGCCCGTCGAGCTACCGTGCTGCTCTATTCCGCGACTTGTGGATGGGGTACTAGGATTCGAACCTAGGAATGCTAGCACCAAAAGCTAGTGCCTTACCGCTTGGCGATACCCCATTCTTTTCAACATATTTGTTAAGTGGGTGGAATTATAGTTAAATTTTTTATCTTTGTCAAGTGTATTTGAAATCTTTTTTAAATTTTGTTATACACTGTAATTTTTTACTTATTGATAATCTGATATAATGATGCTTGAAATATAAAGGATGACAGTTTAAGTGAATAATATTTTTAACTTTTTAAAAGAAAATAAAAGCGTACAACTTCTAATAGTTAGTGATGATAAGCAAGCACAATGTGCTAGTGATATAGTAGCATATCAAGAAAAAGTTCCTTTTGTACTTAGTGATTTTAGGGCAAATTATGGGGATGATTTATTATCATTTAGCGAAGAACTACAGCAAATTACAAAAACTTTAGATGAATATCATACATATAAAAAACAAAATAAGGTTTTAATAGCACCTATAAGAACTATTAGTTTTAAACTTCCAAGTAGTGATTGTTTTGATAAGTTTGAAATATCATTTGCTGATACTTTGGATATAAAATCATTTAAAGATAAGCTTTATTCTTGGGGATATTATTTTGTTGATATAGTTACAGCGGAGGGCGAAGTATCTATTCGCGGGGATATAATTGATATTTATCCTCCAAATAGTGAATATAGTTTTAGAGTTTCTTTATTTGATGATGAAGTTGAAAGTATTCGGCAATTTGATGTTGAAAACCAAAAATCTTTTAAAGATGAAATTGAAAGCTTTGATATTCATCCTGCTTTTTTAGCACTAGATGAACAAAGTCTTGAACTTATAAATGAGAAAATTGAATTAAGCAGCAGTGATGCTTTTATTAAAGATATTCATTCTTTAGGATTTTGGTATCTAGGGTCTTTAGGAGAATTTTATACTCAAAAGTTAAGTAGTGTGATTACAAAAGAGGCTTTGGACGAGATTGAAGAGGCTTATATTTTTGATGAGCAGAGATTAGCTAAAGAAGAATTGCTTTCTATTACACCAATTTTGAGCAGTGATAATTATAAAGAGATAAGTCCGGTAAATATTAATGAATTTCTAGAGTTTCATAAAGAAAAAAAAGTAACTATTATTTCAAGTACAGAAGCTAGAATTAGAGCCATAGGGTTAGATTTAAAAAATCCTAATATTAAATATATATATGAAAACTATATTATTAATCTTTTAGGGAAAGATGAAGTAATAATTTCTTTAAATAAAGAGATTAAAAAGAGAAGAAAACGAAAAGTAAAAATAGTCCTTGATGAGCTTAGAGTTAAAGATTTTGTGGTTCATGAAGAGTATGGAATAGGTCAGTTTGAGGGTGTTGAACCTATTGTTGTCATGGGTGCCAAAAGAGACTTTGTAAAGTTATTGTATGCAAATGATGATAAACTTTTTGTACCTGTTGAGAATCTTGATGTAATTGATAGATATGTGGCAGACAGCGGAAATACTGCTCTTTTAGATAAACTTGGCAAGGGTAGTTTTGCCAAGTTAAAATCAAAAGTTAAAGATAAACTTTTTGCAATTGCCGGTGATATTATTAAACTTGCAGCTGCTAGAGAGCTAACTAACGGTGTTGTTTTAGATACTTCCAAAGAGGAGATTGTATTATTTCAAAAACAAGCAGGATTTGAATATACAAAAGATCAGACAAGAAGTGTAAAAGAGCTGTTTAAAGATTTAAGTTCAGGTATGTCGATGGATAGACTTTTAAGCGGTGATGTTGGATTTGGTAAAACAGAGGTTGCGATGAATGGATTGTTGGCAACTGCTTTAAGCGGTCATCAAGCACTTTTTGTATGTCCAACTACTTTGCTCTCTTCACAACATTTTAATGGATTAAGACAAAGACTGAAGCCTTTTGGTGTGAAACTTGGCAAAGTAGATGGACGAACCGCAACTAAAGATAAAACTCATTATAAAAAAGAGTTTGAAGCTGGGAATATTGATATTTTAATCGGTACTCATTCTCTTTTAAATATCACTGCAAAAGATTTGGCATTAGTTATTATTGATGAAGAACATAAATTTGGAGTGAAGCAAAAAGAGAAATTAAAAGAGTTACGAAATGATGTACATATTTTTTCTATGAGTGCCACACCAATTCCTAGAACTTTAAATTTAGCATTGAGTAAGATAAAAGGGATGAGTAGTTTATTGACACCTCCAAGTGAAAGACTGGGGGTAAGAAGTTATGTTAAAGAGTATAGTGACCAACTTATAAAAGAAGTTATTTTAAGAGAAAAGCGTCGTGGAGGGCAACTTTTTTATATTCATAATTCTATTGCAGGAATTGAATCTAAAAAAGAGGATTTACTTAATATTTTACCAACACTTAAAATTGCAATTATGCACTCACAAGTTAAACCGGCACAAACTGAGAAAATTATGGAAGATTTTGAAGATGGTAAGTATGATATTTTACTTGCAACTTCTATTGTGGAATCCGGACTTCATTTGCCAAATGCAAATTCAATAATTATAGATGGTGCAGATAGATTTGGAATAGCTGATTTACACCAATTAAGAGGTAGAGTAGGGCGTGGAACTAAAGAGGGATATTGTTATTTTGTAGTTGAAGATAAAAATAAAATAACACAAGATGCTATACGAAGACTTCTTGCTCTTGAAAGTAATTCATACTTAGGAAGCGGAACTGCACTTGCTCACCAAGATTTGGAGATACGAGGCGGCGGTAATATTATTGGAGAAGCTCAAAGCGGACATATTAAACAAATAGGATATTCTCTTTATCTCAAAATGCTAGAAGATGCTTTGGCACAACTTAGCGGAGAGATAAAACAGCAGATAAAAACTATAGATATTAAGCTTACAATTTCTGCATTTATCAGTGATGATTATATTAGTGAAGATAGAATTAGACTTGAACTTTATAGAAGACTTAGCAAGGCTGTCAACAAAGCTGAAGTTTATGAGATACAAGATGAGATGGAAGATAGATTTGGCAAACTTGATACTCCTACTAAACAATTTATTGAATTGATTATTATTAAAATTACAGCTTTAAGTAAGGGAATTAAAACTATAAGTAATTATGAGATGAATATATCTATAGTTTATGAAGATAATAAAAAAATTGTGTTAAAATCACCAAGTAAAGATGATGATGATTTAATTAATACAACATTAAAATATTTAAACTAAAGGGTAAAGATGGAAAATGATACAACTGAAAATAAAGAACAAAGTAATATTTTATTATATAGTTTAGCTGGTTTGTTAGTAGTAATAACAGGATTAGTTGTATATGTCTATATAGGTTTTGATATGGTTAAAAAGGGTGATTTAGAAGATAAATATATAAAAACAGAGGAAGTAACATTTACCTCTTTACCCTCTTATATTCAAGATGAGTATATTAAAAAGTATACCTTTACAAGTAAAATAAACATCTTAAATGAAGAAATCAAACAATTAAAGAAAAAGAACGAAGTTTCAACTCATACAAATGAAAATGAAAATGAAGTAGAATCTATTGTAAAAATAGCAAAAGAAGTAGAACCGGAAGTAGAAGCTATTATAGAAATAGCAAAAGAAGTTGATATTGTAGTTGATAAAACAAAATATAAAAGTTATATGTGTACAGATATGGCAAATGGTACTATTTATCCATCAACAAATTGTGTAAAACTATTGAATGAATTTCTGGACACTAATAAAGATGCAAAAATATTTGAAGTGATTGGTATGGTAGATACAAAAGAATTTAAAATATTAAATAAATTAAGACAAAATAATGATACACCAGAAGTTGATAGAATATCAAATTTTGCACAACTTGGACTTTCAAGACAAAGAGTTATTGAAGCAACTTGGGGTATTAAAGGATATTTAGGAACTCAAACAAATATCAAAGTTGTAAATTATACAATTGTATCAAAGAAAAAATACAAAGGATTTATAGTAAGAGCATATAAATAAAAATGATTTATGATATTGCCATTATAGGGGCAGGTGCCAGTGGTCTTATGGCTGCATCACAACTCAGTGGGGAGCATAATAAAAAAGTTTGTGTAATAGATAGAAATACAAAAATCGCATCTAAAATAAAAGTTAGCGGTGGAACAAAATGTAATATTACAAACAAATATTTAAGTGCTAAAAAATACCTTGGAGATGAAGAATTTATTGATGAGGTATTTAAAACTTTCAATCATCAGGATTTAATGAATTTTTTAAATAAAAATGGTGTAAATCCAATTTTTAACGAGAAGATTGTTAAGGGTACTTATTTTTGTAAAAGCAGTGATGATGTAATCTCAATGTTCAAGAAATTAACTACTAAAATCAAATACTATTTAGATACGATTGTTAAAGATGTTGAATTTGAAAATGATAAATTTATAATCAAAACAAATCATAAAATAATAGAAGCTGAAAAATTAATAATAGCAAGCGGTGGATTATCTTACCCATCTTTGGGTGCTACTGATATTGGATTTAAAATAGCAAGAAAATTCGGACATACTATCATTACACCAAACCCTGCACTCGTAGGATTTACAGTACAAAAAGAACAATTTTGGTTTAAAGAGCTTAGCGGACTTTCTCTTGATAAAGTTCATATAAAAGTAGGCAATAAAGTATGTTGTGGAAGTTTACTATTCACTCATAAAGGTTGCAGTGGTCCTGTGATTTTATCTACATCACTTTATTGGCAAAAAGGACAAATCAGTATAGATTTTTCTCCAATGAAAAATAGCTATTTACCAAAAAGATTTAAAAAAGCAATTAAAAATCTTAATATAGAGATACATGATTATAAAATATCACCTGCTGGAAACTTTGGATATACAAAAGCAGAAGTCACTAAAGGCGGAGTTTGTACAGATGAAATAAATGTACAAAATATGGAGAGCAAATTACAACCAAATCTATACTTTTTAGGGGAAGTTTTAGATGTAACAGGGGAACTTGGCGGATATAACTTTCAATGGGCATTTTCTTCAGCTATGCAATGGTATAAGTTTAATGAATAATTAGATATAATTATTCAATTTTATTTAAGGATTAAATATGTTTTTTGGTAATTGTAAAAGCCAGGATAAAGAGATAGAAACTTTAAAATCAAAAGTTGCTTCACTTGAGAATTTGTTAAAAGATAAGGAACTTGAAAATGAGAAAGTTTTAAACGCTTTAAAAGAATCTGAACAGAAAGTTGAGGATGCCAATTCAAGCTGTGATACGATGAAAAAGATTGCCGCTTTTTCAACTCAGGAAGCAGTACTTGCCCTTGGAAAGAATAGTGAAATATTATTTCAAAATGATAAAGCAAAAGAAAATATAGATGATATGTCATCTTTGGTAAATGCTATATCAAGAATGGACACAAGAGTTATATTAGCTGATTGTGAAGCTAAAATAAATTATAAAAAAGAAGATGACATACTGCTGGTGTCTCTTGTAAAAACTACTTTAAATGATACGAGTGATGATGATAGTCTACTTCATATTCATAATGAGAATATAAATGAATCTTTAAATTCTACACAAAATGTATATATACAGCTTCTTGATGAGTTAAAATCTATGAGTAAAGAAGCAAAAGAGACTGCGGACGGTTCAACTGAAGGTTTAACTCTTACAAATAATATTGTCAGCGATACTAAAAATTTACATGAACAAATAGAAAATGAAGAGAAAATTGTAAATTTACTTGTAGAAAAAAGTAAAGATATTTCCGAAGCTATCGTAGTAATTGACCAAATTGCATTTCAAACAAATATTTTAAGTTTAAATGCAGCTGTTGAAGCGGCGACTGCCGGAGAAGCAGGAAAAGGATTTGCTGTTGTTGCTGCTGAGGTTAGAAATCTTGCAGGTCGATCAGCAGAAGCTGCTAAAGAGATTAAAGAACTTGTTGAAGCTATTCAAGATGAAGTATCAAAAATAAAAGAAAGTTCTGTTATTGTAGGTTCAGTTGTAAATGAAACCAAAGACAGAGTAAGTGTACTTATTAAACTTATGCATCAATTTCAAAGAAATGCCGGAAGAAGTGTATTTGAAGTGGATAGTATCAGTAATAAAATATTTATTAATCTTGCAAAATTAGATCATACAATTTATAAAAATAAGTTATATCAATTACTTTTTGGAGAAGATGCAGGTTTTAACGCAGTAGATCATAAAAGTTGTCGTTTAGGTAAATGGTATAGTACAGGTCTTGGCAAAACAGAATTTAGTTTTGTGAGATCATATAAAGCACTAGACAGTGTTCATAAAATTGTTCACGATGAAGCAAATGATTTGGCTTCGCAATGTGCCGGTGGAAGTGTAACATGCAGTAAAGCTAAAATTCAAAACAGTATCCATATTATTGAATCTGCAAGCCGCAAAGTATTTGATGGACTTGATTTAATTTTAGAAGAGAAAAATGAGCATGTTATGAAAGTAGCGGCAAAAGATTTATTTAATCAAAAGTAAAAGGAGTTATTGTGGCAGATAAAGTATATAAAGTAGCAGTTGTAGATGATGAAAATGAAATATTGAGTATGATTAGCAGATTTTTAGGAAGAAGCGGCAAGTACAATGTAACAACATATTCAAATCCTGTGGTTGCTGTAGATGCAATTGATAATGAAGTTGATATTGTTTTATTGGATATTATGATGCCGCAAATGAATGGACTTGATGCTTTAGAAAAGATTATAGAAAAAAATCCAAATCAAAAAGTTGTTATGATGACAGCATATTCAACTTTAGATAAAGTTTTAAAATCTCATAAAGAGGGTGCTATAAATTATCTTATGAAACCTTTTGATTCTTTGCAGGCCTTAGAACAAAAAGTTCAAGATGTTTTAAAACAATAGATATTATAACTATAAATAATAGTGGTCAAGAAATTATTAGAATTGCGGGGAGTGTGAAATATGACACATGAAGTTGAAAATGCTGGTGATGGTGCTTGTTTTAAAGTGATATTACCTTGCAAGTAGCATTTATAGGTGATATTGTAGGTCGTCCAGGACGAAAAATAATTAAACAAAATTTGCAAAAATTAAGAGATAAATATAATATAGATTTAGTAATAGCAAATGGTGAAAATGCCAGTCATGGATTTGGTATAACTGTTAAAAATGCAGATGAATTATTTAAAAGTGGTATTGATTTAATCACAGGTGGAAATCACTCTTGGGATAAGAAAAAAGATATGCTGATTTTACTTGAAACAAAACCGGTATTAAGACCTGATAATTATCCAAAAGAGGTAGCAGGGAGCGGTGTAAGAATAGTGAATATTGGAACTGAAAAGTTAGCAATTGTTAATCTTATGGGTATAATAAGTATGCCTCAAGTTTTAAATCCGTTTACTCATGCTGTTGCTTTAATTCAACAGTTGAAAGATGATGGTATTAAGCATATATTTATGGATTTTCATGCAGAGGCAAGTGCTGAAAAACGGGTGATGATGAAATTGCTTGAGGGTAAAGTCAGTGCAATATGTGGAACTCATACACATATAGGAACTGATGATTTAGAAATATCTGATGGTACTTTTTATGTTACAGATGTAGGGCTGACCGGCTGTAGAGATAATGTAATAGGGATGGATAAAAAAGTTCCAATTGCCAAGGCATTAACAGGTCTTGGCGGACATTTTGATGTCCCTAACAGTTGTAAATCTATTATGCAGATTATAATTGTAACTTTAGATGAAGACGGCAGATGCTGTGAAGGTTTAAAAATAAAACTTTACGATGATAAAGAAGAAGTAATTTCACAAGCAATTATGAATTAAAAATTTGATAGAATAATACCATATTAAAAAAGGATTAAATTTATGATTATAATTCCTCAAACAAAAGGTGGTGTTGGTAAATCAACATTAGCTATGCAGGTGATTGCACCTTATCTTTATAAAAAACATGGTAAAAAAATAACATATATTGAGATAGATGATGAAAATAATGATTCTGAAAGTTTTAATAGAACTGAAATAGTTAATAAAAGAATGCTTCAAACAAATAAATTAAAAGAGCTTGATGAGCTTATTTTAATGGATGATAATCATGAAGTTATAGTTGATGTTGGCGGTAACAAAACTTCATCTTTAGTGCTTGATGAGATAAAAAAAGTTGGAACATTTGGAAATGTAAAGTGGATAGTGCCTTTAGGTGATGGTGAACTTGATGGTAAAAATGCAATTGCAACTATGAAAAAGCTTAAAAAGATTGAACCAAATGCCAAAGACAATTTAATATTTGCTCTTAGTCGGGCAATCTCTACAGAAGAAGATTATTTAGAAGAACAATTTATAAATTTCTTTGGACATAAATATTTAGGTAGTAATTCTACAATTACTGATGTAGTACAAAATCCAAAATATATCCCTATAGTAAATGATAAAATAATTACAATCAGCAGGTATCTTGGCAGCACAGTTTGGGAGATGGCACATAATAATACTGACTTTGCAAAAAAAGCAATGGAAGCAAAAGAGTTAGGTGATGTGAATAGCGCTAGAAAATATCTGTTTTTTAGAAGAATTCAAACGGAAGCAAAAGATTATGTTTTGAATAATCTAAACGGTGTTTTTTGTTCACTCGATAATTGGATCGATATTAGATAATGAGTGATATGAGTTTTAAACAAGCGCGTGAACTTGTTGAGAGATTGGAATTAACAGAGATAACGCTTAGAAATACATTATCGAATATTGATAAATCATCAAATAATTTTAAAAATTCACTAGAACAGCAAGAACAAATTTTACAATTAGTTCCAAAAAATGATCAAAAATTAAATAATATGAAAGTAATAGTTGCTTTAAATATAGGAGTTATTATAGGACTTCTTATTGGTAAATATTTATTATAAAGTATAAAAAGGTATAACAAATGGCAGAAGATGCAGCGAAGCAAATTTCGCAAGGACAAAATATAGATAGTCAAGAAAACATAATAAAAATGTTTAATGATATTGCTAAAACTTATGATTTGGCAAATAGAATTTTAAGTATGGGTGTAGATAAATTATGGAGAAAAAAAGCTTGTAATTTAGCTTTTTCTTTTTATGGAAAATCAAAACTTGATAGAATTGTAGATGTTGCCTGTGGTACAGGAGATTTAATGATTGACTGGGAAAGTGTTGCACGTGATAATGGGATTGAAGTAGAAGATATTGTTGGAGTAGATCCTAGTGTCGGTATGATGGAAGTTGGCAAGACTAAAATACCTCATAGAACTTTTATAGAAGCAGGGGCTCAGTCAATGCCTTTAGAAGATGAAAGCGCTGATTTTATCTCTATATCTTATGGAATTAGAAATGTAGTTCAAAGAAAAGAGGGATTGGCTGAATTTGCAAGAGTGTTGAAAAAAGATGGGCTTTGTATAATTTTAGAATTCACAAAAAATGATAAAAATGATTTGGGTGCAAAAATATCCAAATTTTATTTAAATAATATTATGCCTCATATTGGGGGATTGGTATCTAAAAATAAAGATGCTTATACATATTTACCTGAATCAATTGAAAAATTTATTACAACAAAACAGATGATTGAAGAGTTAAAATCAGTTGGATTAGAACCTATATTTGTAAAAGGTTATTCTCTTGATATGAGCACTACTTTTATAGCTCGAAAGATTTAATGAATAAAACTTTAAGTGTATCAGAACTTAATGAACAAATAAAAACTTTACTTGAAACAACATTCTCTACTGTTTATGTAGAGGGTGAAGTTTCAAACCTGACTTATCATAATTCCGGTCATATATATTTTTCAATCAAAGACAAATCTTCCATTATATCCTGTGTTATGTTTCGAGGAAATGCACAATATCTAAAATTTCGTTTAGAAGTTGGACAAAAGATTGTAATATCTGGAAATTTAACAGTTTATACTCCAAGGGGTAATTATCAACTTTTATGTTCCAAAATTGAGCCAAGTGGAGTGGGAGCATTGGCTTTAGCTTACGAACAATTAAAAACAAAACTTCAAATAAAAGGTTACTTTGATAGTGCAATAAAAAAACAATTACCTCAATTTCCAAAAACTATATATGTAATTACTTCAAACACTGGAGCTGCAATTGAAGATATGAAAAAAGTATTAGCTAATAGATATCCAATGGCAAAAATGATTTTACTTCCAACTTTAGTGCAAGGGGAAGGTGCAAAAGAAAATATTGTAAGAAATATTAAAATAGCAGATAGCTTAGCACAAGAAACAAAGAGTAATCTAATCATAGTTGGTCGCGGCGGTGGAAGTATCGAAGATTTGTGGGCATTTAATGAAGAGGTTGTGGCAGATGCAATTTATAATGTAAAAACACCAATAATAAGTGCAGTAGGGCATGAGAGTGATTTTGTAATATCAGATTTTGTAGCTGATGTAAGAGCTAGTACACCATCAAATGCAATTGAAATATCAACTCCAAATATAAATGATCTACGACAATATCTTGATATATTAAGTGATGATTACAATCAAAAATTTAAAACTGTTGTTTTCCAGAAAGAGCAAGCTTTAAAACATCTTTTATCTTCTTTTGGGCAACATTCACTTATAAAAAGATTTGAATTAACACAATCAACTATAACTACTTTAAAACAACAATATAGCAGTATCTATTCACAAATATTATACTCAAAACAACAATTAATTCAAAACATAAATAATAGTTATAATTTAAATCATCCTAATAAAAAAGATAAAAAAGGGTTTGTACAGTTAACACACAATAATAAAATTATAGATTTAAAAGATTTAGAACAAAATGATATAGTAACATTGCAAAATTCAAGTTTTATAGTAGATTGTGAAGTTATTTCTAAAAAAGCTATATAATTTAAGAAATAATAAACTATAATAATAAAATTAATTAAAAACTTTGAAAAGAAGAGGGAGAAAGTAGTGTTTAAAAACTTACAAACCAAACAAAAATTATTTATAACAATGGTCATGGCTCAAGCGGGTATCTTTATTGTATCGGCTATGGCAGTAACAAACGGAGCTTCTATAATTCCAATTGCTTTAATAAATATAATATTTGCTCTACTTATAGCATATAGTAATTTTGTAGTTATGAAACAAATTACAGGCGGCATAGCTAGATTTAAAAAACAGTTTAATATGTTTTTAGATTTTGCACAATTTAAAACAAATAGATATATACCGGTTGAAGTGTATCACCATGATGAAATTTCTCACTTAATTGTAGATTTAAATGAAACTGCTGCTAATGTAACAAAACAACTTCAAAACGATATGAAAGTTATTGGAGAACTTACAATTACCTCGGATAAAGTTGAACAGGGTATTTATAAGTGTAGAATTCATTCTGAAACAACTAATCCTATGATTCAAACACTAGCTACAACAATTAATAAGATGATTACTGCCATTAACAGAGATATGAATGAACTAAAAACTGTAGTTGAACAATATGCAAATGATGATTTCAGAAGTAAAGTAACAATCGATCCAACACTAAAAGCAGATATGTTAGCAGTAATGACAAGTGTTAATTCTTTAGGTAATACATTATCAGACAATGCAAAATTAAACTTGTCAAATGGGCAAACATTAGAATCAAATTCATCTTCAATGAGCGAGAGTGTTAATCACCTTGCACAAAGAGCAAACCAACAAGCAGCATCTTTAGAAGAAACAGCCGCCGCAGTTGAAGAGATTACAAGCATCACCAGAAATAATGCAGAAAATGCAACTAAGATGTCAAATTTGAGTAATGATGTGCAAATATCAGTAGCATCTGGTCAAAAATTGGCATCTTCAACAGCATCTGCTATGGATGAAATTAATAACCAAGTAACTGCTATCAATGAATCTATTACCGTAATTGATCAAATAGCATTTCAAACAAATATTTTATCTTTAAATGCAGCAGTTGAAGCAGCGACAGCCGGAGAAGCAGGAAAAGGATTCGCAGTTGTTGCTCAAGAGGTGCGAAATCTAGCTTCAAGATCAGCAGAAGCAGCAAATGAAATTAAAGCTCTGGTTGAAGGTGCAACAGCTAAGGCAAATGATGGTAAAAAGATATCAGATGAGATGATTGAAGGTTATGAAGAGTTAAATAAAAATGTTGATGATGTAATTCATATTATCCAAGATGTATCGGCTTCTACAAAAGAGCAGATGCAGGGTGTTGAACAAATCAATGATGCGATTACAACTTTAGACCGTGCAACACAAGAAAATGCCAATGAAGCAAATAGTGTGGCAAGTGTAGCAGGTGAAGTAAGATCTATGGCAAATGCTTTAGTTACAGATGCACAAGCTAAGCAATTTAATTAGGGAAAGGGAGTTTTTATGAAAGAGACAGTATTAGATGATTATGCATTCTTAGTAAGTGAAACAGATGCAAAAGGTGTAATTACTTTTGCAAATGATGATTTTTGTAAAATTGCCGGCTATACACTTGATGAGTTGATAGGTCAACCACATAATTTAGTAAGACACACTGATATGCCAAAAGCAGCATTTAAATCTTTGTGGGATACAGTACAAAAAGGTGACATTTGGACCGGTTACGTAAAAAATGCTACAAAAGACGGTGGATATTATTGGGTATATGCTACAGTATATCCATTTGACACTTGTGATGGCGGAAAAGGTTATTTATCTTGCAGAAGAAAACCTTCAATAGAAGAGGTTGAGGAACATGAAGCTTTATATAAAGAGTGGAAGAAAGCCGAGTAGGCTTCTTTAAAAAAATACAAAGGATTTTTTATGGCAGTAGAGACAAGAGAATTTAATAGTACGAATACAAATGAGTATATGACATTTATATTAGGGTCAATGAAATATGCAATTGAATTACCAAAGATTAGAGAAATTTTAACTTATCCTGAGTTAATTACAACATTACCAAATACAAGTGAATGGGTAAAAGGTCTTATAAACTTAAGAGGTGAAGTTGTACCTATTTTAGATACTAGAATTAGATTTGGAACAGGAGAAGCTATTTATGATGATAATACAGCAGTAATTGCTATTATTACCGCAGATAAAAGAATGGTAGGAATTGTTGTAGATAAAGTTGATGATGTTCAAAAAATTGATTCTAATAGTTTATCGCCTGTTTCAGATATGGGTTCAGCAATACCATCTAAATATCTTAAAGGATTTTTAAGAATGGAAAATAGTGAAATGCTTGTAGTGATGGATATAGAAGCAGTAATACATAAAGAAGAATTAAAATATTCATAATAAAATAAATAAGAGAATAGATAAATGCAAGATAAGATAGCAAAGTTAAGAAAAGTAAAGATTTTATTTGTAGAAGATGAAGAAGATTTAATCACTATTATTAGTGATACTCTTAATAAATTACAAGCAAATTTTGAGACAGCAGCAAATGGACAACTTGCATTTGATAAAATTATAAATGAAGAAAGTGAAGCATTTGATTTGGTTGTTACAGATATTAATATGCCGGTTATGAATGGATTAGAATTAATTGAAAAGGTACAGCAAATAAATGAAGATTTACCATTTATAATTATGTCAGCTCATACAGAACCTGAATATATAAAAAAAGCTGAAGAGTTAGGTATTGATAATTATTTATTAAAACCTTTTGATTTTATTAAGTTTATCAATTTGGTTGCCAAACTAGATTTAAAATAAGTTATTTACATTATGAATATAATTCGATTACTTTTTATTTGTATTATATTGCTATCTTCTTATTCTTATGGAATATCAAAATATAATGTTAAAGCTATACAAAATGATTTTTATACAAAAGTTGTCAAAACAAATATTTATAAAAAAAGATTTACAACATATTTAAACCGCAATTGTCCCAATGATGATAATTTATGTTATCAAAAAAAAATAAATATGTTAAGTCAATGGGATACTGTGCAAAATGATATATCTTTAAAAAATATAATAGATGATTCGAATAAAGTGCTTTTTATTGATGAAAAATATTGGCAAAGAATTACTACACAACTTCTTTCAAAAATTAATAATAATTTAGGTGTTTCACAGTTTGTATCACTTATTGATTTATCAAAACAACTATATATATTAACCCTTTGGAATAATATAGAAAAGAAGTTTTATTTAATTGGCAGTGATTTGATTTCCAGTGGAGATATGCAAAGAGAAGCAAATATAATAAATGGTGATGATCATTATTTTAATACACCAACGGGTATTTTAAAAGTTAAAGAGGGTTGGCGGTCTGATGGTAAAATATTAGATGATAATTTTACTTTACCGTATGGCAAGAAAAATAGATATATATTTTATTTTGGTAAAAAGAATGGTATACGATATAACACATTTGATAACAATGGCAATAAAATTGAAGAACAAAAAAAGTGGAATGTTATAACAGACAGCTTTGAATTTGCAATGCATGCTCATCGTTCAACAAATCCACTTGGGATGAAAGTATCACATGGATGTATTCGTATGAGTAATGATTTAAATTTATTTTTGGATAATAATTTAGTCTTACATAAAAATATAATAGATGGGAAAAAATGGCTTCCCAAATATTCACAAAAACCGAAAACCCCTCAATATTATGAGTTAGCTGGCGAATATTTAATCATTTTTGATAAAATATAAGATAATAGAAAATCAAAGTTAATCTTAGGTATAATCGCGAAATATTAATAATAAAATTTAATAGGAACGAAAACTATGAGTAACAAATACAATCCAAAAGAAGTGGAAGATAAATACTATAAATTATGTGAGGATAGAGGATACTTTGAAATAGATGGAAATAAATCTATTCAAGAAGAGGGTAAAAACTTTTCTATAATGATGCCCCCTCCTAATGTTACAGGTAGTCTACATATTGGTCATGCACTTACTTTTACATTACAAGATATTATTACAAGATATAAAAGAATGGATGGGTATAAAACTTTATGGCAACCAGGAACAGATCATGCAGGGATAGCAACACAAAATGTTGTTGAGAAACAATTATTGGCTGAAGGTACAACTAAAGAAGAACTTGGTCGTGAGAAATTTTTAGAACGTGCTTGGTTACAAAAAGAGACTAGTGGTGGAAATATTGTACATCAGATGAGAAAATTAGGTGTTACCCCTGCTTGGAAAAGAGAACGGTTTACTATGGATGAGGGGCTTCACGAAGCTGTAAAAGAGGCTTTTGTTTCTTTATACAATGATGGACAAATTAAACAAAATAACTATATGGTAAACTGGTGTACTCACGATGGAGCGTTGAGTGATATCGAAGTTGAACATGATGAAGTTCAAGGTAAATTTTATACTATGATTTATAAATTTGCTGATGGGTCTGGACAATTAGAAGTTGCAACTACTAGACCAGAAACTTATTTTGGTGATACTGCTATTATGGTACATCCTGATGACACTAGATATGCTGATATTGTAGGAAAAGAAGTATTACTTCCTTTGACTAACAGAACTATTAAAGTTATCACAGATACTCATGTTGATATGGAGTTTGGAACAGGAGTAGTTAAAGTTACACCTGCACATGACCAAAACGATTATGCTGTTGGTAAAAAACACAATTTAGAGTTTATTAAAGTATTTGATGAAAAAGGTATTTTAAATGATTATTGTGGAGAGTTCGCCGGACTTGAAAGATTAGAAGCCAGACCTGCTATTGTTTCTAAACTTGAAGCTGAGGGTTATATAGTAAAAATAGAGGAGCATATTCATCAAGTTGGGCATTGTTATAGATGTAAAAATATTGTTGAACCTTTTATATCTACTCAATGGTTTTTAAGTAATGAGATGGCTCAAAGTTCAATAGATAAAACTAAAGAAGAGACAAAAGAGAGAGCAAAAACCGGTGGTAGTTTGTTTCATCCTGCACATTGGATAAATTCATATACTGCTTGGATGGATGAGCTTAGACCTTGGTGTATCTCTAGACAACTTTGGTGGGGACATAGAATCCCTGTATTTAATTGTGATGATGAAAATTGTAATCACCAATGGGCTGATAAAAATGACGAGCCTGAATGTTGTCCTAAATGTCAAAATAAAAATATCACGCAAGATCCAGATGTTTTAGATACTTGGTTTAGTTCTGCACTTTGGGCTATGTCGCCACTTGGTTGGGGGAATAATGGTGCTTTAAAAGAACTTTATAATGATACTGATGAAGAAGATTTTTATCCAAATAGTTTACTTATAACCGGTTTTGATATTATGTTTTTCTGGGTAGCTAGAATGATGATGATGGGTGAACACTTTAAAGGTGAGCTACCATTTAAAGATATCTATATGCACGCATTAGTTAGAGATGAGACAGGTGCAAAGATGTCTAAGTCAAAAGGAAATGTAATAGATCCACTTGATATGGTTGAAGAGCATAGTGCAGATATTATTAGATTTACACTTGCATACTTAGCAGTTCAAGGTAGAGATATTAAGCTTGGTGAAAAAAACATGGAGCAGTTTAGAAACTTTACAAATAAACTTTATAATGCATCTAACTTTTTACAATTAAATGTAGATACATTTCCCAATTTAAAAGATATTGAGATAAAAACTCCACTTGGAAAGTATATGCAAAGTCGTCTTGCAGTTGCTGTTAGTGAGGTAAGAACTACATTAGAAAGCTATAAATTTAATGAATCAGCTTCAGAACTTTATCGATTTGTCTGGAATGAGTTTTGTGATTGGGGTATCGAGTACTCTAAGGCTGATAAAGAAAGCATTGTAGAACTTGGTGCTATATTTAAAGAAACACTTAAAATGGTATCACCATTTATGCCATTTATTGCTGATCATTTATATCATAAATTAAGTGGTACTACACTTGAAGATGGCGACTCTTTAATGATTATGAATTTCCCTGACAATATAAAAAGAGATATAGAAACAGAAGAGATGTTTGCAATTATTGAAGAAGCTATCACAGCACTTCGTCGTGCAAAAGTAGTTATTGATATGGGTAATAGTAAGATTGCTAAAGCTTACATCAAACTAGATAAATCAATCGATACAGAAGTTGCTAAGCCATTTATTCAAAAACTTGCTAAAGTAGAAGATATTGAATTTGTGGATGCCAAAGTTGAAAATAGTATCACAGATGTTTCTGATAATCTTGAAGTTTATCTGCCAACTGGGGAAATTGATATGACACCAATTATCTCTAAATTATCTAAGCAAAAAGAGAAACTAGAAAAAGAGATACAAAAAGTAAACGGTATGTTATCAAATGATAAGTTTGTGGCAAAGGCACCTGCAAGTGTTATAGAAGAAAATAAAAAAGGTCTTGAAGAAG
Source organism: Arcobacteraceae bacterium (assembly GCA_023138835.1). Lineage (GTDB taxonomy): Bacteria > Campylobacterota > Campylobacteria > Campylobacterales > Arcobacteraceae > CAJXII01. Next base: position 17,330 of record JAGLOP010000016.1, read on the forward strand.
CTAGAAATAAACTCTCTAAGATTGAAGCAGAGTTAGAAGTACTTTTATAGTACTTCTAATTCATCAGAATATTTTTCATCACAAAATACTTCAAAGTTTGCTTTATAATGATTATAATGAGCTGATTGTTTATGTCCATCTAAAGCTTTTTCATTTTCCCAAGATTCTACAACTATAAATTTTTTTGGAGTCTCTTTCACTTGAAATATATCATATAAAAGGCATCCATTTTCAGCTTTTGAAGCTTCTACCATAGTAGTTAAAAGTTCTTTTAATTGTTCTATACTGTCTTCTTTTGCTATAAATATCACTTGTTTTGTAATTGTCATTTTGTTTCCTAATGTTAAATTTTATGTGTAATTATAAATCATCTAACCTTAAGAAATGAATTAGAAAGATTTATGTATAATAGAACTAATGATACAAATACAGCAAGCTAATAATCCTAAGTATAATACATCTAATTCATCTCTTGAATTAAAAAAGTTTTTGGATCAAATAGCTAGTACTGAAAATTTACGAGAACAAATTGTAAATCAAATCTATATAATTACAAATATACAAAAAGCTATCAATGATAACTCTATAAAATATAATTTAGATAAATTTCTTTTAAGCTATAATGACTCAATTGCAAATATCAATGGTGCTATTATATCATCACTAGATAAGTTATGTTACTTTGATATTGAAAAAGAAAAAAGTACTTATGAAAAACAGCAATTTACAATGAAATTGGCAAATAAATGTCAGGAAGTGGAAGTTGTTTTTGATAAAGTAGCTTCTTTAAATGCTCAAGCTATAAAAGAAGCTAAACTTTATATCTCTTCACAACAACAAACTACCCCTTTAGTTGATTTTTCCCAAAATATTAATATAAATAATACAATATTGGCTAATAATACAGTATAATAAATATTAGTCTAACAATCAGTGAGAGTGGGGTTTATATTTGCAAAATAAGATACTTTTTTTAACTTCAACTTCCCATTATCTTTATACTAAAAATGTTGATATTGTTTTATCACCTGAATTTTATTGGGTTAGAATATTTAATATACCAATGAATAAAAAGAAAGATATTCTTAGCGTAATACCTACTTTTTTTGAAGACTTTATGGATATCGAAGGTTATAAATTTTATGTTAAGAAATTAGATAATAATAAATATTTATGTTTTGCATATAATGATGATATTATATCTAAAGCTGTTAAAAATGCTAACTTGACTTTAAATCAAGTGGTTAATATTTATTTTGCACAGAATGAATTTGTAAGATATGATTCTTTTAAGGTCGATGATAATTATTTTATATATCAAGATGAAATACTTTTAAAAGTACCTAAGGCATTTATAAATAGTAATGAAATGCCAACTTGCAATATGGATGATATCATTTTGTCCAAGCATAAAATATCTATAAATAAAACCAATAAATATATTGATAATAAAAGTTTATATATATTAAGTACAATTTTCTTGATAATTGCTTTTATTAACTTTGCCAAGATTAATATTGTTAATGACAATGCCAATAGGATTTTACAAAACCAAAAAAGTATAAAAAAACAATACAAAATGTTACCTACAATGATGCAGACAAAATCAGTAATTAAAGCTTTAGAAAAAAAACAAGATAAACAAATCAAATTAAGAGATATGGTAAGAGATACCTTTAATTTAAAAAATAAAAAAATAAAAGAAGTTTCTTATAGAAGTGGCAAGGTTGTTTATGAATAAATTTAATCCACTTTATCTTTTGCTATTTTCAATTATGTTGTTTTTATATTCAATGGTTGATTTAAAATCATCAAATGAAAGTTTGTTACAAATAAAAGAACAAAATAAACAATTTGTAAAAATATCAACTAAATATAACTCTTTACAAAAAGTATGGGGTAAAGAGCAAGGTACTAAAAAGAAATTTGAGAATATTTTAAAATTGTCAAATATACGAAATGCAAATATTGTAACAAATGGCAAAACAATTAAAATTAAGATAAAGAATGCAAGTCTAAAATCACTTGATAAGTTTATGAATGAGATTTTAAATGAAACGATAGTAATCTTGAATTTTTCTTTAACTAAAAATAATTTAGATCTAGAAGTGGGGCTTTAGTATGGGAATATTAAAATCAATCACTTTACTAATAGTTTTTTGTTTGGCAACTTTATTATTTTTACCTAAGCACAATTTATATTATGCAGCAGAGAAAGAATTAAAAAAATATGATGTAATTATATCAGATGAAAAATTTAGTTCACAATTGTTTGGATTTAAGCTTGAAAATGCTTCTTTATTTGTTAAAGAGGTAAACATAGCTTCTTTAGATAATGTGAATATATTTTTAAGCGGTGTAGATATTTCATCTAAGACAATAGGATATGCCGATGCAAAATTAGATATTATGAATCAAAGTATAGTTGTGAATTTTGAACCTACAAAAATGTTTATTAGAAAATACCAGACGGTATTAAAGTATTTTAAAAAACAACAAGATGGAGTTTATAAATATGAATATAAACTTTTCTAGTATGATTAAACAATTTATACCATTTTTTGTCATAATATCTATAGCTTATGTATTGAATTCTATTATTTTTTTTATGTTGCCAAAGGAAAGCATTGAAGTTGATAAAAAACAAAATATTCATTTGGAATATAGAAAGTTTAATATAAAAACCACTTTCAAAGAGGTAAAAGTTATAATTAAAAAACAAACTATAAAGTTGCAAAAGCAAGAATATCAGCTTCTTTCAAATATACAATTAAAAGCAGTTTATTCTATGGGGGAAGAAACAGGTTGGATAATATTAGAAGATAAATCTAAAAATACACATATGCTTTCAGTAGGGGAAAGTTTTAAAGGGTATGAATTAATCAGAGTTTATCTAAACTATGTTATATTTTATAAAGCAAATCAAGAATATAAATTATCTTTAAAAGATGATAATAAAGTAAGTTACAGTGTTAATAAAGTAACTACTCAATCAAATACAAAAGGGGTACTAAATCCAATAGATGATGCAAGTATAGTAGTTTTAGATGATAAGATATCTGTTAAAAGAGCTTATTTAAATAGTTATATAAATAATTTTGATACTATTTGGAAAGATATATCGATTCAGGAGATTAAAGACAAGTCCGGAAAAATAAATGGATTTAAAGTAAATAAAGTGAGAAAAAATAGTGCATTTTCTAAACTTGGATTAAAAAAAGATGATATTATAAAGGCAATCAACAATATTAAATTAAAAAGTTATAACGATGCTTTTACTGTATATAAAAAAATAAATAAATTAAAAAATCTAAATATTAAGATTTTACGAAATGGAAATGAAATGGAGTTAGATTATGAAATTAAATAAAGTTATATTATTATTAGTATTAAGTTTTGGATTATTGTTTGCAGGCTCAAACGAGCAGATTAATATTAATTTTAAGGGTTTGAAAATAAGTGATTTAATAAAAATTACTTCAAAAATAATAGATAAAAATATTTTATTAACATATAAAGTAAATGGTACGGTTGATTTTATCTCCAATAAACCTGTATATAAAGATGATATTTTAAATATCTTAATTTATGTACTTGAAGAGAAAGGTTATACTATTATTGAAAATGATGGGCTTTTAAGAATTGTCCGTATAAATGATGTTTCAAAATATAATGCTCCTGTGTTTAGTGATACATCAAATATAACTTCTGCACAAATGTTGACCGAAGTATTCGTAGTACAACATTCAAATGTAGATTATATAAGTTCTAAGATACGACATTTAATTAGTAAATCTGCAAAATTAGTAACTGATAAAAACTCTAACTCTATAGTTATTACTGATTTTCTGGCAAATATCAGAACTATTAAAAAAGTTATTGGTATTATTTCAGAAGATAGTAAAAAAACAATTGAAATAGTTAATCTTAAAAATATTCAAGCAAGTGCTATTGTATCAGATCTTAAGAATGTAGCAAAAACCATATTTAATGAAAAAATAGAAAAAGAAAAAGTTGCAATTTTATTAAATAAAGATACAAATGCAATAATGTTGGTCGGAAAAGCAAAAAATGTAAATTTTTTAAAAAAATATCTGCTTGATATTGAAAGCAAAGGTAGTTTAGTTGAAAAAGTTGTCAATGTTGTTTATCTTAAAAATGCAGAATCTAAAAATATCATCACGATTCTTAATGGACTTATTAGTAATAAAAAATATAAAGACCAAAATGACAAACCCTTTGCTTCAACAGACGAAGAATCAAACTCTATTATTTTAATGGGTCAAAAAGAGGAATTGAAATATTTTACAAGTTTAATTGAAAAACTCGATATTGATAGACAGCAAGTTTATGTTCAAGCTAGAATTATTGAAGTCAGTGAAATAAGAACTAGAAATGTAGGAATTAAATATGGACTTATGGGTGGTCGATCAAGCAGTTCAGGTCTTTTGACATTTGCTGCAAATTTGGGTGGTAATGCAATTGCAATAGATACAGCAGCTATGGGACTTCCAATTCCAAATGTGACTAAAGGTTTAGCTTTGGGAGCTACAATCAATCTTTTAAATCAAAATGGTGCAGCAGATATCGTCTCTGAACCATCTTTATTGTGTATCAACAATAAGCAATCATCAATTTATGTAGGGGAAACACGAAGTATAAAAACTGGAACTACAACTACATCAGGTGGAAATATAAATGATGTGTATAAAAGAGAAGATATAGGGTTGACATTAAAAGTAAAACCTAGAATCTCAAACGGAAATAAAGTATTATTAGAGATATCAACAAAACTTGAAGATGTAGGACAAACAACGACAAACGGTCAACCAAATACTTCTAAAAAAGATATAGAAACTACAGCAATAGTAAACAATGGTGAAAGTATTATCCTTGGTGGTTATATTAAAAATAAACAAGAAACAACGATAGACAAAGTACCACTTCTTGGTGATATTCCATTGTTAGGGTCTTTATTTAGAAATAATTCAGTGGTGAATGATAAAATTAATTTAGTAATTATTATAACCCCTTATATAATACCAAAATCAAAAGACTTAACTTATGTAAGAAATCAATTGGCACAGCTTAAACTTCTTGAAAATAAATACACAAAAGATACAATTCTAAGATTAGAGGAAGCAAAACTTAAAGCAACAAAGGATGATGTAGTAAGAGAAAAAAAGATTATAAAATTAAAAGATAATATACAAAGTTTAAATCAAAATAAAGAAAAACAGATCAGTGATACCGAGCTTCACAATAGAAGAGTAAAAGAGATGTTTGGAATTTAGAATATGTTAAATATTAAAGAGATACATAATCGAACTTTAAAACCGTCAGAAAAAGATGGTTATGAGACAGCCTTAAAAAATTTTGTTTTATATACAAATTTTGAGGATGAGAATGTAGTTGCCGTTACACAAAATTATTTTAATATCTCTTTTGATTTTATTTCAAAATTAGAATCAGAACCAAAAGTTATAGTACTGGACGAAGTGTCATTTGATATACTTTACAATAAATTTATTGAAATAAAAGCAGATAGACAAATGTCCCAGATTGCTGTTGAGCAAGAAGAAGCTGTTTTAGATGAAGATGATATAAGTATTTCTGAATTTTTAAAAACATCAGCAGATATTATGACAAGTGAAGAATCTGCTCCAATTATTAAATTTGTAAATTCACTTTTTTATCAAGCTATTAAGAAAAAAGCTTCAGATATACATATAGAACTTCATGAGTTTAAAGGGGAAGTGAGATACAGGGTTGATGGAATTTTATCTAAACATATTGAGTTGGATAAAAAGATTATGACTTTAGTTATTAGCCGTATTAAAGTTATATCAAATCTTGATATTAGTGAAAAAAGAGTTCCTCAAGATGGAAGAACAGCTATTAAGATTTCTGGAAAAACTTTGGATATCAGGGTATCAGTATTACCTACATTTTATGGTGAACGGGTAGTTATGAGAATTTTGATGCAAAGTGAGGATATCCCAACTTTAGAAAATCTTGGTATTGATAAAAACATTACATCTAAGTTAGATAAGTTAACTCAACATTCTCATGGTATGATACTTGTAACCGGACCAACGGGAAGTGGTAAATCAACTACACTTCATTCACTTTTACAAAAGATTGAAAACCCAGATAGAAATATAATTACAATTGAAGATCCAGTTGAGTATAAAAGTGATAATATAAATCAAATTCAAGTAAATAGTAAAGTAGGGCTTACATTTGCTTCAGGCTTGCGAAGTATTTTAAGACAAGATCCTGATGTAATAATGGTAGGTGAAATTAGAGATACAGAAACAGCAAAAATATCTATCCAAGCTGCACTTACAGGGCATATGGTTTTTTCAACCTTACATACAAACACAGCACCTGCAGCAATAACAAGGCTTATTGATATGGGTGTTGAAAAGTTTTTAGTATCATCATCTGTTTTAGCGGTACTTGCTCAAAGACTTGTACGACAGTTGTGTGTGCATTGTAAAGAGGAAGATAAATTAGCAGAACATCATCTTAAGAATTTTGATTTTAAAAATAATATAAAAGCATATAAAACTGTAGGATGCAGCAGCTGTAACTATACCGGATATAGTGGAAGAAAAGCAATTGCTGAATTATTTGTTTTGACAGATGATGTAAAAGATGCTTTAAAAGATGATGTTGATGATACAATTTTATTTCAAATAGCTATAAAGAATGGTATGGTATCGATAAAAGAACAATTAAAATTTATGTGTGAGAATGGAGATACTTCGCTAGAAGAAGCTATAAGAATAGGTTTAAATTGATGAACAAACAAGCTATTACATTAGTAGAAGTTTTGGTATCTGTTATGTTAATATCTGTTGTTATAGTATCACTGCTTCAAATTAAAGAAAATAACTTACATTTTTTGGAAAAAAGTAAAGATACGATTAAATATAATTCTTATATAGCTATGGTATCTTTAGATAATGATAAAAATATTCGGAACAAAAATATTTATTTAGATGAAGAGATTAAGTTTAAAGATGATGATATAAGAAAAGAGTTTAAGAATATTAAAATAAAAGTAAAAGATGAAGAGTTAGAACCTATTGAGTTTAGTACTGATGAATATACTTTGCAAATAAATATTAAACAAACAAGTCTAAGTATGGAAAATAAAACTCAAAAATCTTTTTTTAGATTTTCATTGCTTGAGTAAATATGTTAAAAAAATCATTTACACTTATTGAAGTTTTAATATCAATTGTTTTATTGTTAATCATTGTTGTATTTTTATATCAATCATTAGATATAAGTCAAAAGAGTAATAAATTTTTTAATCAAAAACTAGTGGAGCAAATAAATAAAACAGATATGAAAAAGATATTTTTTAAAGATATTGTACACTCTTATGAAACAGATAATAAAATATCAGAAGATAGAGAGAAAAAAGCAATATTTTCTTTAAAATCATCAAATACATATCATAATGCTTTTTATGTAAATATTACTTATTTAGTATCTAAAAATGATAATTTACTTAGAATTGAGAGTCTCAATAAGTTTGATAAATATAAATTAAATGATGATTTTTTTGATAAAGCTTTTGTAGATACAATAGCCTCAGAAGTTGAAAAGTTTAAAGTTATAAAAAAAGATAAAAAAATATATGCTATATATTTAAAATTTAAAGATGAAAGTGATATGATGTTTGTATTTAAAAGTATGAGGTAAAAATGAAAAAGATTTTATATGTTATTTGGATTATCAGTTCTTTAAGTGTAGTTGCACAAGAAATTCAAAGTAATTCTCACCCGCAAAAAGCTACAGAACTTGAGCTGTTTTTGTTTAAGATTGGATTTACCTCAATGTTACATGAGTTTGAAAATGAAAAAAATACAACCAAATTAAACAGCATAGATATTAAAGAGTTAAAAGCAAATGTAAAATATATTTTGCAGCAAATGAATCAAAATAAATTAGGAGAGATGGATACTAAAGTTATTATAAATAAAAACAATGACAATAGTAAATTACTAGAAGATATATCACTTTTGCGAAATGAGTTGGAACAGTTAAAATCTGATATTAAAAAGAGAAATATAAAAAATACAAAGCAGGTTAAAAAACAGTTAATAAGACAAAAAGGTAATAAAGTTACAATAAGAGTAAAAGAGGTAAATATTCGCCAAGCACCATATTTAAATGCAAATATTATTGGAAAACTATTTTTTGGTCAAGCTGTAAATATTGAATATTGTAATAAATATGACTGGTGTAAGTTAAAAGATGAAGATGGTTATTTAGCTAAGTTTTTACTACAAGGTCTTTAGTAGAGCAATCTCATCACATCTTGGAAAGTGCTTACACTTAATACAATCAGCCCATATCTTTGGATTTGGAATTGATTCTTTATCTATAATTTTAAAATCAAATTTCTTAAATAATTGTTCTTTATATGTTAAAACAAGAATTTCTTTAAGTTGAAGTTCTTTTGCTTCAGCAATTGCATATTCAATTAGTTTTGTTCCTAATCCTTGATGTCTAAATTGTGACCCGACTACTAAACTTCTAATTTCAGCTAAAATAGGTGTATGTATATGAAGTGCTATAAATCCAGCTAATTCATCATCTAATTTTACAGCAGTATAAGAGCGAATTGTTGTTGACATCTCCCCTTCATCCCGTACTAAGATATTTCCATTCTCAACTTCACTTAATACGAGTTTTTGCATAGATTTTATAGTTGTGACATTTGGTTTAAAAAAATTAATTTTCATTAACTTTCACTTTTAAATAAATAATCAGAAATTTTTTTTTCAAGTTGTTCCATCCCTTTATTTTTTAAATTAGATATAAAAATTCCATCAGGATTGGCTCTTTTTAACTTTCCTAAGTCATTTTGCTTTAGTTTGTCAATTTTTGTAAATGCATTTATAATGATTTGATCGCCTCTTTTAATATGATTTAAAAACTCATCAACACTTTTATCAATATCTAATGTGGTATGTCTTGCATCAATTAAATGTACAAATATTTGTAATGAAGGTCGTTTTTCTAGGAATTCTGTTAAATTTCTATGCCAATCTTTTTTAAGAGATTTTGAAACTTTTGCATAACCAAATCCTGGTAAATCTACAAATCTAGCATAAAAATATGGAGGCTCCCCCTCATCATTCTTAAACTTAATATCAAAATAGTTTATTAATTGAGTTTTTCCCGGAGTTGATGATGATTTTGCTAAACTTTTTCTTTTAGTAAGTGAGTTCAGTAATGAACTTTTACCAACATTACTTCTACCTAAAAAAGCAACTTCTGCTAAATCTGGGCTGGGAGAATCTTGAATACTTTGTGCTGAAGTTAAAAAAGATGCTTCAATTAGTCTCATTTGTATCCTTTGCTTGTATTTGAAATGTAAATTTAACCGGCTTTTTCTTATTACCTTCAATTTGTGCATTTCCGGTTTTTTCATCAAGATATATTTTATCTCCAATAAGTATTTTTCCATCTTTAGTATCTTCTAAATAACCATTTCCAATAACAATATATTTAAATTCAAGCGGATAGTATAAAACTTTATCACCTTTCCCTTTTATGGTACTAATATCATTTGTAAAACTAAAAGATACATCTCCTATACCGATATATTCTTTAACAATAGTTTCATTTGTATCTGTATGTTGTTTTGTGAGTATGGTTAATTTATTACAGATTAAAATATCTTTTTCTTTTGTCATTTTTACATTTCCGGTAAATTCTGTAATATTCTTCGCTTTATTTGTAAAAAATTTATCAGCTGTAATGTTAACAGTAACAGTTTTTGAAAATAGATATATTGTTAAACCTAACAACAATAAAATTTTTTTGTACATATTCTTTTACCTTTTTTCTTCTATTTGTATTTTAAATTTTGCATTATTTGCCATGATTATATCATTTATTCCATCAAAATATAATATATTTCCTGTTAAAGTATTGTTGAGATAATCAAGTTTAAATTTATGATGATTTTTACCAATTTGTGTTTTTATATTATAAGTAAGATATTGTGTATTCAATACTAATTCATTATTTCTATTAAATATTACATCTTTTTTAAATGTAAGTTGATCTTGTTTCTGTAACATATATTTCCCAATAATTGTATCTGTTGAATTATTCTGATCTTTATTGTTAGATCTTAAGATTACAGTGGCATTATGAAGTTCATCTTTTGTTTTATAGTGAAGCGCTTTTTGAGATTGAATTATTTTTGATACATTTTTTGTATTTATTTCATACATAGTTGAATTTATAAAAGTTATAGTTGGTTTTTCAATTGTATCTTTAGTTATAGTTTGTTGTTTCATTATTATTGTAATGGTCAACAAAATTGAAGTAAGTATAAGCAGTGAAAATATAAATAATCTTATTGCCATACTTTTACAAAATCCTCTTCAATACCATCATATTTACAAATATATTCTACCATCTCTCGCACAGCCCCATCGCCGCCATTTGCTTTACAAACAATATTTACAACATCTTTTAGATAAGAAGAAGCATCATTTGGTGCAAATGACATACCGGCTTTTTTAGACATTTTTAAGTCGTTTAGATCATCCCCGATTATTGCTGTTTGTTCCCAAGTTAAATTTTCTTCTTTTAAAATATTTTCTAAAACTTCATCTTTATTATGAACACCTTGATATAAATGTGTAATACCTAACTCTTTGGCTCTTCTTTCAACTAATGTAGAATTTCTTCCTGTAATAATAGCTGCTTTTTTACCAAACATTTTAGTCCAAGTTGCGATTGCCAAACCATCTTTTACATCAAAATGTTTAAGTTCATCACCATTTGATGTATATATGATTTTACCGTCTGTTAATGTTCCATCTACATCTAATACAATTAATTCAATCATAAGTTTATAGTACACCTTTCGTACTGGGTATTCCTAATTTCTTATTTTCCACTAATGCTCTACGAAGTGCAACAGCAAATGCTTTAAATGTAGCTTCTAGTATATGATGTTTATTTGTACCTCTATCGTTAATTAAATGACAAGTTATTCCACTGTTGTTTACAAGAGCATGAAAAAACTCCTCAACAAGTTCAGTGTCAAATTCACCAACTTTCCCAAATATATTTACATTATAAACCAAAAAAGGTCTATTGCTTAAATCCAATGCACAAGTTGTAGCAGCTTCATCCATTACAACTGTTGCATTTCCATATCTTTCAACATTTTCAATTGGAAAAACTTCTTTTTTTAAAGCTTGACCTAATACAATTCCACAATCTTCTACACTATGATGAGCATCAATATGTAAATCGCCTTTACAAGTTAAATCTATATCAATTGCACTATGTTTACTTAAAGCTTCCAGCATATGGTCAAAAAAACCAATACCTGTATCAATAGTTGATTTTCCAACACCATTAATATTAACTTTACATTGTATATTTGTTTCTTTTGTTTCTCGAGTTATTTCAGTCATATTTTTGTCTCCCCATTTTTTTAATGCTTATTTTTTATTCAGCTATAATCATAGCTCCAGTTAGTCCATTGTTTTCTTTAAAGTCTTTTGCTTCTTTTTCACTTCTAAATCCACTTATCCAAACTCTGTTTATCGGTTTATTGTTATGTAGACCTTTTTTAATAACTGCATGATATTCCTCATCTAAAATAAGTTCAAATTTTCGTTTAGTAGTTTGAGCTCCTAAAAGCCTGCTAAATGCACCAACTTGAACATAGTAGTTGTTTACACTTGCAACTTCTTCTCTCTCACGTTTTGTTCTTGCAATTTTAGCATTAAACCCTAATATTGTAACTCTAACTCTTGCAGTTCCTTTTTTTACCATATCAATTTTATGAGCCGCTGTATTTGATAAATCAATTATTCTGCCGGTTACAAATGGACCTCTATCATTAATCCTTACAATTATACTCTTACCATTTTCTTTATTGTATACTTTTACCATTGTATTCATTGGTAATGTTTTATGCGCAGCTGTCATGGCATACATATTGTATGTTTCACCATTTGATGTTTTTCTAGCATGAAAATTTGGTCCATACCATGATGCAATACCATTTAAATCATCTCCAACTTTTGCTAATGTTGGATAGTATCTTTTCCCTGCAATTACATAAGATTTCATAGTTGCCCGATGCATAGCCTTGCTATTTCTTATTTTTTCAGGTGAGATTTTTTCATAGGTTTTTCTATATGCCTTATAAGGAGTTGATGAGTATATAGTTTTAGTACATCCGGTAAAAATAGATATTAAACCAATTAATAATATAAATTTAATTATATTTGACAACAATTTTATCTCCTATTTTTATCATGCTTGTCTTAATATTATTGTCTTTCATAAGTTTATTTAAGCTGATTTTATATTTTTTTGCAATTTTTCCCAAGCTATCACCACTTTTAACAAAATATATTTTATCTCTTTTTATAGTTTGAGGATCTACTGGTATTATTAATTTTTGGTTTACACTTAAAAAATTAGATTTTAATTTATTGAACTTTTTAATTAGTTTATAGTTTATTTTATATCTTCTTGCAATTGCTCCAAGAGAATCACCGCCTTTAACTTTATATACCTCAAAGCGTGTAGGTTTTAGATTTTTTATATTGGCGTTAAATCTGGCTAAAGTAGAATATGGGATATAAATATTATATTCCTTTTCTTCAGGTGGTATTATATTTTGTTTGATATGCAGATTTATAGCATGTAATCTTTCTTTTGATATACCTATAACTTGAGCAATGCTAAGTAAATGGGTTCCACCTTTTATTTTAACTGCTGCAATAGGATCAGTAATACCTCTGTTTAGAAGATGTGAGTTATCGTCTAAAATAAGAAATTCACTGTTATTCATCATAGCCAATGAAATAATTTTTCGTATATAGCCCCTGCTTTCATCAGGTATATATTGTCTTCTTAAACCTTTTTGTTCAGTTAAAATATGATTAATATTGGGTTTATATTTCCACTTTTTGACTATTTTATAAATTTTATAGATCTCTTTGAATTTTAGTTGCTTTTGTTGATAAAGTCGTATAGTTTTTCTATATTTACTTATTTGTTTATTTTTGCGGCAACTTTTATCTTCACAATACATATCAAGTGTTGCTCTGGTAATTCCTTCTATAATTCTACCTTCTCCACAATTATAAGCAATAGCAGCTATATACCATTTTCCAAACATTTTGTGGAGATATTTTAGATATTTAACAGCTGCTTGTGTTGATTTGATTATGTCCATTCTTTCGTCAATATATTCATTTGTTATTAAACCAAATTTTTGACCAGTACGTGGCATAAATTGCCAAAGACCCATTGCTTTTTTATGTGATTTGGCATTTAGAATAAAATTTGATTCTGCCATTACAAGATATAGAAAAGCTGACGGGATATTGTTTTCTTTCAAAATCTTTTTAATTTGAGGTACAAACAGATGTGCGTTATTTAATTTTTTAGTGTAGTCTTTTTGATTGAGCTTTAAAAGTTTTTTATATACTTTTTGTAATTTATAATCTGTAAGATAGTTTGAATCTATATCTAATTCGTCAAGTATTCGTAAATCATTTTGTATAAAAGCTGTATTAACTAATGAAGCATGGGCTTGTATAGATAATAAAAATGATAAAGAAATAAGTAATAATAATCTATACATAAGGGATATTTTATCTAATTAATACTACTAAACTCTTTAAACAATTTTTTTGCATTAGAAGTTGTTAAATTCTCGATATCTTCAATACTTAAATTTAAAATCTCAGCTATTCTTTGTGCTATATTATTTGTATATTTTGGTTCATTTCGCTCACCTCTAAAAGGATGCGGGGTTAAATATGGACCATCTGTTTCTATAATAATTTTATCTTGAGCAATCTTTGGTAAAATTTCAATTAATTTTTTAGCATTTTTAAATGTTATGACTCCACCAATTCCAAAATAAAAATTATGATTGCTAAGTTCTAATAGATGTTCACTTGCATTAAAACAATGTAAAACACCGCCAACTTCTTTTGCATCATGTTCCATTAAAATAGTTTTACTATCATTTGAAGCATCTCTTATATGAACTATTAAAGGTTTTTGTACTTTTTTAGCAAATTGAATTTGACTAATAAAAACTTCTTTTTGTAGTTGAATATTCTTCTTTTTCTCTTCATTGTCTTTTGGAAGTCTAAAATAGTCAAGTCCACATTCTCCAACAGCTATACATTTAGGATGTGTTACATATTTTTCTAGTAATGATAAATTATAGTTTTCGCAATCATAAGGATGAACTCCCACTGCAAAAAAAACTTCATCATACTTCTCGCTTAATTGTATTGCTTTTGGAAGGTCTTTTGGATCGGCACCTGGAATTAAAAAAGCTTTAACTCCACAGCTGCGTGCATTTTGTATCACTGTATCTATGTCATCTTGATATTGAACATGATCAAGATGACAATGTGTATCTATTAAAATAGCTTATATTCCCATTCTTGTTTTAACATCAGTGAGCAGATTTGAGAGTTTAGAGATATCATCTCTTTTAATCCAAGCAGTAATACCAAAATTTTTAAAGGCATCATAATCATCCGGATCATCAATCACTGCAATTGAAGTAAAATCATCTTTACATAATTCATGTTTTTTTTCTTCATAATCAAATATTGTATTAATATCTAAAATCACAACATCTGCATCACCACCACAACCACTATGCACAAAGCAAACTTCATATCCTTCTGCTTTTATATCTTCAAAACTTACTATTTTCATAATTAATCTCCATAAAAATCTATTGTCAATTCTACCCAAAAAATACTTAACTCTTCTGTGGTATTATATCCCGCTTAGTAATTAATACTTTACAATATATATCTTGCGGTATCTTCATTTTCAACTAAAGAATCTAGTTTCTCATGAACTAAATTTTTAGTTACAATTATAGTCTCTCCACTTTTTTCATCTGCATCAAAGCTAATATCTTCAAGAACCCGCTCAATTACCGTATGCAGTCTTCTAGCACCTATATCTTCTGTTTTTTCATTTGCATTTACACTTAAAGCTGCAAAAGCTCTTACTGCATCATCTTCAAACTGCAAAGTAACACCTTCAACACTAAGTAATGCTTCGTATTGTCTTAAAAGTGAATTTTTAGTATTTGTAAGTATTTGATATAAATCATCTTCATCTAAAGGATTTAATTCAACTCTTAATGGAAATCTACCTTGAAGTTCAGGAATTAAATCACTAGGTTTACTTACATGAAAAGCACCGGCTGCTATAAATAATATATGATCAGTTTTAATTTGACCATACTTAGTCTGTACATTACTCCCCTCAACTATTGGAAGTAAATCTCTTTGAACTCCCTCTTTACTAGGGTCTTGATTTTTACTATTTCCGGTTGCTATTTTATCTATCTCGTCAAGGAAAATAATACCGCCATTTTGGGCTCGCTTAACTGCTTCTGTTTTAATAGCTTCTTGATCAAGCAAGTTTTCACTTGCTTCACTTCTTAATAATTTTTTTGCAACCTCAATAGTTACCTCTTTTTTAATAGTATCTTTATTCATCTTGCCAAGCATATTATTAAGACTTTCACTCATAGCGCTCATATCCATCGGAAGATTTGAATCGATAATTTCAACATGAGTTCTTTTAGGTAGTTCAATAGTTATTTTTTTATCATCCATTGAGCCGCTTAAAAGTTTAGTTTCCATAATATTGTAGGTTTTTATAAAAGATTCTCTTGCATTATCTGTAGCACCTTGTGGAAGAGACGGTACTAAAATTTCCATAATTTGTCTAATAACTTCTGCATCTATATCTTCTTGAATTTTTGTTTCAAACTCTTTGGTTACTAAATTCATAGATTCATAAACTAAATCTCTAATCATAGATTCAACATCTCTGCCTACAAAGCCTACTTCAGTATATTTACTTGCTTCGACTTTTACAAAAGGTAAATCCATCATTTTTGCCATTCTTCTGGCAATTTCTGTTTTTCCAATTCCCGTACTACCGATCATTAAAATATTTTTTGGCATTATCTCTTCTTGAAGTTCATCACTTAAGCGCATTCTTCTATATCTGTTTCTTAGAGCTAATGCTATAGTTTTTTTAGCATCATTTTGACCGATAATATAGTCATCTAAATAGTTTACAATCTCTTTAGGAGTCATATTCATTATTTACTTTCCTTATCTAATGTTAAAATTTTTATATTTTGATTTGTATAGATACAAAGTTCACCTGCCGTCATTAAAGATTCTTTCACTAATTCCAACGGCTCTAGGTTTGAATGTTTTTTTAACGCTCGTGCTGCTGCGATTGCAAAGTTTCCTCCACTTCCAATAGATGCCAAACATCCATCTTCAGGTTCAACAACATCTCCTGTACCACTTAAAATAAAAATATGTTTTTCATTAAGTACCAACATCATAGCTTCAAGTCGTCGAAGCATTTTATCTTTTCGCCACTCTTTAGAAAAATTTATAACAGCTTTAAGTAAGTCGCCTTTACTATTTTCTAAATGCTCTTCAAACATGTCAAAAAGATTAAAAGCATCAGCAGTACTTCCTGCAAAGCCGGCTAAAACTTTATCTTTATATAAAGTTCTTATTTTTGTAGCATTATTTTTTAAAACGGTATCTCCAAAAGTCACTTGACCATCTCCACCTATTACAGCCTTACCATTCTCACTTTTATATGCAAGTATTGTTGTAGCATCAAACATATTTAAACCCTTTAAACTTCAGCTATTACATCAATTTTAGCAGTTGCATGTATACCATGACCCAATTTACAATCAGCTTCATAAATACCAATAGTTTTAATCTTTGTATTTAAATGTACTTGTTTTTTATCAACAGCTATATCAAATTTATTTAATTCTAATGCAATCTCTTTATTTGTAACAGTTCCAATTAGATGTCCGTTTGCTCCAACTTTATGTGCAATTGTAAATACTGAAGATTCAATTTTTTCTTTACTGTCATTTGCAATTTTTACATCTTTTGCTTCATTTTGGGCTCTTATTAGCATCCCTTGTTCCCATTGTTCAAGTACTTCAGTAGTTGCATGTCTAGCATGACCTTTACCTATTAAGAAGTTTTTACCATAACCGTCTTTTACCTCTTTTACTTCTCCTACTTTTCCTAAACCTTTAACATCTTTTATCAATAATACTTTCATTTGTAATCCTATTTTTAAGTGAGCACATTGTACAATAATTTTTTTAAAGGATAGATATATGAAAAGTATTAATGTGATAAATAAAAGATTAGATGAAATAAGAAGTGATGTTATGGCATTAGTCGATAATCAAAAGATGTCATTAACGAATAAAAATATACAAATGCAGCCATTGGTTGAAGAAAAAAAAGTTTTAGAACATACTTTAGTGTATTTGGAAAAGATTAAAAACACCGATTATAAAGGTTTGTGTCAAGGTGGTTGATAAGTGGAAAACTTTTAAAAGCTTTCCCACTCATCATGATCATTAGAAGCTACTACAGCAGGAGCTACCGGTATAACTTTAGGTGTTACAGCAGCTATTGGTTTTGATACAGGTGTCGCAATTTGCTTAGGAGTTGATACTTTGTTACTAGCGTTAGCTACAGGTATTGTTTTATTTTTACTAAAATTCTTACAATGTACACTTAAAATAGAATCTAAACTATGAAACACTTTAACTGTATCATGTTCAATATCTTTTGCTAAAACAGATAGTTCATCATTTGATGAATTACTTGCATTTTTATCAATATATTTTTGAACACCACTGTGTACATGATGATGTATCTCTTTTAATTGAGTCCATTGAGTGGTTTTTGTAAACTCTGCACCTTTTTGCTCTTGTTCAATCATCCAAAGTCCTAATTTACAATGTTTATCATCTACAACTTTAAATGATGTAAAAGTATCTAATTTACTAAAATTATTTATTTTAAAGTTTATATGATCTTTTTTATAACCAGAAACTGCTCTCATTAAATCTACATCACAAACTTCATTTTTGGTTTTTTCATCAAAAACTACACCCTCCATTACACTTGTAATATTAGTTGTTAAAGATGCAATTTGCCCTGCTAAACTTTCAAGATTATGTGCGGCAGATGCATTTTGCTGTGTAACTTTATCAAGATCATTAATTGTATCATTGATTTGTACAATAGCAGTTTCCTGCTCTTTTGAAGCTGTTGACACATCATCTATGATTTGTTTTGTTTCTGTGATTTTGTCATTAAGATTAGTATATCCGCCAATCATCTTAGTTGCAACTTGTTTACCTTCTTGTGCTTTTAATGTAGCATTTTCAACTAAAGCTTTAATTTCATTTGCAGCTTCTGCTGATCTTGATGCCAGATTTCGTACCTCTTGAGCAACTACAGCAAAACCTTTTCCGGCTTCACCGGCAGTTGCAGCTTCAACTGCAGCATTTAGTGAAAGGATATTTGTTTGAAATGCAATTTGATCAATAATACCAATAGCATCACTAATTGCTGTTACTTGTGTATTTATATCTTCCATTGAAGATGCTGTTTTATTTGCAAGTTCCTGACCTGAATTTGCAGTTGTAGTTAACTCATCAGCAAGAGTTGACATATTATAAACATTTGAACTACTGCTTTTAATATTACTTGTGATCTCTTCAATTGCTGCAGCTGTTTCTTCTAAAGAGGCTGCTTGCATATTTGATGAATTTGAAAGTTCAGAGGCTGTTGATGTTAGATGACCGACATTAGAAGTTAATCCATCTACAGCATTACCAAATAAAGCCATAAAGCTAGAGATATCATGTCCTAACACTATTGTTGAATTGGCAAGTGAACCAAATTCTCCACTCATACCCTCTTTTTCTTTATCACTTAATTCAAAGTTATAAATACCTTTACCGTATTCACCAAGTAACTTATTGATATTATCCAGTTTTGTTTTTGTTAAACCTAGCATTCCATTGATAGTTTGTCTTAGCAGTTCAACTTCAGTAGTTGCACCTTTTTCATGAATAGTATAAGTAAAGAATCCATTTCCAACTCTTGCCATAACATTATCTATCTCTTGAACAACTTTTTTATCCTGCTCTATAATGTATGAAGTTTTTAAAATTCCCTCATTCATCTCTTCTGTCATTTGAGCGAATTCATCTTTACCAAATACTTCCATAGGTTTCATATAGTCTTTTTCTCTTACAGCATAAGCAAAGAAGAAATTTAAACCTCTTTTAAATGAAGTTAAGTTTTTTATAATATTAGAAGCAATTACCAAAGAGATAAACCACACCGATATATGTACACAAATTGCAGTTATAAGATCAAAATACATAGCCTTATCTGCAGAATCTTCAAGTACTTTCAGTCTTGATATAAGTCTTTGTGCCAGATAATCATCAACTTGTTTTAATTTATTTATTTTTACAGTTATATGATTAAACCATTTGTTTGCATCTTCATTGAATCCACCTATAGTAGTAGCTTCAAATGCTATTTTTCTCATACGATTTACTTCATCTACCGCACCGCCTTTTACAGTAGTTTTATAAAAAGTTACAAAACTATCTCTTGCTGTACTTGAAAATGAATTAATATAAGCATCTTGTTCTGTTACAAGTTTTGTAAATTTTACTTTCATTCCAGGTAAAAATTTATTTCTTGCAAAACTGTTTGACATTACAGCTCGCTCAATTCCAGCTCTCTCCTTAGACATCAAAAAGTTATAATATGAGTTTAAATCTATAGCTTCGTTAGAATTTGTTGCCATTTTTGAAATAGTAGCAATAGTATTTAAAAACCCTGTATTCATCCCTGTATAGTATTTAATGGCAGTACCAACATTAACACTAAGTGCAGATACATTATCTCTCATTTTTTTCAACTTATTTAAGTTTTCAATATTTTTCATCATTGCATTATGTATCTCAGGTGAGTTATATTTAGAATGATAAGATTTTAATGTAGCCATCAAAAGAACTCTTCTTTTATCTGTTAGTTTTCTTTGGTTTGGTAATATTGTAGCAAATTTTGTACCCTTACTTCCTATAAATCCGGCAGTTGCACCTCTTTCTTTTTGTGTTTCATGTAAAAGATTTGCCAAAGCAGATGCAATTTTTGCAGCTTCTTTTACTTTTGGATTTGATATTCTTAAATTATCTCGTATATAATTTTCTGTTTTTTTAAGAAGCCCTATTTTTTTAGTTATTGTTTTAAACCAATACTCAGCATCTATATTAAATCCACCTTGTTCTTTTGCATCTATAAGAACTTTTCTTATTCTAGTTACTTCATCTATATCAGAACCAACCATAGTTTTATTAAAATAATCATTTTCAATATCTGATGAGTATCCTTTAAAAGTTTTAAGATATGAATCTTGTGCTGCAATAAGATTCATAAATTTTGATCTCATATTTGGACCAAACTTATCCAAAGCTAAAGTATTAGCCCCTACAGCCCGCTCAATTCCTGCTCTTTCTTTTGCTTGTAAAAAAGCATTGAATGCTGCTACATCTTTGATAATTTCTGGAACTTTTGTTAACTTAACACTTGCATTTATCATACTTAAAAATAATGCGTTATTTTTTGTATAATACCCAATTGCTTTTGCAGCAGAGATATTAAGCGTATCGACTGAAGATCTTATTGGGGCTAAATTTTCCATCATATTCATTGCTTTACTCATTTGAGCTTTAAATTTTTCTGGATACAATGAATAATTTATAGTTTTATTAAAGTTTAAAAAATTATTGTAAGCTTTGTTTGTTAAATCTCTTTGATTTGGCAGCTTATCTGCAAATTTCTTACCATTGCTTCCTAGAAAACCGGCAGTCATGCCTCTTTCTTTTTGTGTTTCATGTACTAAAGCTGATATTTTAGTAGCCATATTTGTAAGTATGGTTGCATTTTGTACATTAATTCCAATTGAGTAAGATTTATATACTGCAATCCCAGAAAAATATAAAAGCGCGAGAAGAGGAAACGCTACTAATAATAGTAACTTTCCTCTAATTTTAAAATTATTTAAAAAGCTGAAAAAGTTCATGTTAATCCTTTAATTCTGTGTCATTTAAATTATATTTTACATTATTATTACTTAAATATTGAATAAATATGTCAAAATAATCTTTTGTTTTATTTTTATCATAAGATGCGATTGATATCACTGTAGCTCTCTTGTCTCCATTAATTTGTGGTAAAGATGACATATCTATATCAGACGGTATATCTTTCATGATATTAATAAGGTCATTTTCACTACAAAATGCAGTTAAGGTGAGTCTATGTTTAGTTTTATTATTTTGTGGATACAGCTTATCAAGAGCTTCAATAATCATGCTGCGACTCATACTTGGAAATCCAGGAACAAAGAAAAATCTATCCTCAAGATAAAATCCAGGGACATTTGTAACAATATTTTTAAGTAAAGAAGCATTTATCGGCAGAGTTGCCATATTTATACGATGGGGATATGCTTCATTTCCAAATTTATCCAAAATAGCTTTTTTTGCACCTTCATTTACTTCCATTTGTCCATTAGTAAATACTTTCCCTGCTACTTCTCTTGTATAATCATCAGGAGTAGCACCGATTCCACCAAAAGAAAACATTACAGAATCTGGATCATTTTTAATTAAATTATAAATATCTTCCATAAAAGGCGGTTCATCTTTAATTACAAAAGAGCCTTTTTGTTCCCAACCTCGCTTTAAAAGTTCATTGTTTAAAAACTCAAAATGGGCATCTTTACGACGCCCATTTAAAAGTTCAGTTCCAATTATTACAGAATAAAAATTCATTTATATCTTACTTTGAATAAACGCGTCCATTTCATCAACAATCTCTTCAATAGTTCTTTCACCATTAATCTTAGTTAATATATTTTTTGCACCATAAAATTCTTGAATATCTTTTAATGGGTCAGTAAAAACTTTCATTCTATTTTTAAATACTTGAACATTATCATCAGCACCTCTTGCACGACCTAGAACTCTATCACATGCTACTTCTTCACTAACTTCAACTTCAATTACATTTGTTAATTCAACTTCATTTTCTGTTTGAAGATATTTATCTAATTCTTCCATTTGCTCTTGACTTCTTGGATAACCATCGATTATAACTGTTGGAGTTGGAGCATTTTTAATTGCAGTTACAATTGTATTAATAACAATAGCAATCGGTACAAGATTTCCGGCACTTACATAAGAATCAATTTCTTTTCCTAATTCACTTCCTGAAGCTACTTCAGCTCTAAACATATCACCTGTAGAATAATGTGTAATGTCTTCATGTTTAGCTGCAATTAATTCTGCATCTGTTGTTTTACCGCTTCCCGGTGCTCCAATTATTAAAAATAATTTTTTCATTTTGTTTTCCTTTATTATAATATGATATTTAAAATTTATAGAACGGACATTTTATCGTAAAATCCTTTAAAACTCAGTGAGTCTATAACCATTGGCATTTAAAGTTTCTCTAATTAATTCTTGATGTTCTTTCCCTTTTGTTTCTAAAGCAACAGTTACATTTGCTTCACCAAATTCAAGTTTTACAGAATTTCTATCGTAATCTATTTGTACGATATTTGCACTACAACTGTTTAAAATTTCAGTAAATCGCATTAAACTTCCCGGTTTATCAATAAGTATAACTTTCATATTCATTTTTCTATTTGATTTTACCAAACCTTTTTCAATAATAAGTGAAAGCATAGTTACATCAATATTTCCACCGCTTATGGGTAATACTACAGTTTTATTTTTTATATCTATTTTATCATGCATAATTGCAGCAATTCCAACAGCACCAGCACCTTCTACTACTAATTTATGACGCTCTAGTAAAAATAAAATGGCACTAGCAATTTCTGTGTCATTTACTTCAATAATATCATCAACCAAGTCAAGTAATAAGTCAAGCATTTTAGGTGTTATATCTCGTACCGCAATTCCATCAGCGATAGTTTTAACAGATATAGAATCAATAGGAGTTTTTGCCTTAAAAGATTCTTTCATAGCGTTTGCACCACTTGAAACTACACCTATAATCTTAGTAGATGGCGAAAGTTCTTTTAAAGCTGTTGCAATTCCGCTTATAAGTCCGCCGCCGCCAATTGGTACTATGAAAATATCGGGTTGCCCAATATTTTTAAACTCTTCTAAAACTTCTAAAGCAATAGTACCTTGTCCCGAAATTACTTCATCATCTGCAAATGGATGTACAAAAGTTTTATTATGTTCAAGTGCATATTCTTTTGCTGCTTTATAGGCTTCATCATAATTAGCACCTTTTAATACTACATTTGCCCCATAATGTTTTACACCGGTTACTTTTGTAAGAGGTGTAGCTTCGGGCATAAATATAGTTGCATCAATTCCAAAATGTGAAGCACTAAATGCTACACCCTGTGCGTGATTGCCGGCACTTGCCGCTACTACACCTAAAGCTTTTTTATCTTCACTGATATTTGCTATTTTATTAAATGCACCTCTTAGTTTGAAGCTGCCGGTTAGTTGTAAATTTTCTTTTTTTAAATATATATCACAATCGTATTTTTGACTTAAAATAGGAGCTTTAGTCAACGGTGTTTTGTATGTTACATTTTCTAAAGTTTTTTGTGCTTTTTTTATTGTTTCAAGTGTTATCATATATTTAATTTCTTATGCAAATGCGGGTTCTAAAACCGGTACAACTTGTTTTTTTCTACTTAAACAACCATCTAACCAAAATTTACCATCAACAATTTTTTTATCAAAAGCTTTTTCTATAGTCTCTTCTTGGTTTGAAGAGACTAGTACCTCACTTCCCATTTTAATAATATCTGTTAGAAGTAATAAAACAGTATCTAATCCTTTTTCCTCTTTTAAAGCTTTAATATCAATTAATAAATCATCTTTAATATCATCAAAAATTGATAAATCTACAACTTCAAGTTGCCCAATTCCAACTTTTAAACCATTCATATCAAATGGTTTATAATCTCTCATTACAAGTTCTCTAACAGGTGTGCCATCAACTGCTGATTTTACTTTAAACATCTCTAAACCTAATGCTTTATAATCTTCAATTTGGGCTATTGAAGCTAACTCTTTTGTGATTTTTGTATCAAGTTTTGTACATGTTGGTGATTTGAATATCACTGTATCACTTAAAATCGCACACATCATAGCACCTGCTAAATTTTTAGGAATCTCTACTTCATAATAATCAAACATCTCTTTAATAATTGTATTTGTACAACCAACCGGTCTTATCCAACATTCAAGTGGTGTAGAGGTTGTAAGGTCGCCTAGTTTATGATGATCTACAATTCCTATAATTGTAGCTTTACCAATATCATCAGGAGCTTGTGCAATATCACTAAAATCTGTTAAATAAACTTCATTGTTGGCAAATGAAGTTTTAAGTTCCGGTATCTCTAAATCAAACTTTTCTAAAATAAATTTTGTTTCAGGATTTATATCTCCCTGTCTTACTGCTATTGCTTCAATTCCAAGCGCATTTTTTAGATAAGCCATTGCAAGTGCAGCTACTATACTATCACTATCTGGAATTTTGTGTCCAAAAATATATAATGCCATTTTTATTTTTCCTTTTAATTTTAATTTTTCGGTAAAGTTATTTCAAACTGTGCACCGGTATATTTTTTACCATTATATTGAAACTCAACATTCTTAGCTTCAATAGCTCCATTCATACCTTTTGTAATTAAATTATAGGTCATGTGAAGTCCCAATCCTGTACCTTGACTTTTATGTTTTGTTGTAAAGTATGGGTCAAAGATTTTTACTAATATATCCTCAGGTATTCCACCGCCGTTATCTTTTATTTTTATAACTATATTATCATTTTTTATTTCGCCTGATATGAATATAAATTTATCTTCATCATTTATATCTTTTAATATATCTTTTGCATTATTAAATATATTTATATAACACTGCATCAGTTCATTTGCAAAGCCGTAAATTTCTATTTGTTCATCTACATTTACAATAAGATTTAAATCATAAGTTTTAATCGAGCCTTCAACTAAACTGATAAAGCTGTTAATATTTTCTTTTAAATTAAAGTTTTCTTTTTCTCTATTGCCTTTTATAAAATTTCTAAAGTCGTCAATTGTTTTCGATAAATATTGTGCATTATTATCTATCATAGTACATGTTTCATCTAAAAATTTATCAGTAAGATTACCAAATTTTTTATGTACTTGAATACCTGTTGCTCCTGTCGATATTATAGATAGTGGTTGTCTCCATTGATGGGCAATATTTCCTATCATCTCACCCATTGCTGCTAGTTTCTCAGATTTAAATAATTGTTTTTGAATATCAAGATTTTTTTCTACCTCTTCTTTTATTTTTATCTCTAAATTTTCATTTAGTTCTTGTAAATCTTTTGTTTTATTTTCTACTGCTATTTTTAAATCTTTAAGTGATTTTTTTAGCATGTATTGTTTATATATAAAAAGTAATATAATAATAAATACAACAATTAATATATTCCGAATTAGTTTATAGTTAACTATTGGTTCTTTTATAGATGAACTTACCCATTTTTTAAAAATTTGTTTGGATTGTTCTTGTGTTATATCTGCTAATCCTTTATCCAATATAGATAATAAAACTTTATCATCATCTCGTACAGCCATAGAAAGATTATATAATATACCTGTATATCCGGCAATTTGTAAATCATTTAACTGAAATTTTGAGATTACATGGGAAGCAACCGGTAAAGTTGCAATTGTAAAATATGCTTTACCACTGTTTACATATTGCAAGGCTTCTTTATCCCCTTTTGTTTCTATAATTTTCATGTTTGGATATTCTTTCTTAAGTTTAGCGATAAGTCCTGAGCCTTTTTGTCTTGTCCAAGGTTTATCCATAATTTCATCTAATCCTGATACTACATTTTTATCTTTTGTTGTAAATATCGCAAGTGGAAGATTTAAATACGGTTTTGTAAAGTTTGCATATTTTTCTCTTTGGCTTATTTTAATAGCACAAGGTAAAATATCACATTTTTTATCTTTTAAAAATTGTTGAGATTCACTCCAGCTTTTAGTTGCTACATTTTGGAATTTAATATTTAATTTCTCTTCTATTACTTTTAAAGTATCAATAGCAATTCCAGACATATTGTTCATATTGCCATCTTTTGCAAACTCTATTGGCTCCCAGTTTGGATTGTTACACATTTTTATAATTTTATAATTTTTTAGATAATTTTTTTCATCTTCAGTTAAGATATTGGTTTTAGTTGATGGTTGATATATAAATTTATCTAAATCAATTTTATCTTTTGTTAATCCCATTAGATTATAGATATCATATATTCTTTGAATTTTATTCTTATCGATATTACCTAAAGCTTTTGTATTGGTGTAAGCTAATTGTTTTAAAATTCTAGCTTCATAAAGTAAAGCTTCTTTGTCTTTTTTTTGAGTATTGTATTTCTTAAGTATTAAATCAGCAGTTTCATCTATATGTGAAAAGGCGTATTCCCAGCCTTTTAAAGATGCCTGCCTAAAAGCCTCTACTCTTTTTGGATTATTTTTTAGCTCATTGTTAGATGTAAATAAAAGAAGGTCATAAAAATCAAATCCATAATCTTTTGGATCCCAAACATTATACTTAATACCTTTTTTATCTAAAAAATATAATTCATTTGAGGTAAAACAAGTGATTATGTCAGTTTTGCCATTAATTAAATCATCTATATGAAATGTATGTTTAAGTTTTGTCATATCATTAAGAGATACACTTTTTGACTTTAACATAGATGTAAATGATGCAGTTTTGGCTGCATTATCATTGATCATTATTCTTTTATTTTTAAAGTCTTTTATAGATTTAATACCGCTTGATTTTAAACTAACCAATACATGAGGAGATGATTGTAAAATTGCATTTAACAAGACTACATCTTTTCCATGAGATTTTTCTAAAATTATACTTGGATAACTTAAACCATAAGTTGTTTTTCCTTTGTGAACATCATCAATAGTATCTGTACCAAAATTAAATTCTTTTAACTCTACATCAAGATTAACATCTTTATAAAAACCCTTCTCTTTTGCCATGTAAAAACCGGCGAATTCAAATTGATGTTTCCATTGCAGTTGTAAAGATATTTTGGATATTTCATTTGCCGTCAAAGTTGTGATAAATATTATCAGGAATAAAATATACTTAATAAATATCATTATCTTCCTCTTTTATTATATTTAGAATTATTATTATAACTACTTTTAGCTGTAACAATATCTTTTTGTTTTTGTTTTTTTAAATTATCTTTTTCTACAAAAATATGCTTTCTACTCCAAGGATCCATTTCGGTGTAATACATTAAAGTAGAGTAGGTTGAAGGGGTTGGGATGAATACTTGTACCTGCTCTGGATTGATTTGAAGATTTGATGTTGTAAATCTTTTTAGACTTTCCATATCTTCCATTTGACTTCCCGGATGTGCTGCAATTAGATAATAAGTTAAAAATTGTTTTTTACCGCTTTTTTTATTTAACTCTTCAAAATTTCTTTTAAAGTTTAAAAGTGTTTCTTTATTTGGTTTTCCCATAAGCCGCAGAATATTATCTTCAGTGTGTTCTGGTGCAACTTTCATTTGACCTGAAATATGATAATTTACTAATGTTTTAAGATACTCTTTGCCGTGCTTTTTATCTTCATTTATCAAGTCATATCTAATACCGCTATTTACAAAAGCTTTTTTTACATGGGGCATTTTTCTAATTTTACCTAGAAGTTCTATTTGTTCACTGTGATCTGGTTTTAGTACAGGACAAACGGTCGCACTGGTACAAGATATATCAGCACAAACCCCTTTTTTTAGTTTTCTGCCACACTCATATCCATACATATTTGCAGTAGCTCCACCAACATCATTTATAATCCCTTTGAAGTCTTTATGTTTGGCAAACTTTTGAATCTCAGAAGTAACTGAATCGCAACTTCGACTTCTTATAGTCCTCCCTTGGTGAACTGAAATTGCACAAAAATTACACTCTCCATAACATCCATGATGGGTTGTAACAGAAAATTGAATAGTTTGTAAAGCTTTTACTTCCCCTTGGCTTTTATAAAATGGATGAACATCTCTTTCATATTTTAAGTCATAAACTTTATCAATCTGCTCTTCAGTCATATAATCTTGAGGTGGATTTTGTATTAAATATCTTGTATCATGTAATTGGCAAAGTCCTTTTGAAACTATTGGTTCATTGTTATGATAAAATTGATGAAACATATTGATAAATTGTAATTTATCATTTTTACACTCTTCAAAAGAGGGCAGTTGAATATAATCTTCAACAGGTTCTTTTGAGATATAACAAATTCCATTAATTTTTTTATAATCTTCTTTATTTTTAATAGCATTACTAAGTTCTACAACCGTTTTTTCTGCCATACCATAAACTAAAATATCAGCTTTACTATCAAAAAGAATCGATTTTCGTATCTTATTTGACCAAAAATCATAATGGACAACTCTTCTTAAACTAGATTCTATTCCCCCAAGTACAATAGGAACAGTATTTTTGAAATATCTTCTAATTAAATTGGTATAAACCATAACGGCACGATCAGGTCTGCGATTGTTTTTTCCATTTGGCGTGAAGTCATCATTGTTTCTGAATTTCTTTGTTGCAGTATAATTTGCCACCATACTATCAACCAATCCACCACTAACACCCCAATATAAATTTGGTTCACCCAATCTTGTAATATCTTTTTCATTTTCAACATTTGGTTGAGCAATAATTCCAACTTTAAAGCCGCAATCTATTAATATTTTACCAACTATTGCTATGCCGTTGTAGGGTGTATCGATATAAGTATCTCCACTTATAAGTATAATATCAAGAGTATTCCAGCCTAAGTTTTCACATTCTTTTTTTGTTGTAGGGATAAACATTGTTTTTATTTTTGTTGATAAGCTATTATTTTAGCTATATTAAGAAGGTTGTCAGCCCAATCATATTCTAAAGGAGAAATTGGGACAACAACAGTATCATATTTTTCATCAACTTTATTAAATAATACTTTTGGAAAATAATATTTTGGGATGAATACAATATTTGAAGTATATTTATTAATTTGATTTAATATTTCAATAATATTTTCTTTATCAGCTGAAAAAGGATCTGCATTTATTTCTAATTGTTTTAAGTTATATCTTTTACTAAAATAGCTCCAAGACGGCATAAAAACTATAAAGTGATTTCGTATATTTTTTTTAAAAAGAACTTTTAATTGATAATCTAATCTTGATATATTATTCATAAATTTAAAATAGTTATCTCTATAAAATTTTTTATTTTTAGGATCTAGGTGAGTTAAGGAATTTAAAATATTTTTTGCCTGAATTTTTACTATTACAGGATCAAGCCAAGTATTTATATCATTTGAGATTAAATATTTTTGAGTATTTAAATTTGTATCAAATGTTTGAATAGTTTTATTTTTTATTTTTATTTTTTTTATCCATTTTTTTTCATCATACATCCCTATTTTAAAATAAGCTATTGCATTTTCAGTCCAAACATATTGTTGGGCAGTTGGTTTGTATGTTGGTAATATTGAATCATCATCCATCATTGATTTTATATTAAAATTATCTTTTGCTATTTGTTCTATAAAATATTTTTGAGGGGGAATTGATACTATTAAAGTATCTTTGGCAAATAATTGCGAGATAAAAATACAATAGGTGAAAAAACCTATTGTAAATATTTTTTTAAGCATTAGCCTGTTGTCTAATTCTAAGGCTTAGTTCTTTTAGCTGCTCTTCATCTACACGGCTTGGAGCTTGTGTAAGCAGACATTGTGCTTTTTGAGTTTTAGGAAAAGCAATAACATCTCTAATAGAATCAGTACCTGCTAAAAGCATAATCAGTCTATCAAGACCCATAGCAAAACCACCATGTGGAGGTGCACCAAATTCTAAAGCATCAAGTAAGAAACCAAATTTTTCACTAGCTTCTTCATCGCTAATTCCCATAAGTTTAAATACTTCCGCTTGAATATCTTTTTTGTGAATTCTAATACTTCCACCACCAAGTTCTGTTCCATTTAGAACTATATCATAAGCAATTGATTCTATATCTTCAATATGCTCTTTATTTATATCAGTTGGCATAGTAAATGGGTGATGAAGTGCTTTGATTTTACCCTCTTCAACTTCAAACATAGGAAAATCAACAACCCATAAGAACTCAAATTTATCTTTAGGAATTATATCCATTTGCTCAGCTAGAAAAATTCTAAATCTACCCATATAATCCATTACAGTTTTTTTATCTCCAGCACCAAAGAATACTACATCTCCAACTTCTAATTCAGTTCTTTTTATAATCTCTTCTAGATCTGTTTCACTAAAGAATTTTGTAAGTGGTCCTTTTAAACCATCTTCTTTCATTTGAAAATATCCAAGACCTTTAGCTCCAAACTTTCTTACATAATCCTCAAAACCTTTCATCTGTCTTTTTGAAAATAGGTTATCTCCATTTGTACATTTTAAAGCTTTAATTCTATTGTGAGCTGAGTCTTTAGCAATTGAACTAAAAATTTCATTTGTAGAATTTCCAAATATATCAATCACATCTACCATAGCCATACCATATCTCATATCCGGCTTATCGCTACCATATTTTTCCATAGCATCTTTATGCGTCATTCTAGTGAAAGTTGTAGGAATATCATGACCAACTTTTGTAAATACATCATAAATTACTTTTTCAGCAACTTTAATTACATCTTCTTGATTACAAAAACTCATCTCAACATCTATTTGAGTAAATTCAGGTTGTCTGTCGGCTCTTAAATCTTCATCTCTGAAACATTTTGCTATTTGATAATACTTGTCAAAACCACTAACCATTAAAAGTTGTTTAAAAAGTTGCGGCGATTGAGGAAGTGCATAAAATGCTCCACCATGAACTCTTGATGGAACTAGATAATCTCTGGCACCTTCTGGAGTTGACTTAGTTAAGATTGGAGTTTCAACATCTAGAAAACCTAATTCATCAAGTGTATTTCTAACTGTAATACCAACTTTACTTCTTAAAGTAAAAATATCTAATGATTTTTGACTTCTAAGTTCTAAAAATCTATTTCTTAGTTTAATTTCTTCATTTACTTTTTCATCATTTAAATCAAACGGCATTGGCTTGCTTCGGTTTTCGATAATTAATTTATCCAGAACAATTTCAATTTTACCTGTGATTAGCTTTGGATTTTCCAGTCCTTCACCTCTAGCTCTTACTTTTCCCGTTGCAATTAAAACAAACTCATCTCTAACACCTTCTGCAACTTCCCAAGCTTCTTTATTATCTTCAGGATCACAAACTAGTTGAACTAAACCACCCTTATCTCTTAAATCAATAAAAATTAATCCTCCATGGTCTCTTCTGCTGTTTACCCATCCGGCAACAGTAACAACTTCATCTATGTTTTTTTCAGTAACATCTGTACAATAATGTGTTCTCAAATCATTCTCCACTTTTTATTAGTTTTCGCGATTATATCTAAAAAAAGATTAATAATATTAATAATCTTTTTTCTTTCTCATTCTTGCTAACTCTTTTTGTACAGATATATTTATTTTTTCATCAGGATTGAAATCTAAAGCATAGTTTCTTTTATCATAATCAATACTATTTAAAATAATTTTAACAGCTTCCATTCTAGCTTTATGTTTGTCGTCACTTCTTACTATATTCCAAGGAGCACTTCTTGAGCTTGTTCGTTTTAGCATCTCATATTTTTTTTCACTGAATTCTTCCCATAAGTCTTGTGCCTGCAAATCAACTTCACTTAGTTTCCATTGCTTTAACGGGCTGGTTCTTCTGCTTTCAAATCGCATCTTTTGTTCATCTTTAGAAACCGAAAAATATAACTTCACAAGTATAATATCTTGCCGTACTAAATCATGTTCAAAATTCACAACATCTTCCATAAATATTTCATGTTGTTCAGGTGTACAAAACCCAAATATAGGTTCGACCATAGCACGATTGTACCAACTTCTATCAAAAAGTACTACCTCTCCACCGGTTGGAAAATGTTCAATATATTTTTGAAAGAACCATTGGTGCCTTTGTGTTTCAGTAGGCTTACCAAGTGCCACAA
Organism: Arcobacteraceae bacterium; assembly: GCA_023138835.1. GTDB lineage: Bacteria > Campylobacterota > Campylobacteria > Campylobacterales > Arcobacteraceae > CAJXII01. Next base: position 49,464 of record JAGLOP010000016.1, read on the forward strand.
CTCTATAGTGTCTGGCATTCATATATCTGGTCATTCGTCTTATTGCCCCGCCCTTACCGGAAGCATCACGACCCTCAAAAAGTATAATCATTTTTTTATTTGTTTTTTCAAGATATTTTTGCATTTTAATAAGTTCGATTTGATATTGTTTTAACTGTTCATTATCATAAATTTTTTGAATACCTTCTTCTAAAACTATAGGATCAATACTTTTATAATCTCCCAAAAGAGATTTTAAAAGATACAATTCTTCATCACTATTATTTTGTGTTTTTATTACTGTTTTTTTAGATGTATTTTTTTGTACTGTTTTATTATTTGAAATGAAATCTTTATATTCTTGTAAAAGTGCAAATGCTTTAAGTTCAGTTAGTTTATCTGCTTTTTCGTATCCTAAAACTTTTACATATCTTTTTTTATTTATTTGAAATCTGGCTATATATTTTCGACCAAAAGTAGAGTGAGAATTTTTTGATATAAATAACCCCCTGTGTGTCGTTGTATTAAAATCACTTAAATTCATTTATTTTCCTTTACTACGGGTATTTCAATAAAAAATTTTGCACCGGTATTTGTATTTTTAGTATAAAGTTTACCTTGTAAACTTTCAGTTACAATTTTATAACTCATGTGAAGCCCCAATCCTGTACCTTGACTTTGATGTTTTGTTGTAAAGTACGGATCAAATATTTTAGTTATAATATCATCCTCAATTCCGCCGCCATTATCTTCAATTGAAATAATAGCTGTATCGTTTATTCGTTTTAAATCAATTGTAATCGTAGGTTCTTCAATATTTTTCTCAAGTAAAATATCTTTTGCATTATTAATGATGTTAATAATTACTTGAGATAATTCTCCTACAGTTATAAAGATGCTTATTTTATTGTTATAATCTATATTATTTACCAAATTAATTTGAGCACCTTTCAGTGTTGGTTGTGTAATATCTAAAGCTATATTAATACGGTCTTGGATAACTACCTCTTTTAATTCTTTTTCCTCTTTTATAAAATTTCTAAAAGTGTCTATAGTTTTGGATAAATAATCTGTATTTCTAATTATCGCTTCACAACTATTTTCAAATCTTTCATCAGATAAAAGGCCATATGATTTTTCAACTTGCATTCCACTGGCTACTGTGCTTATTACACTTAAAGGCTGTCTCCAT
>JAGLOP010000017.1 GCA_023138835.1 Arcobacteraceae bacterium
ACATTTTCATAAACTTCACCTACAAAGCTGCTGTATGTACTTATATAGTGAGGATCTTCTTTATCAAAATCTTTATTATGAAGTTTTGTTAAATATCGTGAATGGTAAGAATAGTTAAATAAATTATCTTCAATATCTTTAGTATTGAGATTAACAATATCACTACTCATTTGAAGATGTTTATATTTTTTAGACAAAATAAAACTTTACTCTATTCCCATTCAATAGTTGCAGGTGGTTTACTGCTTATATCATAAACAACTCTGTTGATTCCATCAACTTCATTTATAATTCTTCTACTCATAACTTCCAAAATATCATGGGGAATATGTGCAAAAGTTGCTGTCATACCATCAACTGCATTTACTATTCTAATACAAGCAGTATTGTCATAAGTTCTGTTATCACCCATAACACCAACTGATTTTACATTTAATAAAACGGTAAATGCCTGCCATGTTTTATCATACCAACCACTAGCGCTTAACTCTTCTAACATAATAGTATCAGCTTTTCGTAAAATCTCTAAATCAGGAACATTTACTTCACCCATAATTCTAATAGCAAGTCCAGGTCCGGGGAATGGATGACGACCTATCATTCTTGACGGAAGTCCAAGTTCAAGTCCAAGTTTTCTTACCTCGTCTTTAAAAATTTCTCTTAAAGGCTCAATCAGCTCAAATGTCATCCAATCAGGAAGACCACCGACATTGTGGTGTGATTTAATAGTTTTAGAAGGTCCTTTTACTGAAACAGACTCTATAACATCTGTATAAAGTGTACCTTGCGCTAAGAACTCAATACCTTCATGTTTTTTAGCTTCTATATCAAATACTTCAATAAATGTTTCACCGATAATCTTTCTTTTTGTTTCAGGGTCAGTAACACCAGCTAATTTTGTTAAAAACTGTTCACTTGCATCTACAGTGATAAGTCCGATTCCTCTATTTACAAACATATTTTGTACATCTTCAACTTCATTTGCTCTTAAAAGTCCATTGTCTACAAATACCGGAACTAAATTTGTACCAATAGCTTCAGCTAAAAGAGTAGCAACTACAGAGCTGTCAACTCCACCACTTACTCCACATAATACTTTTTTATCACCAACTAACTCTTTGATTTTTTTAATCTCTTCTTTTGCAAAGTTACCCATATTCCAAGTTGATTCACAATCACAAATATATTTTGCAAAATTTTTAAGTAAAATTGCACCTTGAACACTATGAGTAACTTCAGGATGAAATTGAAAAGCATATATATCTTTATCTTCGCAAGCTATAGCAGCATAAGGAGAATTCTCACTTGTACCGATAACATCAAATCCTACAGGTAAATTTTCTACTTTATCCCCATGACTCATCCACACAATTTCATCATCTGAAATACCTTGAAAAATAGGTGACTGTGCATTTTCAACTTTTAACTTTGCTTTGCCGTACTCATGATGATTAGCCGGTATTACACTACCGCCAAAATGCTGAGAAATTAATTGCATTCCATAACAAATTCCCAAAATCGGCAATCCAAGTTCAAAAATCTCAACACTAGGATGATAAGCATCAACAGCATAAACAGAAGCTGGTCCACCGCTTAAAACAATCCCTTTAGGAGTTCTTGCCTTAATATTTTCAATAGACTCATTGTATGGTACTATCTCAGAGTAAACACCATTTTCTCTTAATCTTTTTGCAATAAGTTGCGTATACTGACTTCCAAAATCTAAAACTAATATTGGTACATGCTTCATTCAAATCCTTAAATATTTTTATAATTAAATTTTCCAAAAAAAATTTAATTATAAAAATAAGGTGATAAGTTATTTTAGCTTATCACCTCATAAAAAATATATTAGTGACCAATACCTAACATTTGATATTGAACATACCAAACAGCACAAGACACAATATACCCTATAAGAATCATCCAAGAATATTTCATATGAGCACCAAAGGTATAAATACCTGGCAATTTACCCATCACTCCAACACCAGCAGCTGACCCAAATGAGATCATACTTCCACCAACACCAGCTGTTAAAGTTACAAGCATCCACTGATCAAGTCCCATTTCAGGAGATGCTTTAAGAACTGCTGACATTACAGGTACATTATCTATCATTGCTGAAAGAAAACCAACACCGATATTTGACCAAGTAGGTCCAAGAACTGAAGGATCGTAAACAACAGAAGCTAAAGCCAACCATCCAATAAAGTATAATGCACCAACAGCTGCTAAAATACCAAAGAAAAACATCAATGTATTATTTTCAATTTTTGCCATTGAATTAAATACTTCAAAACCTTTTCCATGTAATCTTTTAAGTCTATAATCATACATTTTAAGTAATGATAAACCAAACATCATACCCCACATAGCAGGAAGATGTAAAAACTGATGTGACATTACGGCACTAAATATAGTAAAAATACCAAGTCCCATAACCACTTTTGCACCTGCCATCAGCCTAGGTTTTCGTTCATTTGCCACATCAAAATCTGGTTTTTCATCTGGAACAACTTTTGCTAATAAAAAGGCAGTTACAAGATATCCTATAATTGAAGCTGGGAATAAAAATAAGAAATCTACAAAAGTTCCTTTTCCTGCTGTCCATGCCATAAGTGTAGTGATATCACCAAATGGAGACCAAGCACCACCAGCATTTGCAGCAACAACTATATTAATAGCACCTGGAACTAAAAATGATCTTTTAGTTTTAGTAATCGTAATTAATACAGTTGATAAAATCAATGCTGTTGTTAAGTTATCTGCAATTGGTGAGATAAAAAATGCTAAAAATCCAGTTACCCAAAATAATTGTCTATATGTATATCCCTTTGACACAAGCGAATATTTTAAATTATCAAATACACCCATATGAATCATAGACTCAATATATGTCATAGCAACAAATAAGAAGAAGAAAATTTCAGCAATTTCTAAAATCAGATGTTGTGCTTGAGTATGAACAAGATCCATATTCATGCCGTGCATTGCATAATAAAATGCAATTAACATAAATATAAAAGTACCCGTAAGTAATGCCGGTTTTGCTTTATCTATATGATAATGCTCCTCCATAGCTACAAAATAGTAACCAACAACAAAAATAAATAGTGCTGCAAATCCAACCCATGTCATAGTAATGTCAGGAATAGTTCCACCATCTCCACCACCACTTGCAAACGCAAATATACTTGTAAAACTAACTAATAATAGTTTTAACATTAACTCTCCTTAATATAATGTGCACCAATAGATTCTTTTCTATCAATTGCACTTTGAATAATAGATTTTGCCGTAAGTAACCTTAAAAAAAGGAGTCTTCCAACATCCTCTTCAAGATATAAACTTACTTCATCAAGGACATCTATAAGTTTTTGTGATTCTCGTACAATTCCGACATTTACCCACATTAAATTTCTCAAATCATCTTTAATTGCTTTATCTATCTGCTTTTTTAATTCAAAATGTCTAGGTTTAAAAGTTAACTTATTTAAATCAATTTTAAAATTTATCTCTTGCGATTTTTGAACTGACAATGATGAAAAAACCAAACCTTCAAGCAAGGAATTTGATGCGAGTCTATTTGCCCCGTGTACTCCCGTACAAGCTGCTTCCCCTACTGCATATAAATTCTTACATCCTTTTACTTTTGAATTTATATCTACATTTATTCCACCCATACTATAATGAAAAGCCGGACTTATCGGCACCCTTTCAAAAGGTAAATCAAATCCTAATTCCATTAAATTCTTATAAATATTTGGAAATCTTTTTTGAAAAAACTTTTTTTTGAAATTTTTAAAAGATAGATAAACTTGTGAGCCTGTTTTTTGTGAATAATCAAAAATAGCACGACTGACTATATCTCTTGGTGCTAATTCTTCATCTTTATGATAATCTTTTAAAAATCTATAACCATCTTCATCTTCAATTTCAGCACCCTCACCTCTTAAAGCTTCTGTTAAAAGTGTTTTTCTTGCATGTGGTGTATCAACAAATACTGTAGGATGAAACTGCATCATCTCCATATCTTTGAGCGGTATTCCTTTTTCTACACAAATACCTTGAATATCACCTGCAATAGTGGTTGAATTTGTATGGTATCTATAAATTGAGCCAACTCCACCACTTGCTATTATAGTATTATGAGCATAAATAATTTTATCTGCCCCATTATGAATAAATTGTGCACCATAACAAATACTATCTTCATATAGCAAATCTACCACTATAGAATCTGTCATTATCTCATGTTTGCAAGCTTTAAGCAAAAACATATGAAGTTCTCTACCTGTAGCATCGCCATCAGCATGTAAAATACGACTGCAGCTATGAGCAGCTTCTTTTGTAAAGAGTAATTCTCCCTCTTCATTGCGATCAAAATTCATTCCATCTTTAACTAAATCATCAATGACTCTAATTGAATTTTGACTTAAAGTGTTTACAGCTTCTAGATTATTTGTTCCAACACCTGCACTAATCGTATCTTGTGCATAAAGAGGTATATCAGCATCATTAATTGCACTGGCAACTCCACCTTGCGCAAAAAATGTATTACACTCCCAAGGAGATCTCTTACATACTATTAATACTTTTTTATCTCTAGATATACTTCGTGCAGCATTGAGTCCGGCAACACCGGCACCAATAATTAAATAATCATAAATCATTTTGATACTTGTTCGCTTTTTTTATCCACATAAACTGGATCACCTTTATAACCACACCCTGTAACACTAAATAAAATAGCAATAGCTAATATAACATAAATATTTTTCATAGGCTAATATTACAAAATAGTTAATAAGAAATTGATTAAAATTATCTTATAATAATGGTTAATTTATCAATATAGGAATTTTTTATGAAAATCGCAAATAGAATGGATAGATTGTCAGAATCTATCACAATAGCAATCACTACTTTATCAAGAGAATTAAAAGAGAGTGGAAAAGATGTACTTAGTTTTAGTGCCGGTGAGCCTGATTTTGGAACACCGCAAGTTATTAAAGACGCAGCAATTAAAGCCATGGATAACAATGAAACAAGATATACAGCAGTTGAGGGAACTCCAGCTTGTAGAAAAGCAATATGCGAAAAGTTAAAAAGAGACAATGGCTTAGATTATGATAATTCAGAGATTATTATAAGTGTTGGTGCTAAACACTCTTTATTTAATATTTTTCAAGCTGGAATTGAGGAAGGTGATGAAGTAATAATACCGGCACCTTACTGGGTAACATATCCTGAACTTGTAAAATATAGCGGAGGAACTGTTGTTGAGATAATCACAGATGATAAAAGTTCATTTAAAATCACACCCCAACAACTAAAAGATGCTATTACACCAAAAAGTAAAATGTTAATTTTAACAACTCCGTCAAATCCGACAGGAAGTGTTTATACAAAAGAAGAATTAACAGCATTAGCAGATGTTTTAAAAGATACAAATATAACTGTTGTTAGTGATGAGATGTATGAAAAACTGGTTTATGATGGAAGTTGCTTTACCGCAGTTGCCAGTATAAATGAAGATATGTTCAATAGAACTATAACTGTAAATGGTTTAAGTAAATCTGTTGCTATGACTGGATGGAGATTTGGTTATTTAGCTTCTAAAGATAAAGCCTTGGTAAAAGCTATGAAAAAATTACAATCTCAATCAACATCAAATATTAATTCAATTACTCAAGGTGCTGCAATAGTTGCTTTAGACGGTCAAGCAGATAAAGATATTGAATCTATGAGAGTTGAATTTGAAAGAAGAAGAGATATAGCATGTGAACTTATGAATAAAATTGAAGGTCTAAGTGTTGATAAGCCAAATGGTGCTTTTTATCTATTTGTAAATATTCAAGATATCACAAATGACTCTATGCAGTTCTCTAAAGATTTACTAGAGCAAGTAGGTGTTGCAGTAGTTCCAGGTGTTGCTTTTGGTTTAGAAGGATATTTTAGATTATCTTTTGCTACAGATGAAGCTACAATTAGAGATGGGATTTCAAGAATTAAAAAGTTTGTAACAGCGAAATAATGTCTCAAATTCCCATAGTTAAGATTTCAGCAGAGAAAAAAGCAACACTTGTTTCATCAAGTGTTGCTTTTATTTTAACTTTAATTAAATTAACTATTGGACTTTTAAGTGGTTCTGTTGCGGTACTTGCCAGTGCGGTAGACAGTGTACTTGATCTTTTTGTTTCACTTTTTAATTATTTTGCGATATCAAATTCAGAAAAACCTGCTGATGAAATTTTCAACTATGGTCGGGGTAAAATTGAAGCATTAGCCTCTGTAATTGAAGGTACTATTATTACCATCTCTGGACTATTTTTATTTTATACTGCTATTGATAAATATCTTAACAACAAAGTATCAACATATTTAGAAGAATCTCTTGGTGTAATGATAGTATCACTTATTATTACTATTGCACTTGTAATGTATTTAAATATAGTTGCTAAAAAAACAAATAATATGGTAATAAAAGCAGATGCTTTACATTATAAAACTGATGTATGGACAAACATAGCTGTTTTGATATCTCTTGTACTTGTAACATTGACGAATAATGAAATCTTTGATGTACTTATTGGTGGTGGAATTTCACTTTTTATTATTTATAGTGCTTACGAACTTATAGAAGATGGTGTACTTGTACTTTTAGACAGATCATTGGAAGATGAAACAACAAATAAAATTAAAGATATTTTTAAAACAGAAAGTGCGGTAAATAATTATCATTTTCTAAAAACAAGACAAGCGGGACATAATACTTTTGTAGATGTTCACTTGGTATTTGACTGTATAATTACACTTATGGAAGCACATAGAGTAAGTGATAGAATTGAAGATAAAATAACCCAATTAGACACAAACACAAACTGGATAATCAATATCCATCTTGACCCTTATGATGATTCAATCATAAATAATCCCGAATAAAATAATTTAACTTTTTTTAAAGTATATTTTAGCTAAAATCTTCGTTATATTAAACAATACATTAGAGGATTTTAAATTATGATAACTTGGATGCAGCGACATAAAAGATGGCTAGTTATAACTATATGGATAAGTACAATTGCTTTTGTTGGAGCTGGTTTTGTGGGCTGGGGTTCTTATGACTATGGAAAGTCAAGTGCTAATGCTGGAACCGTAGGTTCAAAAGAGATAACGATTAAAGATATACAAAATGAATATAATGCATTATATTCTCAATATCAAAATATATTTGGTGAAGCATTTAATCAAGAGATGGCAAAACAATTTAAACTTGAAGATGCGGCATTTAATGCAATAGTGCAAAAATTTCTTTTATTAAATTATGCTGACGAGTTAGGTTTATATATTACAGATCAAGAGGTTGCTAAATATCTTGTAGCCATACCTGCTTTTATCAAAGATAAAAAATTTGATAAAACAACTTACTTGTCTGTATTAAAACAAAACAGAACAACACCTACGGATTTTGAACAACAAGTTAAAATGGATTTAACAATTCAAAAAGTACAACGAATATTAAGCACAAAAGTTATGGATACAGAACTTGAAAACTTAGCAAAACTATATTCAACTGAAGATAAAGTAAGTATCAGTATCTTAAATAAAGTTGGCCTTAAAATTGACAGTTCTACAGAAGCTGTTAAAAAATACTGGGAACAAAACAAACAAAACTATAAATCAGCAGAATCTATTAAAATTTCGATGTCAAAAACAACAATAGGTGAAGATAAAAAAGCTTCTAAAAAAGAAGCCTTAAAAAAATATTTAAAACTTAAAAAAGATGAATTAAAATTTGATACTACAACAACAGTATCTCAAAACAATGATATCTTAAATCAAGAAAATTTACAAAAAGTTTCTAAAGCTTCTGCTGGCATTCTTTTAAAGCCATTAGAAAATAACGGTGAGTTTATAGTTATAAAAGTGTTAGAAAAACAAGCTCCTAAAGCATTGTCTTTTGAAGCAGCTTATAATTTGGTTCGTCCTGATTACCTTGATAATGCCAAACAAGAGATATTAAATACTAATGTTGCCAAATTAACTAAAGAATTTACCGGTACTGACATTGGATTTATTGCTCAAGGTTCACAAGTAGAAATCAAAGGGCTAAGTGTTGCTGAAACTACTCAATTAGTAAATCATATATTTAATTCTACTACAACTATTAATTCTCTTATGCTGGAAGATAAAGCTGTAGTTTATAAAATTACAGATTCTAAGTTATCTAATTATAGTAGTAGTCTTCAAACTGACGAGTTAAAAGATACATTATTAAATTTAAAAAACAGTGAAGTTATTTCAAACTTATTAAAAGAACTTAGAAATCAATATGAAGTTACATCAAATATGAAGGTAAACTAACTTGAACAACAATGCAATTTTAGCTCTTGATATTGGAACAACAAAAATAACTGCGGTTATTGCCCAAAACGATTTAACAAATCGTATCAATATTTTAGGAGTTGGAAATTGCAAAAGTGATGGTATTCATAAAGGTTCTATTGTAGATATTGATCTTGCAAGTACAACTATACATGATGCTATAAAAACAGCCACTCAAAGTTCTGATGCAATTATTGAATCAACTTTTATTGCTATTTCTGGAACACATACAAAAAGCTTGAGAAGCAGCGGTGCAGTAAATATCCAAAGTGGTCAGATTACACATAATGAGATCAATCAAGTTTTACAAATGGCACTTTACAATGCCAAGATAATTCCAGATTATGAAGTTATACATGTTTTACCATTATACTTTAATATTGATGATTCAAATGAGATAAGCAATCCTTTAAATATGCATGGCTCAAGACTTGAAGTATATGCAAATATCGTAACTGCTAAAAAAACAGCCCTTGTAAATATACAAAATGCTCTTAAAAAATCAAATCTTGAAGTTACAAATTTTGTATTAAACGGTTATGCTTCTGCAATAGCCGTATTGGCAGATGATCAAAAAAAACTAGGAACTGTCGTTTGTGATTTAGGTGGAACCACTAGTGAAATAACTATATTTAAAGGTCAAACAATATCGTATAGTGATTTTATACCTATTGGGAGTGAACATATTACATACGACTTATCGATTATGTTACATACTCCGTACAACGCAGCAAATATGATAAAAAATCAATACGGTTCACTTCTACCAATTAATATTAATGATACATCAATCAGCAAAGTAAAAATACCGTTATTAGGAAACGAAACTCAAACAAAAGAAATACCTTTATCTCAAATACAACCAATTATTCATGCAAGAGTGGAAGAGTTGCTTTGTTTAATTAAAGATAAAATAAACTTAAGTGGTATGAGTGAGCATATGGATGGCGGTATAGTATTAACAGGAGGAATGACTCGAATAAATGGTTTACAAGAGTTAGCTCAAAAGATATTTTCAGAAATTCCTGTAAAAATATCTGACCCTATTAATATACAAAATGGTTATATTGACTTTAACACACCTACTATGTCCACTATTGCCGGACTGTTAAAATATGCTCTTGACAGCGATCCATTTTTTGAACTTGATTCAAATAAAGAATTACGAAAAAAAGAAGAAGAAGACAAAGTAACTAAAAATATACATGCTGCTAATATACTATTAGAGGATGAAAATCTTGATACTATTGAAATTGAACCAAAGAAAAAAAGTTCATTATGGGATAAAATTGGGAAGTGGCTGTAATGGATACTAATTTATTTAACCCGGAAAGTATTACTGTACGAATGCCTTCAAAAACACTTGCACAAAATGAAGCAAGAATTGCTGTTATTGGTGTAGGCGGCGGCGGTTGTAATATGATCAATCATATGATTAGAGAAGGTACACATAAAATTGACCTAATTGTTGCAAATACTGATTTACAAGTATTAAGAGAATCATTAGCACCAAAAACTCTACAACTAGGCCCTGAACTTACTCGTGGTTTAGGTGCAGGTATGAAACCTGAAATAGGAAGAGAAGCTGCTATTGAAAGTTTGAGTCAAATTAAAGACTTGTTGGACGGTACAGACATTGTATTTATCGCTGCTGGTCTTGGAGGCGGTACTGGAACAGGAGCTGCTGCAATTATTGCTCAAGCTGCAAAAGATGCCGGTGCATTAACAGTTTCTGTTGTTACTAAACCGTTTAAATGGGAAGGTCGTAAAAGAGCCGGCTTGGCACAATTGGGACTTGATGAATTAAAAAAAGTAAGTGATGCAATTATTGTAATACCAAATGATAGATTATTAGAAATCATTGATGAAAATACAGGGATACAAGATTCATTTAAAATAGTAGATAATATTCTTTATCAAGCTGTTCATGGTATGAGTGAGGTTATTTTAAAACCTGGCAGCGGTGGAATTAATGTTGATTTTGCTGATGTAAAAACTGTAATGCAATATAAAGGTATGGCAATTATGGGAATCGGAACTGCAAAAGGTGAAGATTCAGTACAAAAAGCTTTGGACAATGCTATTAAATCTCCGCTTTTAGATGAAATATCTTTAAGTGGTGCACAAGGTATTATGATACACTTAACAGTAAGCCCTGATGTTTCATTATTTTCAATTAACAATACAATGGCCAATATTCATGATACAATTGATGGTGATGCTTATGTTATATTTGGTACAACTACAGATAATACCTTGGCAAGCGATGAAGTTAAAATTACTATTGTAGCAACTGGATTTCAAGATACTCTTAATGAGGCTGATAATTTACCGATATCAAGTCAGAATATAGATAAACAAACTATGAATACTACCCAAAATGATGATAAGAATTATTATGATACACCACCGTCAATGAGAGGCTATAGTATAAAATATACACTAGAGTAGCAGAAAAAAACTACTACTTATAAATTTTCCGGTAATTTATCCTCTAGTTCTTTAACTAACTGCTCATCTAAGTCTTCAACTTTCGGCAACACAATATTTGCTTTTAAATATAAAGCACCTTTTTGTTTAGTTTTTCTATTTAAAGCACCAAGCTCTTTTACTCTAAATTTTTGATTCTGTTTTGTATTTTTCGGTACTTTCAATGTAAGAGTTTTATGCAATGTTGGTATCTCAATTTTACCGCCAAATAAAGCATTATGCAAAGATATATCAAAACTTTTAATTAAGTCATCATCTTCTCTTTCATACTCATCACTGCTTTGAACTTTTAAAGTGATAATTAAATCTCCCCTAGGAAATCCCTGGGAGAGTTTACCTTTACCTTTTGCCCGTATTTTTTGACCATTGGCAATCCCTTCGGGTATCTTAATATCAAAACTCTCCCCACTAATAGATACATTTTTTGTACCGCCTAAAATAGCTGTGTTAAAATCAATCCCCAAAGTTGCTTGAACATCTAAATCCGGTTCACCAAAGCCAGAGCTTCCTTGAAAACCTCCGCCAAAGCCTTGACCCGGAAATCCTTGTTGACCGCCAAAGCCTCCGCCGCCGCCAAACATTTGTCGTAAAATATCATTAATATCTACTCCAGCCCCCTGCCCTTGAGCAAAGTCATGGAAGTTTTGACCACCAAACATACTATCACCATGCATATCATATTGACTCTTCTTTTGTTCATCACTCAACACTTCATACGCAGCATTTATCTCTTTAAATTTATCTTCTGCCTCAGGTGATTTATTGATATCCGGATGGTATTTTTTAGCTAAACTTCTGTATGCTTTTTTAATCTCAGATGCAGTTGCATCTTCTTTAATTTCTAATGTTTCATATAAACTTTTTGACATTCTCATTATTCCTTAGTTATTATGACCAAATTGCCAAAACAATATGTGCCATTTCTTTAAAATTTTATTGTATTTCTTTATAATTAGCGCTCATTATAACACATTAATTAGCACTTGTCAATTATGAGTGCTAATCAAATTTATTGATATTTTGTCTTATAGCATCATAAACAACAACAGATACTGCATTTGCTATATTTAAACTTCTTGCATCATTTACCATTGGGATATTTATGCAAGTTTCAGAATTTCTTTCAAGTAACTCTTCAGGTAGTCCTGCATCTTCTCTTCCAAAATAAAAATAGTCATTGTCTTCATACTTTGGTTCAAAATAATATTTATTTGTTTTAGTCGTAGCAAAAAAATGTCTATCATTCAATGGATTCTTAGACCAAAAGTCTTCTATATTTTCATACTCTCTAACATCTAAATACTCCCAATAATCAAGCCCTGCTCTTTTAACCTCTTTTTGAGTAATTTCACCAAAACCATAAGGTTTAATAAGATGTAATACAGCTCCTGTTGCATAAGCTAAACGCCCTATTGTCCCTACATTTCCTGGCATTCGAGGCTCTAACAATACTATATTTATATTTAACACTATAAAACTACCGTTTTATTACCATATATAAATACTTTATCTTTTAACAATAAATTTAAAGCATTTGACAATACAACTTTTTCTACATTTCGTCCTGCATCTCTCATATTTTGCCACGAAAAAGTATGATCAACTCTTACAATATCTTGAGCTATAATTGGACCTTCATCTAAATCATCAGTTACATAGTGTGCGGTTGCACCAATTAATTTAACACCTCTTTGAAATGCTTGTTTATATGGATTTGCCCCAATAAATGCCGGTAAAAATGAATGATGAATATTTAAAATTTGTTTTGGAAAAGTTTTAACAAAAGTTGGTGTCAAAATTCTCATATATTTTGCCAACACAATTAATTCATAATCAAACTCCTTGATAGCTTCAATTACTTTTTGTTCATGATCTTCTCTGCTTAGCCCCTCATGAGAAACACAAACAAAAGGTATATCAAACTTCTCAACCAAATCTTTTAAAGTTTCATGATTTGCTACAACTGCTTTTATATTTGCTTTAAGTTCTCCACTATGATATCTTATTAAAATATCACCTAAACAATGAGTCTCTTTAGTAGCTAAAATTACTATATCTTTTTTTTGTTTAGTGGAAAGTTTTACATGTGCATCATTTGGCAAGATTTCTTTAATATCAGCTAATAATTCAGATTCATCAACTTCACCACTGAGAACCGTTCTCATAAAAAATTTATTTACCTCTTTATCAACATATTCTGAGTTATTTTCTATATTTAGTCCATATTCAAATAATATCTTTGATACATTATAAACCAACCCTTTTTCATCACTTGTGTCTATTAATAATATATACTCCATTATCTATTCCATTCCTTTAATACTCTTTGTGTTTCTCTTTGCATAGTTTTTCTTTTTAACTCTTCCCGCTTGTCGTAATTCTTTTTACCCTTTGCAATACCAATATTCAATTTTAATATATTTTTATCATTAAAATACATTTTAGTTGCAACAATTGTATATCCATCTTTAGTAACTTTTTCAAACAGTTTATTTATCTGTTTTTTATGCATTAAAAGTTTTCGCTCTCTATTTTCTTCAGGTCTATAACTTGTATGCGTAGTATCAAGATGAGAAATATGCATATTAAAAATAAATACTTCATTTTTAATAATTCGTATAAAACTATCTTTAAAGTTCATTCGCCCTGCTCTAATAGCTTTTACTTCACTGCCTTTAAGAACAATTCCAACTTCAAAAATATCTTCAATAATATAATCATGAAAAGCTTTTTTGTTTAAAAACTCTCGTACTTTGGTTTCTTTTTTCTTTTTTTGTGCCAATTTATTTACCTGCAATTCTGAAAAAACTACTTCCGCTGCCGCTGAAATACCAATTTTCATTCTTAATATATACTTCAAGTTTGGGTTCACAATCAACAGCCGGCAAATATAAATCATTTGCATCATCTATACTTAATTCATTCAATATATCAATACTTTTCATACTTAACAATTTCTTCGCCTCGTCGTCGCTTATCTCTTTATAAAATTTATCTCTAAAGCTCGTAAATATTGCACCCGTATCACATTTAATATCGGGAGTAAAAACTTCTATATCTAAAACTTCTTCTTCAAATTTTTCTACAATCTCACCTATTCCCGTTACATTTGCACTATCGTATTCGTATATAAAAAATGGCACATCAGCACCAATTGTTGAACCAATTTTAACTAATTGATCTTTTGATAAACCTAATTTACAAACTTCATTTACCATAATCATAAATGTAGCACAGTTACTGCTACCGCCGCCAAGACCGGCAAATTCAGGAATTATCTTCTCAACACTTACTTTATAATTCCCGAATAATACTTCGACATTCTTATACATTTTAGATAAATATTCATAAGCTTTATAAATAGTATTTTGTTTTGTTTCACAACCAAAATCACCAACTAAAGTAAACTCATCACAACTGCATTTTTCAAATGAAATTACATCATAAAGATTTTTAACTCTTACAAATCTAGAAACCAATTCATGATAATTATCTCGACAACCTGCTATTTTTAAAAAAATATTTACTTTTGCATAAGATCTCTTAATCATTTTCTTCCAATAATACTTTATTTAATACATATTTTACTTTTTCATTTTCAATACGAATAATAGCAAAAAAAGTATCAAAGCTGATTAAATACTCTCCATCTTCTTTAGTTTCAAAATACTCAATTTGTAACTTTTTACCTAAATCAAACCACTCTTTTGTACCTATATATTTATTTTCTTTTAAATCTAAATATTCTAAAGGATTTAAAGCCTTTTCATTATTAAACTTAAATTTACCCTCATTTAGCCGCTCTAAATAACTTAAAGTCCCAACAGCACCTAACTTATCAAGCAATATTTGTGCAATACTTCTTATATAGCTTCCCTCGCTTACGGTAATATCAAAAGAGATAAAAGGATGATTATAATTTATAAATTGTACATCATAAACTTGCGAAGTTATTTTTTTCATCTCAAAATCAACACCGCCGCGAGCTAAGTCATAAGCTCTTTTACCATCAATCTTTTTAGCACTATATTTAGGAGGCAAATACTCCAAAGCACCTTTTAAATTTTCTATATTCTCTTTTATAGTTTCAATATCTAAATTTTGGGCATCACTAATATTATAAATATTCTCAATATCCAAACTATCACTTTGACTTCCCAGCCAAACTGTAGTGCGATAAGTTTTAGGAGTTTTTTTAAGAAATTGAAACAGCTTTGGATACTGCCCAAAAGCAACCACCAAACAACCACAGGCAAACGGGTCAAGAGTTCCGCTAAAACCTGCTTTTTTTTCTTTATACTTTCTTTTTATCCTCCGTAAATAAAAATTTGAACTAATATTTACCGGCTTTTTAACCACAAACAGTCTGTTCAATTATATTTTCTCTACAAAACTAGAAAGTATATCCCTCGTATTTCCACTAAAACTAATTTTTAATTTAAAATCTTTTCCAACTTTACAAGATGAAACTACTTTACCTATACCAAAGATTTTATGTTTAACCGAATCACCTTTTTTAAATGCACTGCTTTTATCAATAGTCAGGCAACCTTTAATAAGTGCAGACTCACTTAAAAATCTACTTTTAGTAAGTTGAGTTCGTCTCCCTTTATAAAATCTTGAATGTACAAAACTTAAAGTCAATTCATCTTTTGCCCGTGTAAATGCAACATATCCAAGTCTTCTTTCCTCTTCCAAGTTTGAACCGTCACCTACTATAGGGAAAAAACCTTCCTCTAGCCCTACTATAAATACATGCCCATACTCCAAACCTTTACTTGCATGTATACTCATCATAGAAATGGCTGCATTACTTATATCATCTTGAGCACTTTCCAGTGATATTTCATTTAAAAAATCTTCTAAATTTAAATCAATATTCTGTATAAAAAAATCTCTCAGAAGCCCATAAAATTCATCAATATTTGCTATTCTGTCTGCAGAATCTATAACCTTTTCAAATGATACTTTAAAATCAAATGTTTCTTCAAACAAATCAATAAATCTCATTTTTGAATCAATTAAAACATCTTGTAAATCATTAACTGATGCCATAAAAACTTTTAAGGTTCTTGAATTCTTTATACCGACAATTTTAGCTAACTCTTCTGCTGAATAATCTTCAATCACACTAAACATAGATTTTTTAGAACTTAATGATTCTAATTCAATCTTTTCTATTGTAGTTTTTCCAATACCCCGTTTTGGTTTATTAATAATTCTTTTTAAAGAAAAGTTGTCATTCTTATTTGTAATAACTCTAAAATAAGCAATTAAATCTTTAATCTCAGCTCTTTCATAGAATTTCATCCCCCCAACCAATTTGTAGTTTACATTGGCACGATTAAAACCATCTTCAAGTGAACGACTCAAAGCATTTACTCGAAATAAAATTGCAATTTCTGCCGGATTTATACCACTGTCTATAAGCTTTTTAACATCATCTACTAACTTTCTTGTTTCCTCATTTTCATCATTGCTTTCATAAACTTTTATAGAATTACCTTCGCCTCTGGTACCTACAAGCTTTTTACCGATTCTATCTCTATTATGTTCTATTAACTGATTTGCATGATAAAGAATCGTATCTGTCGAGCGATAATTATTTTCTAATTTAATGACTTTTGTATTTGGAAATTCCTTATCAAAAGTCAAAATATTCTTAATCGTTGCACCTCTCCAACCATAAATAGACTGGTCATCATCACCTACCACACAAAGATTGGTATGAGAATGACACAATTTTTTTAACAGTTTATATTGCAACTCATTTGTATCTTGATACTCGTCTACCATAATATACTGGTATCTTCGACTTGTTTGTTTTGCTAAATCTTCATTTTCTTCTAAAAGTTTATATGTTAAAAGCAGTAAATCATCAAAATCAACAAGATTATTTTTATAAATATAATTTTCATACTTTTCATAAACATCCGCTATCTTGGCATAATACTTATCACTAGCCGACGCTTTAGCTTGACTAACTGAAATAATACTATTCTTTAATTTTGATATTTCATTTGCCAATATGGAAGTTGTAGTTTCTTTATCAATTGCTCTTAATATCTTTTTTTTATCATCTGTATCTATAATTACAAAATTATTCTTTCGACCCAGTTTGTTTATATGAAATTTTAAAAACAATAAACCAAATTTATGAAAAGTAGCCAATAAAGGAGGTGAACTCATATCAACAATCATAGAATATGCTCTTCCTCTCATTTCTGTAGCTGCTTTATTCGTAAATGTAAGAGTAAGAATAGACGCAGGATCAATACCTATAGATATAAGATAAGCAAGTCTGGTAGTTATCGTCTTTGTCTTACCACTCCCGGCACCTGCTAAAATTAAAAGTGGACCATCAATGTGTTCAGCTGCTATTCTCTGTGAATCATTTAGTTGTGATAACATAATATCCCTCTCATCTAATATATACTTATTATACCATAAAAAAATAAAAATTATTAATATTATATATTTGTCATTAGTTTTCATAATAATTAATGATTAATTTCATAAACTTATGTTATAATTAACATTATTAAAACTTAAAAGGTTACTTATGTTATCAGATTTTACAAAACTTCATACATTTTTGACTGTAGTTAAAGAGAAGTCATTTTCTAAAGCTTCAGCAAAGCTTGGTATTTCGCAGCCTGCTGTTACACAACAAATTAGATTTATAGAAGATTATCTTGATACTACAGTTGTAGATAGAAAGAAAAATGGTATTAGACTTACTAAAGAGGGTGAACAGTTACTTTCAATTGCTCAAAAAATTGAAAAAACAGTCAATAGTGCGGAACAGGACTTATTAAAAATAATAAACAAAGATATAACATTTATTTTTGGTGCTTCTAAAGTAATTGGTAATTATATTTTACCTACATTTTTAAATGAAATTAAAGAAAAGATAAATAATGATGTAAGTATTAATGTTGATATTTCAGAAGAAATTATTGAGCAGTTGCTAGATAAAAAAGTTGATATGGCATTGATAGAATCTCCAATCTTTAAAGATGGTATCATTTACAGAGAATGGATTGAGGATGAGATTATTGTATTTTCAAATCAAAAAATTCCTAAAAAATTAAAAGATGAGGATTTAGTATCTTATAAGTGGGTTTGTAGAGATAAAGAGAGTCATACAAGAAAACTATTTAAAGAAACTTTAGATTCTATTGGTTTTACTGATTGTGATTCATTTGATGTATCTAGTGTAGCATCATCACCGACTACAATAGTTCAAACTGTTTTACATAGTCCAAAAGATGGAATTCCCACAGTATCGATCGTATCTAAATATGCAATTGAAGATTTTGTAAAAGCCGGTATCTTATTTGATGCCAAAATATCAACTTTAAAAATGAAAAGAAAACTATATATTGCTTATCTAAAAGACAGAAAGCATGATGCCTTTATAGAAAATGTTGTAAACTACTTGAATACAGTTAAAAGATAGTAAAACTAAATAAATTTAGTTTTACTAAACTTTTAACGGCTCAGGTTTTCCAAGTAAAAAACCTTGAGAGTAGTCAATTTCGATATCTTTTATGATTTCTAATATTCCTTCATTAGATACAAATTCAGCTACAGTTTTAATTCTTTGTTTTGTTGCAAACGCTTGAATTGTTTCCACAACATCTCTGCTATATTGATCAGTTTCAATATTTTTAATCAAACAAGCATCAATTTTTAAAATATCCGGTTGATAATCCAAAAGTCTTTCAAAGTTTGACACACCGGCACCAAAATCATCAATTGCTATTTGAACACCAAAAGTTTTAACAAGTGAAATAAAATCTTTTACAACCTCAAAATCCTTTACATGTTCATCTTCAAGTAATTCAAAAACTATTCTATGTGTATTATGCATACTTGCTGTAACTAAACTAATAAGCTTATTTCTTGTTTCTAAGTCTTCAATATCCAAAGCTGATAAATTTATCGAAATTTCTTTATCTGTGTATTCTAATGCAGCAAATGAATTTTCTATAACTATATGTGTGATTTTATTATAATATCTTCCCTCTTTAGCTATATCTAAAAAGAAAAATGGAGATATAACCTTATCATCTTCATCGATAAGCCTTACAAGAGATTCATATTTTTCTATCTCCATCGTTTTATTGTTTATTATAGGTTGAAAGTATGATATTATTTTATTCTTTTCAATTGCTGTTTGAATCATCTTAATAATCTTACTGTTCTTTACAGCATTTTCTTTTGCTTTCTTTTTTAAACCGTTTGCAAACACAATATCTCGCTGCGTTTCTTTTGCTACTTCCAATCCGAGTTTCACATTATCATATATATCTTCTTTAATAGTTGAAAAACTTATTAATATGGAAATATCAATATCATATTCACCAACTGTAAAATCTGTTTGTTTAACATTACGTTGAAATAGTTTAAGTTGTAATTCTTTTTGAGTAGCACTTGAATCATCTGTTTTCATTTGTTTTAAAAAAGCAAATTCACCATTATCTAAATTAAAAACTTTATCAAATACAAACCCATGAGGTAAATAATGAGTAATTTGTGATTCAAGTAACATTAGAAGTCGTTCAATTATCTCTTTACTGTACAAATGTTCTAAAGAGGTAAAATTTTCTATTTTTATAATAACCAAAAATGGTCTAGTCATCATTTTTATAGCATCAAGTAATTGTTTTTTAGGATTAATGATTCCTGTTATATCATTTCTTAAACCTATATATTCTATTATATCTCCATTTTTATCTAAAATAGGACAAATAGTTGCATCTACATAATAACTTCCACCATCTTTTCTTCTATTTTTAATTTGACCAGTCCAAACTTCTTTATTTTGAATGGTGTCCCACATGTCCTTGAATACTGATTTTGGCATATCAGGATCTCTTATAGCACTATGCTGCTGACCTATTAATTCCTCTTTTGTATATCCGGATATTTTACAAAATTTATCATTTACAAATGTAATCTTACCGGTTAAATCTGACTTAGATACAATTGTACTTTGATCTACTATATCTTTATATTGTTGTAAAATATTGATTTCTTCCAACCTGTCAATACTTTCACAACTTTGAGCTTTTGGCATTTTAAACCTTTAAAAACTTTGTAATTTCCATTTCTAAATCTTCTACATCTATAATCGTATCATGCAAAATCTTAGCGTTAAATAAGTTATTTATACTTTGAGGTATCTCTAAATTCAATTGTTCAGATATACTCTCCAAAGCTTCCTTATCATTATATTTTACAGTATTTTGATTTAAAGCATTCAATACTGTCGGAGAAAATTTTGTCCACTCAGCTGTAGAATAAATTACAGTTTTTAAATTCTTATCTTCCCGCAAGTCATCATAACCTTTTATACAAGTAGCAGTATGCGGATCCATTAAATAGCCATTATCCACAAATCTTTTAATAGTTTCTCTTCCATAATCATCATCACTATATGCAGCACTAAAATATTTTTTCAACTCTTCCAATTCTTCTTGTGTATGTTCAAAATATCTATTATCATTCAATGATTCCATAAGCTCTTTAGTTCTCTTAGCACCAAACAGGTCAAAAATAACTCTTTCTATATTTGAAGATTTTAGTATATCCATAGCAGGAGATGCTGTTAAGAATAATTCTTTATCTCTTATATCATAGATACCGGTTTTTAACCATTGTGTTAAAATATTATTTTTATTTGATGACACTAAAAGTTTTTCTATAGGAAGTCCCATCTTTTGTGCATAAAAAGCACCTAAAACATTTCCAAAATTTCCACTTGGTACATCTATATAAATCTTTTCACCAAGTTTAATCTCATTTTGTCTTAAAAGCTCTAAATAACTCTGAAAGTGATATACGATTTGAAATATAATCCTACCAAAGTTTACACTGTTTGCAGCGCTTAATTTTAAACCGTCTTTTAGTAACTCATCTTTAAAACTTTGCGATGCCAAAAGATTTTTTAAAGCATTTTGGGCATCATCAAAGTTTCCGTTTATACCAATTACTTTTAAGTTTTGTCCGTCTTCTGTAACCATTTGAAGTCTTTGAACATCACTAGTACCACCGTGAGGATACAAACAAACTACTTTTATACCCTCTTTATTTTTAAAAGTATTCAATGCTGCTGGTCCAGTATCTCCTGAAGTTGCTGCTAAAATAAGGTATTGTTCCCCTCTTTTTTTAGCAACTGCACTTAAAATACTTCCAAAAGGTTGAAGTGCCATATCTTTAAAAGCTCGTGTTGGTCCGTGATATTGTTCATTTACAAACAGATCATCTTTTATTTTTATTACCGGTGATGGATTATTTTTATCATCAAAATTATCATATAAACTTAAAGCCTCATTTATAGTATCATCATCAATATCTATTTCAAAAGATTTAAGTATATCAAATGCTAATTCTTTATAGCTTGTATTTAAATGTTTTGAAAGAAACTCTTCACCTAGTACTGGAATCTCTTTTGGTACATACAATCCACCATAAGATGAACTTGGATTTAAAATAGCATCTGAGAATTCAATCTCTTTGGCTCTTGTACCATCATTTCCTCTTGTTTCTATAAACATTGATTTAATCCTCACCTTTTTTTAAAAATTGTGTACCTATTCCATCACTTGTAAAAAGTTCAAGTAATATACTATGTTCAACTCTACCGTCAATTATATGCGCTTTATGTACACCATTATAAATTGCATCAATACAACTGTCAACTTTTGGTATCATACCGCCATGTATTGTTCCATCTTTTTTATAGCCTTCAACATCATCTTTATCTAAAGAATTTAAAAGTTTTCCATTTTTATCCAATACACCTTTTGTATCAGTTAAAAATAATACTTTATTTGCATTTAATGCACCGGCAATTTGTGATGCTGCAATATCTGCATTTATATTAAATCCCGGATGATTAGGTTTGGCACTATCGGCAATTGGAGCAATAACAGGAATAAATCCCTCTTCTATTAAATCTAATATCATATTTGAATTAATAGATGTTATAACACCTGTATATCCAAATTTTCCATCTTCTTTTGCAACAGCTTCAATACAGCTGCTATCTTTTCCGCTTATTCCAATAGCTTTAGCACCGTGATGATTAAGCAATGATGTTATATTTTTATTAATATCTCCGCTTAAAACCATCTCAACTATTTTCATACTATCTTTACAGGTAACTCTGTGTCCATCTACAAATTCTGATTTTATATCAAGTTTAGTAAGCATATCAGATATTTTTGCACCGCCGCCATGAACTATTACAGGTTTAATACCCACAAGCGAAAGCAAAACAATATCCTGTGCAAACTTTTCTTGCAGCTCTGGACTTGTTTGCGCTGAACCACCATATTTAATAACAACTGTTTGTCCACTAAACTCTTTTATATATGGCAAAGCATCTAAAAGTGTATTTACTTTATTTGGCTTAACTTGTCTTGATACTTCTATTTCATCCATTTGTTATCCTTAATAGTTTTTTTATTTAGTTGTTAATATCTGCTTAGCAATATCTAAACTATCAAAATATAAACTAATTTTTTTAAAATCTTTAAGTATTGCTGTC
This sequence comes from Arcobacteraceae bacterium, assembly GCA_023138835.1. GTDB lineage: Bacteria > Campylobacterota > Campylobacteria > Campylobacterales > Arcobacteraceae > CAJXII01. Next base: position 22,442 of record JAGLOP010000017.1, read on the forward strand.
ATATATATCTCATCATTTAATCTAGCACCATTATTCACAAGATATTTTACCACATCCAAATGATTATTTAAAGTTGCATAATATAAAGCAGAAAATTTATTCTTATCTTTTAAATTTAAATGCGCTCCGTATTCAATCAAAAGTTTAACCACTTTAAGATCACCTTTTTGAGCACTTGCCATAAGAGCACTAAAACCCATATGATTCTGAAAATCTACATCTGCTCCACTTTCACACCAAGCTTTTAACTCTTCCATTTTTAATTACACTCGGCTTTGGCAGTTTGATTTATACACACTGATTTATCAGTTTGATTTATACACGCTGCTTTATCAGTTTGATTTATAAAACTCTTTACAATTGCCAATGCTGCATCTTTTCCATCTGCTGCTGCTCGAACTGCAAGATCTGCACCTCTTACACCATCTCCACCAGAATAAATTTTAGGGTTTGATGTTTGATGGTTTTCATCTGTTTTTATACCATCCCACTTATCTAGTTCTAAACCACTATTTTTAATAAATTGTGGCAATTCTTGAGTAAAACCAAGTGCCATAATGATAATATCAGCCTCTTCCAAATAGATACTTTCATCAATAATCTCAACTTTCTGTCTTCCGTTAGCATCAGGTTTACTTAATTTTGTTTTTTCCAACTCTAAAGCAGTTGCAAGAATACCGCTGTTTGTAACAATAGACTTAGGTGCTACATTAAATACAAATTCAACACCCTCCTCTTTTGCATTTTGTACTTCTTTTTTGCTTCCAGGCATATTTGCTTCATCTCTTCTATAAAGACATTTCACACTAGAAGCTCCCTCTCGTACAGCAGTTCTAACACAATCCATAGCAGTATCTCCACCACCAATTACTAAAACTTTCCTATCTTTAACATTGATAAATTTATTATCTTTTTCATCAAAGTTTCGTTTTTGAATTGATGTAAGAAAATCCATCGCCAAATACACATTTAAACTCTCTTCACCCTCTAAACCAGAATTTTTACCCTTCGTTGCACCAATTCCTATAAAAATAGCATCAAAATCTTTTTCTAAATCTTCAAAACTTTTATCTTTTCCTATTTCACAATTTAAATTTAATTTCATCCCGGCATCTGTTAAAAAATCAATTCTTCTTTGAATAACCTCTTTATCTAATTTAAATCCGGGAATTCCATAAGTTAAAAGTCCGCCAGCTCTACTTGCCCGCTCAAACATCTCAACTTCAACTCCATTTCTAAGTAAATAAGTAGCAGTACTGATACCAGCAGGTCCAGAACCAATTATGGCTACTTTTTTACCCATTTTCTTATCTGAAAACTTTGGTTTTAAACCTTGTTCAAATCCTTTTTCACTAATATGAGTTTCAATACTTCCAATAGTAATAGCTCCATGAGTATCATTTAAAGTACAGTCACCCTCACAAAGCACATCATGAGGACAAATTCTTCCAAGAATTTCTGGAAACGGCGAAGTTTCATTTGAGATATTAAATGCTAATTCTAAATCTTTATTTGCAGTTTGTTTAAGCCAAGCGGGAATTATATTGTGCAATGGACATTTAGAGTGACAATATGGATCTCCACACTGAATACATCGTTCAGCCTGTTCCCTTGCCTTATGTTTTCCAAATACTTCATATACCTCATCAAAATCTTTGATTCTATTCATCACATCCCGTTTGTTAGGATTTACTCTATCAACTTTAGTAAAATTCAACATCTTAAACCCCCTCATCTGGATTTAGCGGTAACACTGTCATATTTTTAGGTTTTACCATCCAGAAGTTTCTAATTTGTGCTCTAAAATTATCTAATATACATTGTGCTTTTATAGATTTAGTTTCATTAACATAATCTTTTAGCATCTTTTTAAGATAAATTCGTTCTCTCTCCGCATCATCTGTATCAATTCTTACAGCTTCAATTAACTCTTGATTCATATTATCGATAAATTCTCTATTTTTATCATAAACAAAAGCTAAACCACCTGTCATACCTGCACCAAAATTAATACCGGTTTGCCCTAAAGTCACCATGATACCACCTGTCATATATTCACAAGCATTATCTCCAGTACCTTCAACTATTGTAATACATCCTGAATTTCTAACTGCAAATCTCTCTCCCACAGAAGCTCTAATATAAAGTTTTCCGCCAGTTGCTCCATAAAGACAGGTATTTCCTGCACCTGCAAATTTTTCACCCTGCTGTACAGGATTAATGATAATCTTACCACCACTCATACCTTTTCCAACATAATCATTTCCAGCACCATCAAGGTAAATATTTATACCCTTGCTTAAAAATGCACCAAATGATTGTCCTGCAATACCTTTTAAATTAAAGTTTATTGAATTCTCAGGCAATCCGTCATCTCCATAATATTTAGCAATCTCTCCAGAAATTAAAGTACCGAAGCTTCTATTTAAATTGCTGATATTTGTATCAATTGTAATTGAATCATTTGGATTCTCAATAGTTGGATGAACTTTTTTAAGAAGTGCTTTTTCCATCTCATTTTTATCAAATGGCTCATTTGAATCTTGTTGACAAGTATCAATTCCATCAATTCTTCTTAAAACATTTTGAAAGTCAAATTTTTGTGCAAACTTATCATCGATCACTTTAAGTAAATCACTACGACCAATTATATCTTCCATTTTAGTATAACCTAAAGTGCTAAGTATCTCTTGAACATCTTGTGCTAAAAATTCAAAATAAGATATAAGTCTTTCAACTGTTCCAGTAAATTTTTCTCTTAAATCTACATCTTGAGTTGCAACACCGACACTACATTTATTTGTATGACAAATTCTTAAAATCTTACATCCAAGAATTGTTAAAAGGGAGGTTCCAAATGCAAATGATTCAGCACCTAACATAGCAGCTTTTACTACATCAATACCAGTTTTTAATCCACCATCTGCTTGAAGATGTACCGTACCTCTTAAATGATTTGCCTTCAACGCATTATGAGCTTCACTAAGCCCTAACTCCCAAGCATTTCCTGTATGTTTAATAGAAGTTAACGGAGCAGCACCCGTACCGCCGTCAGCACCACTGATAATAATCTTATCAGCATAAGCTTTAGCAACACCCGCAGCTATAGTTCCAACACCAATAGTTGATACAAGTTTAACTGTAATAGTAGCATCTGGATTGATTTGTTTTAAATCAAAAATTAATTGTGCCAAATCTTCAATACTGTAAATATCGTGATGTGGAGGCGGTGAAATCAAAGTAACACCGGGAGTTGTATGTCTTAAAGTTGCTATCATATGAGTAACTTTAGATCCGGGTAATTGACCTCCCTCACCCGGTTTTGCACCTTGAGCAACTTTTATTTGTAACTCCATAGCACTTCTTAAATACCCGGGAGTTACACCAAATCTTCCAGATGCAACTTGCTTAATCTTAGAATTTTTCAATGTTCCAAATCTGGCAGGGTCTTCTCCACCCTCCCCTGAATTTGACATAGCACCAATTGTATTCATAGCAACTGCAATTGCTTCATGAGCTTCAACAGAAATACTTCCACAACTCATAGCCGCAGCTGCAAATCTTTTATAAATTTCATCTTTAGATTCAACTTCTTTTATTGAAACTTCTTTTTTATCACTGTTAAATTCAAAGAAATCTCGAATAAACTTCTTATCTCTTCCTTCAATTAAAGTTTTAAGTCCTTTAAGGTCATTTTGTATTGCTTTTGTTGTTGCAGGACCAAAATCATGATATTCACCATCATTAAGATATTTATAAAAACCGCCCATATCAAGTGGGTACATTGTTTTATCATTGTAAAAAGCATCAAAATGTGAAGCTTCGATTCTTTTTTCAATATCTTCATATCCAAGACCACACAGATCTGACATAGCATGAGAAAAACAATCAGAGATAATCTCATCACTTAAACCAATAACATCAAAAAGAGACGAGTTTCTATATGAAGCAATCGTAGCAATTCCCATCTTTGACATAATTTTCATCAATCCACCGTTAAGAGAAACTTGTGTATTTTTTAATTTAGCTGATAAAGTATAACTTGAAAGTTCTTTTCTCTCATTATAAGCTACAACTGAAGCATACATCATATACGGATAAATTGCAGTTGCACCAAAAGCCAATAACACTGCAGCACTATGCGGGTCGTAAACTTCCCCGGTAACCGTAACTATTGAAATACTGTTTTTAATACCGTCAACTTGTAAATTTTGATTTATAAATCCTACTGCCAATGCCATAGGTATAAGTTTATGATCATTATCCAATGCTCTATCATCTAAAATTACTACACTTACTTTTTCTTTTTCTATTGCATCTTTTACACTGCTGTAAAGAGTTTCTAAAGATGATTTTAAATCAGTTTTAAAAGTAGTTGTAAAAGATTTATTTTTATAATACTCATCAAATCTTGGATTAGTTTCATCACCAAAAGATACAAGTACATCCATTTTTTCTTTCATTAAAATTGGACTGGCAGATTTTAATCTCTTAGCAAATGTAGCATCTTCTCTTAGAACATTATGAATTTGACCAAACCCGGTATTTAAACTCATTACAACTTTTTCTCTATATGGGTCAATTGGCGGGTTTGTAACTTGTGCAAATTTTTGTCTAAAAAAGTCAGTAAAATTTCTATGTTTATTGGAAAAACAAGCCAACGGAGTATCATCACCCATAGAACCTGTAGGCTCTTTACCATCATCAGCCATTGGTTCAATCATTTGGTCTAATACTTCATAAGATATATTAAAATATCTTTGTTTCTTCGATAACTGCTCAAATTTATAATCATCATTATCTAAAAATGTTTCTTCAACATATTCTTGCAGATAATCCATATCTTTTGTTAACCATTTTGCATAATTCTGAGAAGATTTTAAATAATCATTAATATCATCTTCTTTTAAAACTTTTCCATATTTTAAATCAAGCCCGATCATTTGTCCAGATTGTAATCTTCCACGCTCTAAAATGTTATCATCATCAATCTCAACAGTTCCATACTCACTGGTTATAAACAATCTGTCATCTTTTGTGATTACATATTTTGAAGGTCTCAAACCATTACGGTCAATCAAACATCCAATATGCCGACCATCTGTAAGTGAAACAGCAGCAGGTCCATCCCAAGGTTCAAAACAAGTAGAGCTGTACTCATAAAAAGCTCTTAAATCAGGATCCATATGCGGAGCATTTTGCCAAGGTGCAGGTACTAAACTACGTGCCGCTTTAAAAAAGTCCATACCATTAGCAATTAAAAATTCAAACATATTATCCAGTGAAGCACTATCACTAGCACCATCTTGTAAAATTGGAAAAATTCGCGCTAACTCCTCATCACTAAAAATATCAGATTTAATCGTCTCCATTTTTACTTTTACATTAAATCTATTTGCATCAATAGAATTAATCTCACCATTGTGTGCAACACCTCTAAAAGGTTGCGCTAATCGCCATCTAGGAAGAGTATTTGTAGAAAATCTTTGGTGAAAAAGTGCAAATGAAATTTTAAAATCTTCAGCTGACAAATCTTTATAAAACTGCTTAATAGTTGTAGGCATTACAAGCCCCTTGTAAGCAATCACTTTGGAAGAAAATGTAGGGATATAAAAATCAGCATCAGTTTTTAACTCATGCTCACACTCTTTTCTAGTTAAATAAAGCATAGCATCAAATCTCTGAGTTGATACAAGTGAATTAGGTACAACAAATACTTGAATAATATTTGGCAATATTTCTAAAGCTTGTTTCCCCAAAGCATCTGTATCAATAGGAACAGTACGAGTTAAAACTACTTTTAAATCATTTATTTCACAATATTTTTTAAATACATCAATTTGATTATCATCAGTAGCAAATATCATAGCAACAGCATATTTCTGGGGTAAATCTATATTACTTTGCTTAGCAATCTTTCTCATAAACTTATCTGGCATTGAAAGAAGCAATCCACTTCCATCTCCACTCTTACCATCAGCAGCTACAGCGCCTCTGTGCATCATTCTTGAAAGCGATTCAACAGCATCTTCAAGATTTTGGTGTGTTGGTTTGTTTTTTAAGTTTGCAACTAGTCCGAAACCACAGTTGTCTTTAAAAGAAGTTAATTTGTCTAAATTACAACCCATCTTTTTCCTTTTATTATATGTTTATATTTAGTTTGGCGAGTGTATCTAAATGATGATTAAAAAGTTGTTAAGTGGCATATTATAACACTGTTGGTCAGTATTATTTATCTCTTTAAACTATTAAACAAGTACTTTTAGATATCCTTAAACCAAATTAAATCCAAATGGAGAAGTTGTATATGAAATTAAAATGTTATCCAAGTAAAGAGGGTCTTTACGATCCAGAATTTGAGCATGATGCCTGTGGTGTTGGTTTTGTCGCACATCTAAAAGGTAAGCAGTCTCATAGTATTGTTAGTAATGGTATTCAATTACTTATCAATCTAGAACATAGAGGAGCAACTGGAGCGGAAAAAAATTCTGGTGATGGTGCTGGTATCTTAACTCAGATGCCTAATAAGTTTATGCAAAAAGTTGCTGCCAAGCAAGGTATTAATTTACCTGAATTTGGTTCTTATGCTGTTGGTGTTGTATTTTTACCACGAGATCCAAATGCTTATACTGAGTGTCAAAGTATTGTTGAACAATGTATTGAAGATTTAGGGCAAGAGTGTTTAGGATGGAGAAAAGTTCCAACTAACAATGAAAAACTAGGTGAGACTACTTTAGGTGTAGAGCCTATTGTTCAGCATGTTTTTGTTAAAAAAGCTGATGGTATTGATAGTGATGCTTTTGAGAGAAAACTATTTGTTATAAGAAAATATGCACAATCACAAGTAACAGCATCTCCTACACAAGGTACAGGATACTTTTATATGCCATCTATGTCTTATAAAACTATCTCATACAAAGGTCAGTTTACAACAGATCAACTTCCATCATATTTTGAAGATTTAGCTGATGATGATTTTGAATCTGCAATTGCTTTAGTACATTCAAGATTTTCAACAAATACTTTCCCATCGTGGGCATTGGCTCAACCTTTTAGATATATTGCACACAATGGTGAAATAAATACTCTTCGTGGAAATATCAACTGGATGAAAGCTAGAAAATCACTTCTAAAATCAAAACTATTTACAGATGATGAGTTAGAAAAAATATATCCATATCTAATAAATGAAGAGAAAGGTAGTGATAGTTCAGTTTTAGATAATGTTATAGAACTTCTTACACTTGCGGGAAGACCTCTTGCTCATGTTATGATGATGATGATCCCTGAAGCTTGGCGAGATGATGAGATGGATGATAATAGAAAAGCATTTTATGAGTATCATGCAACATTTATGGAGCCATGGGATGGTCCATCATCTGTAGCATTTACTGATGGTAAATTTATAGGGGCAACTTTAGATAGAAATGGTTTAAGACCATCTAGATATTGTTTAACAAAAGATGATATTTTAGTTATGGCTAGTGAGCAAGGTGCTTTAGAATTTCCAAGTGAAGATATAGTTTTAAAAGGTAGATTACAACCTGGTAAGATGTTTTTAGCTGATTTAGAAAATGGAAGAATTGTACCAGATAGTGAAATAAAAGAGACAATCTCAACTGCACACCCTTATAAAGATTGGATAGATAATCAAAAGATTAATTTAGATGATTTACCTCTAAATGCAGAGGTACGACAACCAAATCATAAAACAATTTTACAAAGACAAAAATGTTATGGATATACACAAGAAGATTTAAAAACAATTCTTACACCTATGGCAAACGATGCTTATGAAGCAACAGGTTCTATGGGTAACGATGCAGCACTTGCAGTTTTATCACATAACTCTATAAATTTATATAACTATTTCCATCAACTATTTGCTCAAGTTACAAACCCACCAATTGACCCAATAAGAGAAGAATCTGTTATGAGTTTAACATCTTATATTGGAAGCCAAGGTAACCTATTTCAAGAGGTAGATGAAAAAAGAAATTTTATAAAACTATCATCTCCAATCTTAACAAATGTGCAACTTGCAAAACTACAAGGGGTTAGTAAATTTAACTTTAAAGCTAAAACTATCTCTGTATTGTTTGATACTACCAAAGATGGCAATATGAAAAAAGCCATTAGAAGAGTTAAAGATGAAGCATGTGAAGCAGTCAAAGATGGATATACTGTGATTATCCTTTCAACTCGTGGTATCAATAAAACAAAAACTGCAATTCCTAGTTTGCTTATAACAAGTGCTGTTCATCATCATCTAATAAAAGAGGGTATAAGAACAAACTGTGGACTAGTAATTCAAACTGGAGAAGCTAGAGAAATTCATCATTTTGCAACATTAATTGGATATGGTGCAAATGCTATAAATCCATTTTTAGCATTTGAAACTATTGAAGATATGCGAAAAAGAAAAATGATAAATGAAGATGTTACGCCAGAACAAGCAGAGCAAAATTATATCACTGCTATTGGTAAAGGTATATATAAAATTATGTCTAAAATGGGTATATCTACTATTCGATCATACACAGGAGCTCAAATATTTGAAGCTGTTGGTTTAGGTGATGAGTTAGTTGATAAATACTTCAAAGGAACCCCTTCAAGACTTGGTGGTATTGATATAGAGACTCTTGAAACTGAAACAAAACTATGTCATAGTATTGCTTATCCAAAACAGATAATTGAAGCAAATGATTTAGGTGTTGGTGGTCAATACTCATATAGACAAAGAGGGGAAAATCATCTTTTCTCACCTGAAACTATATATTTGTTACAACAATCAACTAAAAATAATGATTTTAATACATTTAAACAATATACTAAAATTATCGATGAGCCTCAAGAGGATTTTGTAACTTTAAGAAGTTTACTTGACTTTACAAAGAAAACCCCTATTGATATAAGTGAAGTTGAACCAATTGAAAATATTATAACTAGATTTGCAACTGGAGCTATGAGTTATGGTTCTATATCTGCTGAAGCTCACGAAACATTAGCGATTGCTATGAACTCTATTGGTGCTAAATCAAACACTGGTGAGGGTGGAGAAGATGCAAGAAGATTTGGAACAAATAAAAACTCTAAAATCAAGCAAGTTGCATCTGGAAGATTTGGTGTTACTGCAAATTATCTAATAAATGCCGAAGAGATACAAATCAAACTAGCGCAAGGTGCAAAACCTGGTGAGGGTGGACAGTTACCTGGACATAAAGTAGATGATATTATTGGAGCGACTCGTCATTCAACTCCTGGTGTTGGACTTATTTCACCACCACCACATCATGATATTTACTCTATTGAAGATTTAAAACAGTTAATTCATGATTTAAAAAATGCAAATAAAAATGCAAGAATTAACACTAAGTTAGTTTCAGAAGTTGGTGTTGGTACTATCGCTTCTGGTGTTGCTAAAGCATATTCTGATGTGATTTTAATAGCAGGATTTGATGGTGGAACTGGAGCATCTCCACAAACTTCTATCAAACATGCTGGACTTCCTTGGGAACTTGGACTTGCAGAAACTCATCAGACTTTAGTTAAAAATGGTTTAAGAGGAAGAATTGTTCTTCAAACAGATGGTCAGTTAAGAACTGGTAGAGATATAGCAATTGCTACTTTACTTGGTGCTGAAGAGTGGGGAGTTGCTACTTCTGCACTTGTTGTTGAGGGTTGTATCATGATGAGAAAATGTCATCTAAATACTTGTCCTGTAGGAATTGCTACACAAGATAAAGATTTAAGAGCAAAATATACAGGTAAACCTGAACATGTTGTAAACTTTATCAAATTTTTAGCACAAGATTTAAGAGAAGTTATGGCTGAACTTGGATTTAAAACTATCAATGAGATGGTTGGTCGTGTTGATAAACTTAAAGCTAAAGAGGGTGTACAACATTGGAAAGCGAAACATCTTCAACTTAATAAACTATTACATAAAATGCATGTAAGAAGTACAGATACAGCTTATAATACTATGGAACAAGACCATGGTATAGATAAAGCACTTGATAACAAACTAATTGAGATGATGCAAAATGCAATTGATACTAAAACTCCAATTAAAAAAGAGATAAAACTAAGTAATACTCACAGAACAGTAGGAACAATGTTAAGTTCAACTATGACAAAAGTTCATGCTGAAGATGGTCTTGCTGATGATACAATTCATTTTGTAGCCAAAGGTACTGGTGGTCAAAGTTTTGGAGCATTTGTAAATAGTGGTATCACCTTTGAGATTGAGGGTGATGCAAATGATTACTTTGGAAAAGGTCTTTGTGGTGGTAAACTAATTTTATATCCACCATTAAATGCTACTTATGATGCAAACAGTACAACTATTTTAGGAAATGTTGCATTTTATGGAGCGACTTCTGGAACTTCATATATATATGGACAAGCAGGTGAGAGATTTTGTGTAAGAAATAGTGGTGCTAAGGTTGTAGTTGGAAGTATCGGAGATCACGGTTGTGAATATATGACAGGTGGTCGTGTTGTTATTTTAGGTGAGATTGGTAAAAACTTTGCTGCTGGTATGAGTGGTGGTATTGCATTTATCTATGATGAAAACAACTCTTTAGAACAACGAATCAATAAAGGTATGGTTGACTTAGATAATATGGCAGACCACGCTGATCACGAGGCTGAAGTTAAAGTCATGATTGAAGATTATGTAAAATATACAAACTCAAAAGAGGCTGTTGCAATTTTAGAAGATTGGGAAAATGCTAAAGATAAATTTATCGTAGTATTTCCAAAAGATTACAAAAGAGTACTTGAACATAAAAAAAGAGCAAAAGATGAGCAAGATGTTACAGCACATCTAAGCGCTTAAGGTAAAGGAGTAAAGAGATGGGAAAAATAACAGGATTTAAAGATTATGAGAGAAAAAACTTTACACTAGAACCAGTGGTTGATAGAATAAAGCATTACAATGAGTTTACAACACCTTTATGTAAAGATGATATGGAACTTCAAGGAGCTAGATGTATGGACTGTGGTGTTCCATTTTGTCATAGTAACTATGGTTGTCCAGTTGGAAACCTTATTCCTCAATTTAACGACCAAGTTTATAGAGGAAAATGGGAGGGTGCATTTAGAACTTTAATGAGTACAAATAACTTTCCAGAATTTACAGGACGAGTTTGTCCTGCAATTTGTGAAACTGCTTGTGTATTAGGTATGAATGAAACATCTGTTGGAATTAAAAATATAGAATATGAAATCATAGAAAAAGCATATAGAAAAGGTTGGATGAAAGCACAAATTCCAAAAATACAAACAGGTAAAAATGTAGCTATTGTTGGTTCTGGACCTGCTGGTTTAGCGTGCGCTAATCAACTAAATAAAGCTGGACACAATGTAACAGTTTATGAAAAAGATAAAAGAATTGGTGGACTAGTACGTTATGGTATTCCTAACTTTAAACTAGATAAAAAAGATGTAGTTCAAAGAAGAGTAGATCTTATGAGTACAGAGGGTGTAAAGTTTATCACTGATGCAAATATTGGTGTTGATATAGAGATTGCCAACTTACAAGAAACAAATGATGCAGTAATAATTACAACTGGTGCAGGAAGTCCAAGAGATTTACCAATTCCAAATAGAGATGCTAACAATATTCACTTTGCTATGAAATTTTTATCTCAGGCAAATGGTAGAGTTGAGGGTGAAACTTTTGAAGATGATATACTAGCAACTGACAAACATGTAGTAGTTATTGGTGGTGGAGATACGGGAAGTGACTGTGTTGGTAATTCAATCAGACAAGGAGCTGCTAGTGTAACTCAAATAGAACTTATGCCAAAAGCTCCACTTGAAAGAACTGCTGATATGCCATGGCCTACATATCCTAGAGTTTTTAAAATGTCAACTTCTCAAGCCGAGGGCTGTACACTTGATTATAATATATTATCAAAATCATTTATAAAAGATGAAAATGACAATGTTACAGGGATAAACTGTGTAAGAATTGAATGGGAAGGTAGAGGATTCAATGAAATTGAAGGATCTGAATTTATATTAAAAGCTGATTTAATTATGCTTGCTATGGGATTTTTAGGACCATTGCAAGATGATGTTATCAAAGAGTTATCTTTAGAAACTGATGAAAGAAGCAATATAAAAACAATAGGATTCAAAACATCTATTGATGGTGTATTTAGTGCAGGAGATTGTCGAAGAGGTCAATCACTTGTAGTTTGGGCTATCCATGAGGGTCGTGAATGTGCAAGAGAAGTAGATGAATTTTTAACAAATTCTAAAACAATGTTAAATGCAAGAGATAAATCTCTTTGTGAACTTTAATATAAAATAGTAACCATAAAAAAAGGTAGAGATTAAATTCTCTACCTTTTTTTAATAGTGATTATTTTTAATCTCTACTACGACTTCGGTTTCTATCTTGTCCACCACTTCGACTTCTGTTTCCACCATCACGACCTCTTCCGCCACCGCTTCGGTTTCCACCATCACGACCTCTTCCGCCACCGCTTCGGTTTCCACCACCGCCGCCGTTTCTTCGTCTTTGACTTCGATTACGGTTTCCGCCACCGCCGCCTTCTCTTACTCGTGAAAGCATAAATTCGATATCTTTTAAAGATTTTCCAATTTTATCTTTACCTTTAACTTTCTCTTGATCTCCAATAAATGAAGCTAGTTTGTAAACGATTGTTGATAAATCAAAATCTTCTTTTAAATCTTCAATAAATTCACAAACTTTTTCATCTATCTCTTGTGCTTTTAGTTTATCAACTAATGAAGCTTTTTGTTTACTTCTTACATCACCTATAGTTGGTATTACTTTTGACTCAATTTGAGTCCCAACATCTTTTTGAATCTTTTTAAGACTTCTAAACTCAGCAGGTGTTACAATAGAAACAGCAACACCTTCACGCCCTGCTCTTCCTGTTCTTCCAATTCTATGTACATAAGGCTCAGAATCAAATGGTAACTGATAATTAAATACATGTGATACATCTTTTACATCAAGTCCCCTTGCAGCTACATCAGTTGCTACTAAAACTTCAAGTTTATCACCTTTAAATGCTCTGATTACTTCTTCTCTTTGTCTTTGCTCCATATCTCCATGAAGACCTTTTGCGCTAAATCCTTGAGATACAAGGTAAGTTGCTAATCTATCAACATCTCTTTTCATTCTACAAAATACAATTGATTTATAAGGATCTTTATAATCAAAAAGTCTCATTAAAGCGTCATCTCTCTCATATTCTTCAACTACATAAAATGATTGTTTAATATTTGTATTTGTTATTTCACTTTTAGTAATAGTGATAAATTCTGGGTCTTTTAAAACTGTTTTTGCTAGTCTCTTAATAGGTTCAGGCATAGTAGCACTGAACATTAAAGTTTGTCTCTCATCTGGCATAAATGTAAAAATTTCTTTAATATCATCTAGAAATCCCATATCCATCATCTCATCTGCTTCATCTAATACTACAAATGATGGAGAGATTTTAATTTGTTTATTTTTAAGTAAATCTATAAATCTACCTGGAGTTGCAACTATAATTGATGCAGCTTCAACATGTTTAATTTGTCTTGAGTATGAACTACCACCATATACAGTTGCAGTTTTAGCATTTAAAAACTTTCCAAATCTAAAAAGCTCATCACTTACTTGCATTGCAAGTTCTCTTGTAGGTACGATAACTACTGCTTCAACAGTACCATCACATTTCATATTCTGTAAAATTGGAAGACCAAAAGCGGCAGTTTTACCTGTACCTGTTTGTGCTTGGGCTACTATATCACGACCTGCAATTACTACTGGAATTGCTTGTTCTTGTATTGGGCTTGGTTCTACAAACCCTGCTGCGTTAACAGCTTTTTCTAAATCTTGCTTTAAGTTAAAGTCAGTAAACTTCATTTATTTTATCCTTTTATGAATATAGGATTACTCTAAACTTCCAAACTTAACTTATTTAAATTTACTTCGAGATTCCCTATATTTTGCGGATTTTATCTAAATAATACTTAAATATACATTTAATAGATTATTAGTTATAATTCTTTATGCAAGGTTATATAATCAATATCAATAAAGTTAGAGATGAAGACTTAATAGTTACAATTTTAGCTGAAAACCATCTTTATACTACATATAGATTTTATGGTGCAAGACATTCTAATTTAAATATCGGGTATAAAATTGATTTTGAATTAGAAACTAATCTAAAAAGTAATATAGCACGACTTAAAGATGTTATTCAAATTGGTTTTCCATGGCTTTTAGAACGCGAAAAACTATATGTCTGGCAAAGATTTATAAAACTCTTTCATCCACACCTAAAAGATGTAGAAGAATTAGATGAATTTTATATACAATTACTTGATACTTTAGCGCATAAAATGATAAAGCAAAATCCAAAACGAGCAATTATTGAAAGCTATATTTTATTATGTGAGCATGAAGGTAGATTGCATTGTGAATATGAATGTCTTTTATGTGATGAAAAAATAAAATCTAATATTTCGCTTGTAAGAAGTTTTTTACCTACTCATAGCTCTTGTAGTTATTCTCAAAGCTTCCAATTAAATAAAATAGAAGAGCTTTTTGAAGAAAAGAGTTTAATTAATTTTGACGACAATGAAGTTGAATATCTTTGGCAAATTCTACTTCAAGGATTATAGGATAATTTAATTCTTACAAATACCTATTAATACTGACTTTATTAAAAATAGAAATTAATTATAAACCATTATATGCCGTTAAAAACCACTATAAAGTGTATAAGAAAGTGTATATAAGTATTAAAAGTGTATAGTTCTATAGTAATTAGACAAAGGTGTAATATGGGATATAAAGGAATTAGTAAAAAGAAATTAAAAGATGGTAGTGATGCCATAATGGTTAGATTTAAGTATTTAGGTAAAATTTATCCAATAAAAAATTTCACTAAACTTTTTAGTTGTAGTACAGAAAAACAAGCATTTGATAAATTGCAAGAAGTTAAATTAAGCATTAGAAATAATCATGACCCATTTAATCCACAAGGAAAAAGGTTAAATGATTATTTTTATAAAAGATATGATGAAAATATTGCAAATGGAGTATGGAAAAAAAATACAACAGCTAAACAATCTAAAAATTACTATGAAACAGTTATAAAAAAACCATTAGGGCATAAAAAATTAAACAAAATAACTTATAGTAATTTATCAGATATTTTAAAATCACTTTCACATACAAAAGGAATGTATAGAAATAATTTAAAAAGAATTTTAAACCCTATATTCAGAGAAGCAATTAAAAGAGGTGAATTAGATAAAAATATAATTGAATTAATAGAAACTGAAAAAGTTGATAAAATGCAAAAATTAACATTAAGAGCAATTGATAATAATTTAGTTATTGTTAAAAAACTTTATAATGCAATAGGAGAATATGAAGCTCAATATAATTATTTAAAGGGTGAAATTAATATATTTTTATATTTAATATTATTAAGTGCTCATAGATATGGGGAATTAATCCAGTTAACAAAAGAAGATGTTTATATTGATAGAGATTTAATCATCAGTCCTGCAAATATAACAAAAACAAAAGAAGATTACCATTTTCCAATACCAACAGAATGTTTAGAATATATTAAAAGTGTAAAAAGTGGTTTATTATTTCCTAGTCTAAAATATAGTGCTATATATGGTATATTTCAAAGATTAGTGGTAAATGCAGGAATTAAATTATATAAAGGTAAAAAATTAACAGTTCATGATACAAGAAGTTTAATGTTAAATATAATGATTAGGCATTGTAAAGTTGATAGTATGTTAGCTGATACTTGTTTGGATCATAAACAAAGTGGAGTAGTTGAACATTACTTAGATTTTACTTTTAAAGATAAGAAAAAAGCATTTAAAAAATATTGGAAAAAAGTACAAACCTAAAGATAGTACGGTTATCCCAACTCACACCACTCCCCATCAACAAATACCATATATTTAGCAATTTTCTTTATAAATTTATCTTCCCACTTGCCAGCTTTAAAATCTCTATAACTAATTCTTTCATCTACTCCAAATTTAACAGTGAACTCAACCCGACCTAAATCATAATCAAGACCTGACTTATTAGCCTTAAAATAAAGTATTAACTTTTCCACTAGCAGTATCAACATTAAATCCTAATTTACTATCAATCTCTTTCTTTAATAATTCAGCAAACTTATCATCAAATTGTATTTGATGTGATTTTAGATTTTTATCCTGTACAATAAATAAATATTTAGACATTTCAGAAATCATATTGTTAAGCAACTTGCGGCCACCATTTGAGCTCCAAATATCAGCTAAACATAATCGTTCCATTTTTCCAAAAAATATCTTATGCTCAATTCTACTTATTATATAGTCTAACTCTTCTTTTAACTGCTTATTATATTTTAAAATCTGGTTCCTATTATAATCACCTTTAAAATATATACCATGAGATTTAAGTAATTCAAATTTTTTATAATGTGCTTTATAGTAATCCTCACTGACAGTAATACTTTTTTGATTATATTTGATTCCAGTGTTAAAAATATCTTTAATTATATCTCTTTGTTTATCAGTTATAACTGCGTTATAATTTATTTTATGTAAATAAAGTCTATTATCATTACTATCAGTATTAACATTAATTTTTAAATTAGATGATAATGAAAACAATTCTATTCTGGATAGCATTGCATAAATATCTATTGCTATATCTGTTCGCTTTACATATGTTGTATCAACTAAATTATTTTTGTATAAAAAATTATAAAATAGTGATAACATACCTTGTACTAATTTATCTTTTTCTTTATAGCTTTTAAGTCCATAAAATTCTACTACAGTAATATCATGAAATTTTACATAATATATATTAATTGGTACTGGTTTATAAAATTCATATCTCTTAAAGTCATCTATACCTGGTATGGTATTAAGTCCCTCATAATGTGGTTTAAATAATGTAATTAATTTACTTGTAATATCACCATCAACTTGAAATCGCATAGTGTCTAATGAAATATTAAATTTTTCATTATATGCAGGTAAATTACAGTGTATCTTTTTAAATGCCATATACTCAGCTACATGTATTATGCAAAATCTAACTGTAGCTTTTGTTCCATTAAATTTAATGTATGAAGGTATATCTATTTTCTTTTTGATTTTCTTTTCAACTGTTGCAACTGATTTATTTATAAGATTTGCCAACTCTTGAGTTGTTATAAATAATCTGTTATATATTTTTAACAAATTTAACAATATAGATTGACTATATTTTGCTTTGCTATACTTAGTTTTAACCATATAGGTATCAAATAAATCTTCAATATCTTTAATATGATATTTCTTTTTATTTGCTATTTGTTTTTCAGTTTTATATTTCTTGAAAGTTACTGAATGAATATTTAGCTCCTTAGCTAATGATTTATCATCTATATATTGTTCATATATTAAACTAAAAGCTTCTCTTATTAATTTTCTATCTTTTTGTATCATAATTATACTCCTCTATGTATTTAAAGAAGTAATTTAAAAGTTATGGATATATTTATATATTTTGAAAAATAGTAAGTGATATTATTTGTTAAATTATTGGTGAAACTATTATATATGTGGAGTTGAGTTAAAAAATCATATTAGCTTAGTTTTGGATGACTTAATAATATAAATTAATAAATAAAATAAACATATATCAACAGTAAATAAAATACAATTCATACAACAAGAGAAAACTGTATTTTAAATTCATTTGGTTCGATAATAAAATTAAAATATTCAAATTAATATCAGATGCACCATTTATGGGCACTGATTGATACCGTAGGTAGTATATTATTAAAACACTAACTACAACTAGATTCATCCAAATAGTTAATATTGGTATTACTACAAGTAGAACTACAGTCATAGACCTCTTAGCTCTAAGCTATGATAATAAAACTAAAGTTAATTATGGTACTCATATACGTCACCATCAATTTCAACATAACCATCTAGTTCTAATTCACTAGCAATATAATTATAGTTGATAGCATCTAATATTATACTAGGTAGAGCTGATATTACTTCACCATAACATTCCTCTATAAAACTACAGGCTACATCAAACATAGTTAAATCAGTATGTATGATTACTTCATCTGATTTCTCTATGGCTTCATCTAGTTCACTTACTATACTTTGACCCATTAAAAATGATACAGCTTTTAGTTGATGTTCATTTAGCTCTTGTAGCTTTAATGCTTTTTCGTTTAAATCAAGTACAGAGTCATATTCATCTATTTGAAATATCTCACTACATTCAAACTCATAGTCTGTAATAAATATTTCCTCATGAAAGCCATAATTGCATACATTAGCACCAGTAGTTAATATTTGATTTATTTTATCCAGTAGCGACTTTTCGGGTATCGGTAATTTAACCCACTCACCTATTAAATAACCACTGTTGTAAGCAGCTAAATCTGTGATATAAATACTAATCATAATACCTCCTTTGAGTGATATCTAGTCCACTTAATACAGTGCTCTAAATCATTAAACTGTAAAGTTGCAATTACATTTAGTTCCTCTGAATAAGCTTTTATACAAATGCTACTTCTATCTTCATACAAATCTTTTATGACCATCTCTCCATCACTAGTTACAATAGTTTTATTTAAGTACAGTTGCTTTGTTTGTTCTAGTTGGTTTTTATAAATAACGATACTTGAATCAAATCTTTTGATACTAAATTTAATTGATGTACTTACTCCATTTGTCTTTAGTACTCTATATGATAAATTAATATCTGTGTTCTCATTGATATTATTGATAGCTACTTTTAGTTTGTGATTGAAGTTATAAAAGTTGCTATAGCTCTTTTGATGTAGCTCCATTATGTATCTCAATTTATCTACATGAATACTGAAAACTTGAAAGCTAATACTCTTGATATACTCATATAGCTTTAGTTCCTGTTTAGTGGTTAAATGTATCAAGTTCAATAGGTTGTATTGTGTGAAAGCTGATTTTATGTCAAGTAGGTATTTTTGTAGGTCATCGCTTAATGGTACTTTGTATATACCAGTTTTTTTGTTGTAAATGATTTTACCTACGAGTGAGACTTCGACTTCTTGGTCTTTATCATCCTTGATAAGTATAAAAATAGTAGCTAGTTTACGAAGTGAGGTCTTGATGTAATGGTGCAAGTTCTTCTCATTGAAGTAAAAAGCTCTAACTTCATCCTTTGAAACGCTATAATATTTATTAAAGCTTTTGTTTTTACTATTGACCTTACTTATTAATAATTTCAGTATCTTCATGTCTCTGATATTAAGTGTCGAAAAGTTGCCTCTAATAAAATCATTTTTGACTATTACAATATTTTCATTTTTCATTGTTTTCCCAATTCTGTAATAAATAGCTTGATTTATTATGAATCAGCCATAATAAATTGGTTTTAAAAAGGCAAGTTTTATAATAAATTGAAGCCCAAACGTCACTTTTTATAATAAATTCTCCATATTCTATAATAAATTGAAGTTTTTTAAATCGTTGTAGCCCTTTGTTTATATAGTGTAGAGCGATTTGAAATTTCATTTGATAAATATACTTAAAAATATATTAATATAAATAGGAATTTTACTTTGCAAATCTAATCTCATCTTTGCTGAAAATGAAGTGCTTTTGAAATCTAGTATTTAGCTTTTGAATATCATTTTGTGATAACTTAATTTGCATGTACCCCTCAATATTTAGTAAAAGATAATTTTTTCTTGTGGGTTTGTAGTTCATTTTAACTAATGCCTCAAATAGATTATATAATGGTCTTTTCATCCTGTCAACCTTTCTTTTATTTTATTTGTAACATCTTAATTACTGATTAAAATAACTTTTTAGGTGTATTTTTTGAAATATTATAAAAACTGTCATAATTTGATGTAAACGGATTTTATAGCTCAATGTATATTTGGATATTACTTTTGATTTATTTTGATTGTAAGATGTCTTACTACTAAGTTAAAGTAGGATTACCTGATATATCACCAAAAGTTATATAAAAATATTTTGTAAGATTAAGTTTTTTAGATAATTGGATTGCATCGCTCCAATATAAATTAGTATTGTATTTGAAGTTTTAGCTATCTCACATAATGACATATTAATATATATTTTCAATCTTTAAATAATATAAGGTTGCTGTTAAAAGCAATCAAAATTTTAAACATAGGATAAAAGATGAATACAGACATATTAAATGTACTAGTACAAAAGTACAATAGAACAATGCTTACAAAACAAAATTTTGCAGATGAATTAGGTGTTTCACTAAGCACAATAGATAAATTAATAGCTAAGGGTAATATTTTACCAACACCAGTAAAAATTGGCACTACTAAAAATGCAACAATCCGATATGCTATTACAGATATAGCAGACTTTATAACAAGTAATACAGAGGATATAAGATGAAATTTACAGTAATAGAAAATTTAGAAGGGAATTATGCTAAAACTGTAAATGCAGATGGAACTAAAACTACATCAGCAAAATTAAATTATGGGCTTTATACAACATTAGAGGTAAATAATTTAAAAGAGTTTGATGAAGCCTTAGATAGCTCACAATCAAACCATGCAATATTTTTAGGTGTACATGATATTGACATGGGATATGTTGCATCTAGCCCTAATTACAACTATATAAAGAATAAACACAAAGGTTCAAATGTTACAAAATGGGAGGGAGATAATTTTAAGTTTGGAAATGAAGCCATTATCCTATTTGATATAGATGTAGATGGTAAACACAATATGCACTTTGACAATTATCAGGATATAGTTGATGTATTTGAAGAGTTAGACCCACAATTTAAAAATGCAGAGATATTAATTAGACCTGGTAGTAGCTCATATATTTATAAAGAAGTAGATGGAGTCAAAACACAAGTTACTGGTGCAGGCTCCTATCATATTTATGTTATGTGCAAGAATGTGGATACTCATTTAGATATATACAAAGAGCAAATGATAAATAGAGCATTTGAATTAGGATATGGTTATTATAGGTTATCAAAAAATGGAAGTCTCTTAAAACGTCAAGTATTTGATGGTGTAGTATTTAAGCCAGCAAGACCAGTATTTGAAGCAGGTACAGTATGTAATGCACCTTTTTCACAAAATAGACCTAAATCATTTTATAGAAGTGGCAATATGATTGATTGTAGCAAATTACCAAGTGTTATAATGCCAGATGCTTTATTTAATATGAGACTAGCAAAGAATAAGGCTAAAGGTACAAAACTTAAAAATGCTTTATTTTAGAATGATAAGTTTTAATAAAAATAGCTTTTTAAATAATAAAAAGCTATTTGAGGATATATAAAATGACAGATCATAATATCGATGAATCAATTATAAAAAAAGCAATAATTGCAAAATTATTATTGGATCTACAGGCAGATTGGTCTAGCTTTAAGGCATTTGAGTTAAACTTAATCAATAATACTGGTAGAAGAACAAAAAATAAAATTACAACCAAAGATGAAAAAGATGCTTACGATAGCTATTACAGGATAATATTCAACTTGAAAAGAATGTTGCAGAAAACGCTAAAATATCGATTTTTACAGAAATTTTTATTGGTTGGGTTACTAAAAGAAGATATTGAAATAGAAGATGAGATATCAAAGCCAAAAAAAATGAAGACCTTTAGGGATGCAGTTTACAAGAATATATTGTGAGATACACTACAAAAGATAAAGCAGAGCTTATAGCTTTGTTACAATTAGACCATATTAGGCAAACAAAACTTTTAAAGCCAGCTGTTGTTGATAAAAGTTTTTTGCTATTACTGGATTTGACAAAAAAGTTAAAGCCTGTAAGTAAAATAACAAAACAAATTCACCAATAGTCAGTAATATAAATTATTGATACCTATTTTTATCAAGCGTGTAAGTTTTGTTAAAATTTATATACTGCTATATAAACCTATAATTTCATTAAGTCTTATTTTCATATTTTGTTGTAATTAAATTAATTTTTTTTGCGAAAAGAACTTTAATGTCAGTTGAAGTTCTTTCATAATTAAAAGAATGTTTTATATATGATAATGATAGTAAATAATAAAGCTTTAATTTTTGATTATCTTCAAAGTCACTATTATTTAGATATATAAATTTATTTTTAATTAAATTAAATATTTGTTGAGTATTTTTATACTCTATCATAATAAAATAATAACTTAATGAAAGATTATATAATACTTTTTCAGAGATATTTTTAAAGTCATTCTTAGTATAATTATCAATATTGATAGTTCTTAATATATCTAATATATGTATTAACATTTCTGAATTATCATCTATTAATGGTAAATTTTTATCCATTATACCTATAAATGGTATGTATTCTCCAAAAATCTTATTTGGTCTATTATTTATATTTTGTAATGAATTTAATGTAAAGTATCTATAAGAAAAATTTCTTAATCTTTTTATTTGTTCCTTAACATCCTCATCAGTAAAAATAACTAATGATAAAATATTTTGTTTTATGAATGAAAATATATTAGATATAACTATATTATTTGGGTTATGTAATTCAAAAGATTTTATAAATTTTTTTGAATTATATTTTTCTAATAAAATAACTCTTTCTTCTATAATGTTTAACAGTATTTTTAATATTTTTATTCTAGATGACATGGGAAGCATAGATAATATATTGCCATCTACTAAATCTTTATTTTTCATAATATGGTATTTAAGTAATTCTTCATATTTAGATGGTTCATCAAGATATGCAAATATTATTAATTCTAAAGAACTTGCTGAGTTTTCTAGATTATTAATTGTAGTAAAATAGTTATTTTGCTTTGCTATTTCATTTTGTTGCTCAAGATATTTATGACTATTTACTGCAATAATATATGTTATGATAATTCCAACAATCGTAAGAATGTGAGGTAACCAATTTTTTGAAATAATTGTGGTACAAGATGGATATTTATTTTCTGTTGTATCTTTTTCCATCTTTTTACCTTTTAATATTATTGATTTATTTTAACTCAAATATGCATTCCAATTCAGGAGAATTGGAACGAGTGAAATTTTATAAACCTATTCTGCTGAACGAACACAACGAACATAAAAGGTACCAGTCTTATCGTCGTAGACGTAGCCGCCGTTGTTGAAATAGACTATCCAAGCATAGGAAGTATTACTAGCATATGTAGTAGAAGAGCAATAATAGGAGCTAACAACATTAGTAAATGCTGAATTTAAACTTGGATTATAAATACTTCTATCTGCTAACATATAAAGCTCATTAAAATTTGGCAAATGCCAATCACTATAATCACCCAAAGTTAAATTTTCACAATAATCTATTGCATCTGTCCAGTTTTTTGTAATAGTTTTAGCATCATTATCATCTTGCCACATTAAAGCAGTGGTTGTATCTATTACTATCTCTTTAACATCATCTTTTATAAAATCTGCAAATGCCAAATTAACCAGCACTAATAAAATCAATATTTTTTTTATCATTTAATTTTCCTTTGAATTTAATTAACGAACACAACGAACAACATTTGTATCAGTCTTATCGTTGCGGTAGTCGCCGGCGCCACCAAAATTGACTATCCAAGCATAGGAAGTATTACTAGCATATGTAGCCGAAGACCAATAACCGCTACTATTGGTATTAGTAAATATAGCATTAATAGCTGGAGTTGATTCCCCTTTATCTGTAAGCTGAACTAACTCTTCAATATTAGGTAATCTAAAATCACTATTTCCATCTAAAGTGATACCATTACAATATGTAGTAGCATCTGCCCAATTTCTTGTAGTATCATCATCCTCTTGTTGCCAAATAAGTCCTGTAGCATTATCTGTAATTGTATCACCATTATCAGTATAACTTCTAGTAGTTCCTCTACTTAAAGTACCATCATCTTGCGTACCTTGTCCAGAAGCTCCTGCATTGTTATATCCTGCTGTTGTTTGTCCAGTCTTAAGCACAGTTGTATTTCCATCAGAAGATGAAGAGATTAAAGAATTTTTATAGTTTTTTACAAAATCTTCCATACCTGAAGCAGTTCCAGTGTATGAATTAATTTTATTTAAAAGTAATCTTATTTTAAATTTACCATTTGAAGCTGAAGCATTTAGGTCTGTATGTGCTCTTAAAAAAAGATTATCCAAACTTCCTTCATTGTTTGCTATATTTGTTTTAAAAGTTGCTAATAGAGTATTATCTTTTATCATTACATATAAAAGTTGAGAAAGTTTTGATAAGTTTAAATCATTTGAATTTACATAATCAACTGTAAATTCATCTATAGTAGATATTCCTAATCCTAAATTTGCAAACTTAGATAGTAAAGTAGAATTATTTTCTAAAAATGTTGATATAGGAGATAATACACTACTCCCACTTTGAGCTGTCATATTTATATCAAAATTGGCATTTGTATCTTCTAGTTGACCACCAGTTAGAGTTAAAGGATAAGTTGGACTACTAGCAAAAGTATAAATACCATTTGAACTATAGGTTGCTACTTGACTAAGATTATCTGTAACTGTAGCATTTTTAATATATCCATCTACCCCTGTTACTGGTGTACCACCACCACTTGAAGATGATGAGCCACCACCACAGCCACTAGCTAATAGACTAAGACCAACGAAAAAAATAAAACTTTTTATTTTCACTACCACTCCTTTTAAGTTAATTCCAAAATTTAATATTTATTTTTAAATTATTTTTCAGAAGATTGTATCTTTCCAATCCTTATATGCTAATTAAGCTAAATTTAATATTTGTTACAAATAGTTTACACCATACATATTATATAAAAGTTCTGTCACAATTAGCGTCACAAAAACTAATATTTAGAATTTAATATAAGCTATATCCTGCTATCCATTTAAAATAAAATCAAAGATTTCATTACTATCAGGGCTATGCTACACAGTTTTGTGAGGATAAAGAATTGATATAAAATCAATAATAAATCACTCTTCTGATTTTTAAATTTTTGCTACACAACATAAGATTAAATTAACTCTAGTTTTTTTTAACTTTTGACTATCTCTTACATTAGTTTGGCTTTTTAGTCGTTTCAGTATGAGATATTATTTATCTACCCAATAATGAATTTATTACTAAATTAAGTATTAGCTAAACAAAAATATATCAATTACACTTTTGAAAAAAGCCCGACAAACTAACGAAAGAGGCAAAAGCCTAATAAAAGAAAAAGAGTTAAGTTTTTAATTTTCTTAAAATTTAAAAATAAGAAGAGAAAGAAAAAACCCTCAAAATCTTCAAAAAAGGCAAAACAATTTAAAGGATACAAAATGACACAAAAAGAGATTAAAAAGGAGTTTACAGAAGTTACTGGAATAAACGAAGCTAAAAAAGTATTTAAAAAATTAGCTAAAATTTTACATCCTGATGTTGGTGGTAGTAATGAAGAATTTAAACTACTAAATAAAATATATAACGATATACTAGAAAATAAAAAAATATTTAGATGATAATAATTTAGATTTTAAAGTTATCAATGACCACAATAGTTTTTATGCAAAGAAATTTAATATATCAGTTTTTCCAACAACTTTAATATATGATAAGAATAAGAATCTTATTTTTAGTGAAGTAGGATATACATCTACAATTGGATTATCACTTCGTATGTGGTGGGCTAGTTTATAAAATGATTAAACTATTTATACCCATTTTACTTTTTATAGGCTTGTTACAAGCTAATGGTAATACCAAAATATCAAGCTTCTCAAAAGCTGTCCAAGTATCTTAATTATCTTCAAATTTAACAGTTACTTTATTCATATGATAGCCTTTGATTCAATTTTTGTCTAAATGTATTATATCTTTTGAGTGTCACAATTAGCGTCACAATAAATAAAAATAGTTATTTGGTTATAGTATTACAATTAAGTGAGTCTTTTTAAAAAAATCGGTAAAATAATAAAATAATAAAATAATAAAATAATAAAATAATAATTTATAGGATTTAATCAATATGAACAAACTTACACTTGAAACACTTGAACGATGGCTATGGGATAGTGCCGATTTACTTAGAGGACATATTGATAGTTCTGATTTCAAAAATTATATCTTTGGTTTGTTGTTTCTTAAAAGAGCAAACGACCAATTTATAGAAGAAGCAAATCTTGCTGTTGCTGAAGATGATGTAACCCTTCAATATGCGTTAGAAGATGAAGATTATCACCAATTTTTCATTCCTTTTGATGCCTATTGGAGTGAACTAACTAAAAAGACTGAAAATATTGGTCAAGCTCTTGATAAAGCATTTTCACTTATAGAAGAGAACAATCCTCAATTAGAGGGTGTTATGACTGCTGTTCATTTTGGAGATACTGAAAAACTTCCTGATGATTTACTCTCACGACTACTACATCACTTTAACAAATACTCTCTTGCTAATGAACATTTAGACAATCCAGATATTTTGGGTTCTGCTTATGAGTATTTAATCCGTGAGTTTGCTGATGATGCTGGAAAAAAAGGAGGAGAATTTTATACACCAAAAGAGGTAGTTAATCTTGTGGTAAATCTTATCAAGCCAGAAGCTGGTAATAGTATCTATGATCCTACTTGTGGAAGTGGTGGTATGCTGATACAAAGTGCCAACTACATTAAGGCTAATGGTGGAACTGTTGGAAAGTTTGTTGATGCTAAGTTATACGGTCAAGAGAAGAACCTTGGAACTTGGGCTATTTGTAAGATTAATATGATTGTTCATAACTTCAAAGATAGTGATATACGAAAGGGAGATACTCTATCTTCTCCAAAGCACTTAGAACATAGTGAGCTTATGACTTATGACCGTGTAATTGCTAATCCACCATTTAGCTTAAAGAAGTGGTGGGCTCCTGCTGAGATAGATGTTAAAAGTGATGAAAATGGTAAAGAGATAACACCAAAGTATAATAGTGTTGTATCTGATGAGTATGGAAGATTTAAGTATGGTATTCCACCACGAGGTTATGGAGATTTAGCTTTTGTTCAACATATGATAAGTGTTCTTAAAAATGATGGTCGTATGGGTGTTGTATTGCCACACGGTATATTATTTCGTGGTGGGACAGAGGGTAAGATTAGAGAAGGATTACTTCAAGATGACATTATAGAAGCTATTGTTGGACTTCCTGAGAAGTTGTTTTACAACACTGGTATTCCTGCTTCAATCATAATCATAAACAAGAGTAAAGCTGAGAGCCTTAAAAATAAAGTTGTGTTTATAGATGCTTCAAGTGAATACAAAGATGGTAAAAATCAAAACACTCTAACTGCTGAAAATATCAAGAAAATAGTTGATAGCTATGATGGACTTGAAGATATAGACAAGTTTATGAGAGTTGTTGATATGAGTGAGATAGCTGAGAATGATTACAACTTAAATATTTCACGATACATTGATACAAGTGAAGATGAAGTAATCATTGATATTAAAGCTACTATGGAAGATATAAGTGAGTTAGAAGTAAAAGAGCAAGAAATAGATAGTAAGCTAAACGGCTATTTGAAAAGTTTGGGTTTTTAGTATGGTAGCCGATGGTTATAAAGATACTGAGATAGGTGTTATTCCTGTTGAGTGGGAAGTTAAACAGCTTGGAGATATATGTGATGTTAAAGGTGGGAAGAGATTACCTAAGGGAAGTAGTTTAATAGATATAAAAACACCATATCCATATATTAGGGTTAGAGATATGTTTATGGGTGGTATAGATACAAATGATATATTATATGTGCCAGAAAATATACAACCTAAAATAAAAAATTACATAATCTCTAAAAATGATTTATTCATTTCAGTCGCTGGAACTCTTGGCATAGTTGGAGAAATTCCAGATGAATTAGATAATGCCAACTTAACAGAAAATGCTAATAAATTAACAAATATTAAAGCAGATAAAAAATATTTATTATATGTTTTAACTTCAAGTTCAATTCAAAATATTATTACTAGCCAAACAACTGTTAATGCTCAACCAAAATTAGCATTAGGAAGAATAAAAACTTTTACAATTCCACTCCCACCACTAAAAGAACAAGAGAAAATAGCTGATATTTTATC
>JAGLOP010000018.1 GCA_023138835.1 Arcobacteraceae bacterium
CTGTTCCTTGTGATTGATGTTTTGTTGTAAAATATGGTTCAAAGATTTTAGGTAATACATCTTCACTTATTCCCCCACCATTATCTTCAATTGTTATTATTATTAAATGTTCTTTTTTGATTAAATTTATTTTTATAATTTTGTTATCAATATTATTCTCTACTAAAACGTCTTTTGCATTATTTATTATGTTTATAATTACTTGAGATAATTCTCCTACAACCATTGTTATTTTTATAGGTTCAATATCATTAATATTATTTATAAGTTCAATATGGCCATTTTTCATTGATGCTTCTATAATATTTATAGCACCATTTATTCTATCTTGTAAAATAACCTCTTTAAACTCTTTTTTTTCTTTGATATAGTCTCTAAAAGTATCTATAGTATTTGATAGAAATTCAGTACTATTTACTATACCTTTTAGCATCTCATTTTCTTTTTCATCTGTTAGAGCATTAAATTCTTTTGATATTAGTATACCACTTGCAGCAGTGCTAATTACACTTAAAGGTTGCCTCCATTGATGAGCTATATTTCCTATCATTGCACCCATTTGAGCATTTTTTGATTGTTCTAGTATCAATTTTTCTTGCATTATTTGATTCTGTTGTAGTTCATACTCTTTGGTTATATCTTGAACTGTACCATTTGATACAATTGGATTTCCACTTTTGTCAAAAATAGTTTCACATTTTTCCTCTACCCATTTTATTTTATCATCCCTCATAAGAAGTCTATGAATAATTGTGTATGATTTTTTATTTTTTAAAGATTTTTTATATGCATTATCGACTATATCTTTATCTTCTGGATGTATTTTGCTTAAAAATGCATCATATATTGATTTAAATTCACCTTTCTTAATTTCAAATATTTTATAAGTTTCATCTGACCATTTAAGTTTATTGGTAGTTAAATCTAAACTCCATGAACCCATCTTTGCTACTTTTTGTGCAAGTTCCAATGCAAGTCTATTTTTTACTAATTTATCTGTGTAATTTTTAATAGTTTTATCAATTCTAAGTGATACCAATATAGCAATTATTATTACTATAAAAGATAATATACAAATTAAAATAAGAGCCTTATATATTGCATTATTTGTATATACAATATGTTCATTTTCTTTTTCAGATATATGTTTTTCTAAATCATCAAAATAAAATCCACTAGCGATTATCCAGTTCCAATCTTTTTGTAAATAAAAATATGACATTTTTGGTTTAGGATTTTTCATATCAGGTTTTTTATACCAATATTCAGTATAGCATTCCCCTTTTTCTCTTAATCCTTCTAAAAATTCTTTTCTAAATTCTTTACCTTTGGCATCTTTATAACTGTCATTTAGTTTTTTACCTATTAAATCTTCTCTATTTGGATTTAAAATCATTGTTGCAAAATTATCTCCACCATTTATATTATGTAAATCTAATACAAACAAATATCTATTTTTTTCTTTTTCCATATTTGAAAATCTATCTATAACATATGATTTAATTTGTTTTTCAACTACATCAAGGTATTCACCTGTTCCAATCACCAAGTTTAGTGGTTTAAACCTTGCAGTGCATGAAAGTTTTGGATATTCTTTATTGGGATTAGCTGGTTTTTTAAAGTATATTTTAGTAAATGCAAATTTGTTTTGTTTCATTGCTTCTATTTGCATTTTAGCTATATTATTACCTTTTATATCTTTAAAATATGCAAGATTTTTACCAATCATTTTTTTAATAGCACTTACTAAAACAATTTTACTATTATAATCATAGACAAAATAATATCCTCTTCTATCATTAAATTTAATAACATCTAAATGTTTTAGAATTTTTGTTCTAATTTCATCATCACTAAAATCTTCTTTGTGTCTTCTATATATATCATCTGCAATATGTAAGGCCGTGATAACCCTTTCTTTTAAGGATTTTTTTAATTTATTTTCTATTTTTGTTATTTGAAATTTTATTGAACTATTAAATAAATGAACTTTTTTATAAACAGCATTTTTATTTCTTTCTAAATACTCTTTTTTATACTGTTCAATATCTTCATTCATATGTTGCTTAAACATAGATATATTAATATAAGTATTTATAGATGCAATTAATATAATTGATATTATTACCAAAGAAAGTATAGGTATTAAAAATCTTTTAGTTTTTTTTAAGTCGTTATTTTTCATAAATAAACCTAATAATTTATATTTGCAAATATTGTAACACTTTCTCTCATAAAGTTTTATTTAATATTTAATATAATATGCCCCTAATTAACCCTCCCCCTTTTTTTATTGCTAAAATATATGTCAAGCGAACTGCTAAAATGGGCAGGTATGAATATAAAAACAAAGTAATATTTTGATTTTAAACCTTAAATAATAAAATTAATTTAGTTAAACTCCAATTCATTAAAAATGAAAGGAGATAAGTGCTATATCTATTGTTGTTGTGTGGATTGGTATTAAGATAATAGCTTGATTAGATTTAAAAAATAAAATTATTAATACTGTAAAAAAAAGCAACTAAATTAACCATATATTATTAATGAACTTATAGGAGGTTTGTTAATGATACATATAAACTGTATAGAAGATATAGAAATTGTAGATGATAAGATTCTACAAGAAGGTTTACGAAAAGAGTTTGAGAGGTTGCCTGTTGATTTTGAGTATCCTTTATTTGGATACTTTATCATTATAGATTCTCTTGAAGAACTAAAGCAACCTATCCCACTTAAACATGGAAGCATTAATCAGATAGATTTACCAATTAGTGATAGTGTTGAAATGATTGAGGAGTTTGATGGTTATTCTCAAATAGTATGTGTGTTATATGCAGACTTTGGAGTATCTTTATTTGTTAGAGATACAATAGCAACTCATACTCAACTTGAAGCACTATTTAGAATTTAGTCTCAGGTGACATCGGTTTGATAAAAATATATTCACTCATTTTCGAGTGGATATATTATTTGTTTTTTTTCTTAAAATTGTGACAAATTTCTGACAAAAACTATCAAAATATTACAAATTTACACAAAATTGACCGGAGAGGACTAAAATTTTTACATTATTATTTATTATATTAGATTTTTAGTAAAGATAGTATTTAAAAGGGATTCTTAATTAAACGTGGCAGAGAGCAGCGGATTCGAACCGCTGGAGGCGTAAACCTCGCCGGTTTTCAAAACCGGTACATTCGACCAACTCTGTCAGCTCTCTACTTAATAGTGGTGCGAATGGTCGGAATTGAACCGACACTCCGAAACCGGAATTGGATTTTAAGTCCAACGCGTCTACCTATTCCGCCACACTCGCATGTATTTTTGATATCTCTATCAAAGGTATATTTTGTATCTTTAAAAACTGCTTGCGCTGTTTTTGGACGGGAATTATAGCTATTTCTTTTTATATTGTCAAGTCTTTTATTGAAATTTTGCTATAATTTTCAAAATTTAATATATTTTAGAAAACAACAAGGATTTCTTATGAGAAGTGATGAAGTAAAAAAAGGATTTGACAGAGCACCACACAGGTCTCTTCTAAGAGCAACAGGACTAAAAGATGAAGATTTTGACAAACCGTTTATTGGTGTTGCAAACTCTTTTATCGAAATTATTCCTGGACATTTTTTCTTAGACAAAGTATCAGATATTATAAAAGATGAGATTAGAAAAGCCGGTTGTGTGCCATTTGAGTTTAATACTATTGGTGTAGATGATGGTATTGCTATGGGACATGATGGTATGCTTTTTTCACTTCCTTCAAGAGAATTGATTGCAAATAGTATTGAAACAGTTATGAATGCGCATAAATTAGATGCAATGATAGCTATTCCAAATTGTGATAAGATTGTTCCTGGTATGATAATGGGAGCTTTAAGAGTTAATGTACCTACTGTATTTGTTTCAGGTGGTCCTATGGCAAAAGGTTATACTAAAGACGGAACTCCTATTGATTTATCAACTGCATTTGAAGCTGTTGGTAAGTTTGAAGCTGGTGAGATTACTGAAGCTCAACTTACTGATATTGAGTGTAATGCTTGTCCAAGTGGTGGTTCATGTTCTGGTATGTTTACTGCAAACTCTATGAATACACTTATGGAAGCTATGGGTATCGCACTTCCTGGTAATGGAACTATTTTAGCTTTAACAAAAGAGAGAGAAGAACTTTATAGAAAAGCAGCAAGAAGGATTTGTGAAATTGCACTTATGGAAGAGAAAGAAAAAGCGCAATATAATATGAAAAATATCCTAAATGAAAATGCAGTAAGAAATGCATTTGCTGTTGATATGGCTATGGGAGGCTCATCCAATACTGTTTTACATATGTTAGCGATTGCTAGAGAAGCAGATGTAGACTTTAATCTTGAAGATATAAATAAAGTATCACAAAGAGTTTCTCATATTGCTAAAATCAGCCCTAGTTTAACAACTATCCATATGCAAGATATTGATAAAGCTGGAGGAGTGAGTGCGGTTATGCATGAGATGAGCAAGCGTGGTGATGATATTCTTTTAGATAATCTTACTGTTATGGGTGATACAACTTATGAAAAAATTGCAAATGCCGAGATTAAAGATACAAACATCATTCATACTATCGATAATCCTTACAGTGAAGTTGGTGGATTAGCAATACTTTACGGTAATTTGGCTGAGCAAGGTGCCGTTATAAAAACTGCTGGTATTACAGGAGATAGAGTATTTACAGGTACTGCTGTTTGTTTTGATTCTCAAGATGATGCTGTAAAAGGTATCCTTGATCATAAAGTAAAAGCTGGAAATGTTGTAGTGATTCGTTACGAAGGTCCTAAAGGTGGTCCTGGTATGCAAGAGATGTTAGCTCCAACTTCACTTATTATGGGTATGGGTCTTGGGGATTCTGTTGCACTTATCACTGACGGTAGATTTAGTGGAGCTACAAGAGGAGCTAGTATTGGTCATGTTTCTCCAGAAGCTGCTGAGGGTGGTATGATAGGACTTCTTGAAGATGGTGATTCTATCCATATTGATGTTGATAAATATATTTTATCAGTTGATTTAACTTTTGAAGAGATTGCTCAAAGAAGAGATGATTTTACGCCAATTAAAAAAGAGATAAGTTCTAGTTGGTTAAAACAATATAGAGCCTTAGTTACAAATGCTTCTAACGGTGCAATTTTAAGAACTGATATGTTTTAATTAAAAAAGGGAAAGCTAAAATACAAGCTTTCCCTTTTTATTTAGCAGTATAAATATTATTTTAAATTAGCTATATTATCCCCAAAGCTTACTTTTTGATTTACTAAGTTTTCAATTTCAACCATATCTTTTTCCCAAAACATTAAAACAGTTGAACCCATTTTAAAATATCCAAGACAATCCCCTTTTGAAATATGTAAGTCTTCATAGTCATATACTTTTATATCTCGTGCATCACTGTTTGTTTCAACTTTAGGTTCAAATTCAAATACCATTTTACCAACATTTAAAGCTCCAACAAAAACCATATAAAATAGTTTTCCTTCATCAGTAATACATTCCATAATAACTCGTTCATTTTCTACAAAAAGAGAGTTTTGTTTGTTTAAATATCTAAAATTTACAGGATAAAGTTTCCCCGGTACATGAATAAGTTTAGTAACTTGACAATTATATGAAGCATGATATCTATGATAATCTTTTGGAGATAGATACATATTCATAAAATTACCATTTACTATTTTAGAAAAATTCTCATCACTTATTTTAGAAGTCAAGAGTTCTTTTACGCAATATTCCATACCTTTAATTTGTAATGCAGTTTCACCTTTAATCTGCCCCGCTTCACTTACAAAACTATCAGCAGGAGAGATAAAGTTATCAAGACTGTGATCGATATTTCTTGGAGTATTTAATGCCCTTGTAAAAAGTGCATTTAGAGTTTTATAGCTGTTTGGCTCATTGAACTCACTCATATCAAGTCCTAGAAGTTTTACATATCCTGTATTAATTATATTTTGAATTATTGATGGAAATTGAGTCGTTGCAAATTTATGAAAACAATCTGAAATTTTGTTTGTTATATGTTTTTTCACCATAGATATCTGTACCTTTTATTTTAATTTTACTATTTTATACTTATTTGTATCATTTGACCATTTTATTACTTCTTCTTTTTTATTTGGAATTAATAAAGTCAATCTACCTTTTTGTGCCATTTTACCAGCACTTTCCTTAGCAACTTCTCCATTGCCCCAGAAAAAATCAGCTCGTATATCACCTTTAATAGCTCCGCCGGTGTCTGCCGCGACCATTAAAGAATTGATATTTTCATCATTTGTTGGATTAGTTGTGTTTATAAATACTGGGAATCCTAAAGGTATGAAGTTTCTATCAACTGCTAAGTTTCTACGCGCTACTAACTCAACTCCCAAACTTCCTGTAGCTGTTTTTTGACTAATTTTAAAAAATACTTTACTATCATTTAAATTTAATAGATCATCTACTTTTGTAGGATTTTCATCACACCATTTTTTAATAGCCTGTAAGCTCATATCTTTTTTTGTAACTTGTTTCTCTTGTATTAATTTTCGTCCTACGGGATAATACTTTCGCCCATTTTGACCGGCATATCCTAAGTTTAAAATCTTACCATCTTGAAGTTTGACTTTTCCGCTTCCTTGAATTTCAAGAAAGAATCTATCAACTTTATTATCTACAAACAGAAGCGGCTCCAATTTTTTATTTGATTCTTTATCTAATTCTTTTCTTGACTCATAAGGTACAAGAGTTTTACCCACAAGCTTACCACGAAGAGTATATTTTTTTAAATCGGGATATATTGAACTTAAGTTTACAGTTATTAAATCAGCAGGCAGTTTATAAATAGGATATTTAAATTTATCTGTTTTAGTTAAACTTCCATTTAAAATCGGCTCATAATATCCAGTGATAAGCCCTTGAGCTCTTTTTTGTTTATTTAATAGTTTATAAGCTGTAAAATTAGTGGTAAAAAACTCTTTGCCATCAGTATAGTTAATTGACTTTTTACAAACTTCTTTTAGATGTTTATTAACTCTTCGAGCTTTACAATCTTTTTGAAAAACTTTTAGAGCTAATTGTAAATTATCTTGTGAAAATCCTTCAATATCTTTCCAGTCAACTTTTTGTAAAAAAGCATTTGAAATTTCCAGCTTTTTTTCTATTCTTTTTTCTTGACATCCTGTAAAGAAAAATATTAAAAAAGAGATAAGTAAAAGTTTAATCATTATGCCATTAATTCGTGTTTTATCTTTTCTTGATTTATTTTTACTACAGTTTGTTTAGCTATTGTCTCTAATCGCTCTTTATCACATCTAAGTTCAATGCAAGTCTCATCTTCACTTGCACCACTTAGCTTACATTTATAATATTTCCACTCTTTTTTTGTCAATCTTCTTCTTAAAATCTCAACCAACTCATCCATATCATCTTTTAAAGGTCTTACCAAAACTTTAATATCTTTTTCTAACTGTTCTTTTAAATTTTCCATTATTTTATCCATTCATTTAATTTATTCATATCATCATAACTGGTCATATCCAGTTTTATCGGTGTAATTGAAACATAATTATCCTTAATAGCTTCAAAGTCACAACTCTTTTTTTCATCTGCTTCCCAAATCAAAGGGTGTAATCCAATCCAATGAAACTCGTTTCCTTTTGGGTCATGGTATCTATGACAATCATTTCCAAATACTCTATACCCAGCTTTTGTAATTTTAATACCTTTGCACTCATCTATTTTTATCTGAGGTACATTTATATTTAAAAGCTTTCGAGCTCCCAATGGAAATTCATCAGCAAAGATCTTTTTAGTAATATCAACTATCACTTTAGCTGCAAGTGCAAAATCCCAATCTTCTTTCGGTTCGCTTGAATGTAAGTTGTTATAAACCTGACTAATAGCAATAGCAGGCACTCCTTGAAGTACACCCTCCATAGCACCTGCAACAGTTCCACTATAAGTGATATCTTCACCCATATTTGAACCAATATTTATACCACTGATTACAAGGTCAGGCAACACATCTTCAGGATATAAATTATGAAGCCCTAAAAATACACAATCAGTAGGAGTACCGTCTTCAAGCCGATAAAAATCATCATCTACATGTTTAAATCTCAAAGGATGACTTAAAGTCATACTATGAGCACAAGCACTTTTATTTGTTGTAGGTGCTACAACTATTATATTTGCCAAAGGTTTTAAAGCCTCAATTAAATATTTTAAACCAACAGCTTCAAAGCCGTCGTCGTTTGTTATTAAAATTTGTTTCATTTTTATATTTAATTATCCTCTATTATTTTATCTAATTCATTTATTAATGCTATAGCATCTTCAAGCTCTTTTTTATACAAAGGTGTTTCCCAATCATTATGTGATTGTGGATTAAGAATTCTATTTTTTATACCATTTATATCATGAAAACTATCTTCATTAATTATATTTTGTATAGATTTTACTGCATTTGTAACAACTTCTGCAAATAATAAACACTTTTCTTCCCTTATATCTGGATTAGTTATTTTTTGACAATTATCAAAAGCACTTAAAGCTCCAATTAATTTAGGAAAGCATTCTTCAAGTTTTCTATAATTGTCTTTAATTTTTGCAGTATCTATAGCTCCATCTAGTGTTCTCAAGCCTAAGTATTCATGTATCTGTTTTTCAACTTCTTTTCTTAAAAAATTTGAAGATATTGCATACTCTCTTTTTTCAAAATATTCTATTGCTTTATCATGATATCCTTCATTAGCTTTTTCATTCAAATAAGGCTTTTCAATAACTTCTTCATTATCAACAAATAATTCAAAAAAATTCCAATTATCAATATCTTGATATTCAATCTTATATTTTGCTAATTCATAAAAAGCTTTATCATGAGTAAATATCATAATTTGATATTCATTGTCAAAATATCTTCCACTTCTATCAAGTAAAAGTTTTAATATTCTATCTCTATTACTCATATCTAAACTTATAAGTAAATCATCTAATACAAGTATTGGTATATCAGGTTTCTTCTGTAAAACTGATGATAAGTATATAGCTATATTAAGTGCAGATAGTTTTGCTTCATTTAATTTTTGCCAATGTTCTTTTAATTCAATTCCAGAAAGAAGTATTTTAAAATCTATATTTCTAATATCCTCTTCAAATATATAATTTATATCAAAATTGATAAAAGGTTTTTCTCTAACTTGTTCTATTTCAATATTGACTTCTAAAAAATTTAAAGTAGCATTTACATTATCTTTCAATTTATCAAATAATTTAAAAAGTTTATTATTTATATACTCAGCTTTAGTTAAACATTCTGTGTATTCATCTACAATTGAAGTTGCATCATTAAAATATTCTATAAATTTATCTAACTCTTCACTCTCTTGAATTTCTTCCTTATTGGCAATAGTAATTCTATGCTTTTGCTCATATTCAAAATATCTATCATTTTCTAAGGTATAATCTAAAATACCATTAACGATAACTCCAAATTTTTCAAAAAGCTTATCAGTATTTTTATCTCTTAGTTTTGTAGATAATTTAAGAAATATATCTAATCTATTAATAGAGTCAAATAACTTATCTTTATATAACTCTGGTAAATAATAAACAGTTTGAATAGCAAAGTCTGTTGATTTTTTTTCATCAATATTTTCAGTTTCTTCAAGTTCATAAAGAAAATTATTTTTAAATTCATAAACTTTTTTTTCTAAATCTTCAAAACTATCTATTAATGATGAATATACATTTAATATTTCATCTTCTAGGATTTTAAAACTCTTTTCGAATTCAAAAAACTCATTTGACAATTCATCATAGAAAAGTGTTAAAGCTATATTTTTAAGCTCTAAATATGTAAGTTCTTTTTGAAACATTTTATTTAAATTATATACATCTTGGTAAGTTAAAAATAGTTTTGATTTAGCAACTCTTTCTATACTTTGTTTTAAAGAATCATCATTTAAACCATTTTTATCAAAGGTTATAATTTTATCATCACTAAATGTTAAATTTATTTTTGGTTCATCAGTAGTATTTGAAAATATATTTTTATTATCTTTTAGATTTCTTTTTGATTTAGATTCATTTTCATAATAAAAGAAAAAGTCTTTTAAAGCATTGTATAAAGATGTCTTACCACTTCCATTTTCACCATATAGTAAAATGTTTTTATTATCAAATTTAAATGATTGATTTTCTTTAAAGAATCTATAATTTTCTATAGTGATATTATCTATTTTCACTATTTACCTTCAATTATTTTAACCAAATTAAGAGTATCTATAAAACTAACACTATATGAAACTTTATGATTTTTATCACTTAGTTTTTTATAAATATTTTCAATAGTTTCATAATTTCCATTAGACTCAACTAGTTCATCTTCTAAAATATTTAAAATAGCAAATCCATTTTCTTTAAGTTCAGTTTCAAAGTATAATTCATAAACAGCTATATCAACAACTCTTTCAAAAAATTCACTTATATATTCAGGTTTTTTATTTTCTTTTAAATAAATAATATAATCAACCAATATTTCAAGCATATTTGTATCTTCAATATTCTTTATAGGAATGTTTAAAATAGGTTCTTTATCTACTTGATAATTATCCCCTTGCATTTTCCCTTTATATTTAAGCCAAAAAGCTGTAAGTTTTGAGTTTAAAAGTGCTGTTAAATATTTTAAACTTATTCTTTTTGATTTTATTATATAAAATGCCTGATTTACATAACTATCAAAAGGAACATAACTAAAAAGTGGTTTTCCAACACATTTTCTTAAGGATAGTATTTTTTCATCTTTAAAAAAATACTCATTTCTTGTTCTATGGATACCATAGGGTTTATTATCAGTTGTTATAACTTTTTGGAATCTATCTAAATGTTTTTTTAAATTTGGATATGGTTGCATTTTATATTCATTTTTAAAACTGCTATCCGTATATATAACCCAGTAATTATTGTTTGTATTTGCACTATATCTTTTTACTTCATTTGAAGTATATAGGGGCTTAATAAGGTTTAACTCTTCACTTGAAAAATCTAATTTATCTTTTTCTTCTGTGGTTAAATTAAAAATACCCTCATTTAACTCATAACCTTCTCCTAAAATTTCAAGTGATTTTTTATTAATAGTTTCTTGCTGAACTTGAATACCATTTGTAATCTCTTTATCTTTATCTAAATTAAAATTACGATTATTTTCAATATTATCAAGGACTTCTGAAATATGTGATTCTAAAAATGTTATATTTTGATTTATAAGTTCATTTGAATTTACACTTGACTTAAAAATTGAGAATTTACT
The DNA here is from genome assembly GCA_023138835.1 of Arcobacteraceae bacterium. Lineage (GTDB taxonomy): Bacteria > Campylobacterota > Campylobacteria > Campylobacterales > Arcobacteraceae > CAJXII01. The sequence continues at coordinate 11,318 of JAGLOP010000018.1, forward strand.
ACTCTCTTTTTTATCTAAAAATGATACTAATTCCATTTTATTTATATTTTTATTTACTACTTTTGAATAGTTACATTGATATGTTTCATTATCTTTTGTTTTTTGTGTAATTAATACCATAGTTTGAACACCAGCAGTATCAAATACTTTATAATCACCAAAATCTATAAACTCTTTTATTTTTGTATTTTGTAAAATTTTATTTCTAAATTTAGATGCTCCAGAGTTACTTATCCAGTTATTTGTAGCTATATACGATAGTATTCCATCATCTTTTAATAAGTCTATCCCTTTACAAGCAAATAAATACCAAATATCCATTTTACCTTGATAACATTCTAAGTCATAAGTTCTTTCAAATGCCAATTTACTTGTATATTCTTTGATATATGGTGGATTACCAATTATTACATCAAATCCACCAGCTTTTAAAACTTCACCAAAATATAATTTATAAAAAAACACATCTTTAGTCGGTCTTTGTTTTACTTTTTTAATAAGGCTGATATTATCTTGGCACTCTTGTATTATTCTTGTATTTTTTTGATTAAAATTAAAAATATTAGCATTTTTTAATTGACTTTGCATCTTATCATTAAAAGATTGAAGTTTTACATCTAGAACTTCATCTATGATATTATTTATCTCATCATTAATCTTTTCTTTTTTACTTTCATTCCACTCTCGATAATACTCATGAAGTTTATCTTGTAAAACATCAAGCTTATAATCATCTCCAAATAGTCCTTGATCTTGTTTATCATCAAATGGATCAAAACCATTTATAGTTTCAATCAAACTATTCCCCACCATGATTTTATAAAATAAATTTGGTAAAGGAGTAGGGGTTTCTTCATCTACAACAATACTTAGCCAAAATCTAAGCTTTGCAATCTCTACAGCACTTTGCTCAATATCTATACCATAAATACAATTTTCTATAATCTCTTTTTTTAAATCAACTAATTTTTTATCATCACCTAACTGTCTTCTAAGTTCTACTATCTCATGCAATACACCCATAGGAAATGCACCACTACCAATTGCAGGGTCTAATACTTTTATATTTTTTAACTGATGAAGTAATATATCTTTTAGTTTTGTTTGTTCAACTCTTGAGTTATTGAGTAACTTATTTATTGTAGTATTATAATAATCTTTACCATTTAAAAATTCTTTTAAGCTTTTATTTGCTATATTATCTATACAGAAAAAGTTACGAAACGTGGAAAGTCCTTTTTGGATAACTGCCTGCCGCGGAAGTTTTGCTCCTTGATGGAGGGATTCTGTATGGAGGGAACAGCAGTCCTCCCGTAGCTTTTTTACCTCACAAAACACTTCTTCATTAAAGATAAAATTTTCACTTGTTATTTCACTTAATGACTTATTAAATTTCTTTTGTTTTCTTAATATCTCTTTATATCGTATTTGAAATACAGTTGTAAGTTCCAAATCACCCCAAACATTTGGTAAAAATGCAAGGGTAAAATACCGTTCATCAATTTTAATATATTTTAAAATAGTGGGATATTGATAACTTTTTTTATCCTTTTTTATCTCTTTATTTGAGCCAAAACATATATCAATAACTTCATAATTTTTATCTAAAATTTTATGCCATATTATTGAAGTAATTTCTAAATGTCCATTACTTTTGTTATTTTTAACTCTAACTCCAGCACTATTTAATAAATAACCTTTTATTTTAGCAACTATATAAAAATCAATTACTAAATGTTTATATGGATATACCAAGCTAGATTCTTCAAAATAATTCTCTAATTTTAAAAATTTAACAGGATGTTTTTTATAAAAATCTAAAATATCATCATCACCCAGTTTTGTTTTTTCTAAAAATTCATCTAAATTAAAAAGATAGTTATATTTATCAGCCTTTTCATACAAATAATATTCTATTGATTTCCTACTCATATGATGTACTATCTCTCGTGGCGTATAAAAAGCACCTTTTTCTTTTCTATCTTCAAGAAGTGATTCAAATACCTTACCCAGTATTTCAGGATCAATAGCTACTTCACTGTCATTTGGACTATCTTCTATAATCGTAAAGTTATATTTATCAAATGTTTCAAATATCTCTTTAAATATATCATTTTCTATAATTATTTCTAACTTATCAAACTCATCTTCACTAAATAATCCACCATTTAAGAATGGTATTCTACAATTTAAAGTAGGAAATAAATCATTATCTTCTCTTCTATCTTTATTTAAAGCTTTAAAAAATATTGATTTTAATATTTCATGATAAAAATCATTATAATCTTTATATTTTTTATTAAAACATTTGGTTAAAAAGTTTTTATCTCCATTTTGCCAGTTCTCATCACTGTTTAACCAACCTTTTTTTTCTATAAAATATAAAAATACAATCCGTCCTAAAAGTTTTTTTGTAAATAAATTTATATTATTTTGTGTTTGAAATTGAGCAATATATGGTTTTAGATAATCAGATATTTTATAATATAACTTTTTATACTCATCAAAAAACTCTTTTGATATTTTCTCTACACTAAATGCTTCTTCTAGTAAATCTATAGTTTTGGGGTATCTTAAATCTTTTAGTTGATTATATGCTGTATTTATAGCTATATCTTCACCTAAAATATAAGTATATCTTTTGAGACTTGTTACTTGCTGTTTATCATTTTCATTATAGCTAAATCTTACAAAAGAAAGTCTCCAAACATTTGGTTTATTAGGATTTACAAATACTGCTATAGCTCCATCAAGTAGCTCATCATCAATTTTTCTTTTTAAAATACTATTTAGTGAAACACGATTATTTTCTATATCTTTATTGGTTTGAAATTCATAAAAGCCTATTTGTTTATCATCATCTAATTCACAACTTCCAAAAAATTTATATCTTAATATATCCTCTTGTTCAGGCTCATCATAATGTATAATATTTTCTTCAAAACCATAGAATTTTGTAAAGATAAATTCTACAAAACTATTTTTATCATAACTTGATTTTAAAAACTTCCTAATATCCAACTTTTATCCTTAATTCTTAAACAAATGTTTCACTTAATATTATATCTATATTTGATTTGTTTTGTTTTTTATCATTTAATTGAGGTACAACTAAACTAAACTCTTCTTGTAGCTCTTTTAATTCATCAACTTTTCGCATATGTGATAAATCTTTTTTAGATATTTTTATTATCTCTTTACTTAAATTTTGTATTTTACCATCTTCTAAAGATTTTTTAAAAATTTCAAATATATCTTTTTCAATAATCTTCTTATCTTTCCAAGATATTAAAAGCTTTATAGCTTGTCTATCATTTTTATGCGTTACTTTAATATTTGTAGTTTGCGTTACTATACCTAATAATTCATTTTTATAAAATTCCATAGCACTTAATACATGCTCATAATGATAATCTTTAATTGGTAAAATAGCTTTTTCTTTACTATTTGTTTGTAAGGAAATAGCCATTTTTATAAAACTAATCGCTTCACAAGACTCATCACATACTTTATAATAGTTTTTACTTTTATCATTTTTTACAAAGACATATGAAATATCTTTTTCATCTTTTATATCTCTTTGAACTCTTACTTTTTTAGGTAATTTGACAAGAGAATTAAACTTTGTAGGATATGCTTTTTTATACTCCCTTATCTCTTCTAAGAATTTAAGCTCCTCATCTGGCTTTTCTATATCTTCTTCATATAAAGATACAGATCCTACTTTCTCATCTTTTGAGTATATTTGACTATCCTCTCCAACTGTATGATGAAAAGTTTGTAACTTTATAAATGCTTTTTTGGAAAGTTCAATTAACTTTTCACTTTGTGCAGTTGGTTTAAAGTTATAAATATATATCTCATTATGTTTAGTACCAATCCTATTTATCCTACCAATTCTTTGCATAAGTCTTGTAGAATTCCAAGGTATATCATAGTTATAGATGATATTACTTCTATGCATATTCACACCTTCACTAAGTGTATCAGTAGATATAATTACATTAAAATCATCTTTTTGAATTGTATAGTTTGCATCAAAATTTTCTCTAATAGTATCTTTTAGCTTATCTCTATTTTCACCATGAACTGTTAAAACTTTTTTATAATCTTTTAACTGCTGTTCAAGATAAAGTGCAGTTTGTTTTGACTCTGTAAATACTACAATTTTATCATCTCTGTGAGTATCAAGTATATTTTTGAATTCATTTAATTTTGGGTCATATTCAACATTTTCCCACAATGATACTAAAGTATCTAAAATAATATAATCACTTCTCAACTGCTCTAAATAATCTTTGTTAAAATCATTTATTTCAAATGATTTTAACTTACCACTTTCAAGATACTCTAAAATTCTACTATCAAAATCATCTTCATCTTTTTGTATTAAATCATAAAGATTAAAGTGCTTAGATGGGATATGAACAATCCCATCTTCAAACATACCAATCAACATTGATAAATTTCTTTTTTGTTTATTGATAGTTGATTTAAAAGCTGTAAATGAACTTTCAAGTCGTTTTATTAACATAGTTTGCATCAATTTTGCAAGTGCTTCTGAACTTAACTCTAAAAATCCTTCTTGAATATCTCCATATTTTTCTTTACCTTTAGGAGTTAAATTTGCCAACAACTTATATCTATGGTACTGCAAACCAATCTTATCATCAGTAAGTAGTGTAATAGTTTTTTCAAATATTTGAACTAAATTATCATCAAGTTTATATTCAACTTCTTTTACTGGATTAATATGCGGTATATTTAATCCTTGTTCCTCAATATCTTGAGAATATGTAGGATTAGTTTGTATATCAGTTCTTGTCCTTCTAACCATCACTTCTCTTAAAATATTATCTCTTACTTTTTGGGATAATATTTTAAGTTCATAAAGTTCATTTTCTGTAAGCATTAATTTATCATCTTTTTTACCAATAATTTCTTTATATCTTTTATCAATATCAGCAAAAAAAGTTTCAAGATTTGGATGTGAATCTATTGTTGACCTTCTTTTATCTTGAAATAAATATAATTGATTTGCTATATCTTGAGGTTTATTATTTAAAGGTGTTGCTGATACTAAAATAATCTTTTTTTTATATTTTAAGTCTTCTTTACAAATTCTCTCAAGCTCTTTATATCTTGCGGTTGAGAAATTTTTAAATTTATGAGATTCATCTATAATTACAATTTCATATTTTTTAGTATCTTTTATCTTTTCTAATGCACCATAAGATTTAAATTCAAAATTTTTATAATTACCAATTTGAAATTTTTCAAATGTTTCTATCCATTCATTTTGAATAGATGGAGGTGCTATAATAAGTATTTGTCCTTTTATCTCAAAACATAATCTTTTAACAATCATAGCAGTTGTAATTGTTTTACCAAGTCCAACTACATCTGAAAGAAAAAAACCATTATGTTTTTTTATTTTAGATAAACCTTCATTTACTGCATCTATCTGATAAGCCAACTTCATAAAGCCTTGTGGTAAATCTGAAGCAACTGAGGGGTCATAATCTATCCTATTTTCAAAATGTTCTATTAAAAATTTTAAATATAATTCAAAAGGAGTTATCTCTTTTAAGTAACTATTTTGTTTAATAGTATCCACATCATTTTGTGTGATTTCAATAGATTTATTCCATAAGTTATTAAATTCATTTAATGCGAATGTTATATCATCGCTATCTTTTAATTCTACATTAAATTCATAATTATTTGATAATCCATTTTCTGTTAAATTTGAACTTCCAGTTATAACTGAACCCTTTTGTTCTATAGTATTATCATGTTTAACAATCTCTTTTTCTCTGAAAATATATATTTTAGAATGTATATTTTTATCTTGTGATATTCTTATTTCTAATCTATTTTGTGCAATCATTTTTATAAACTGATTTACACTCTCATCAATATTTTGTGAATAGTCTTCATTTTCCAAAATATCTTTTTGTGTATCACAAAACTCTTGACTAAACTTTTCATAATCAAGAAGGTTTAATACCTTGCCTCTGTCTTTAGCTTCTTGAGTAATTTTATCAACATTGATACCTACAAGTATTCTAGCTTTTCCAACATTATCAAGTAAGGCAGATATTTTTTTAAAACCGCTAATTCTAAAATAACCAACTAAAAATTCTAAATCTTTAATATTATAATGTATAAGTATATCTTTTAATCTATTTTCTAATGTATTTGTACCTTGATTTGTAAAAAATTTTGAACTCATGATACATAAACTCCAGCTAACTCTTTTAGCATATTTTCAACACTTTTATTCACATAATACCCACTATCAAGTTCAATATCACCAAGTTTTGATTTAATAATCATCATCATCCGTCTCTTTCCTTGCTCTTGTGAAACTATTTCATGGATTTTAAATAAGACACTAAAATCATCAGAATAATCAACTGCTACATTTAATGTAGGCTCAATTTTTTCTACTCTTTTAGTTTTTAGTTTCTCTTTTTTTGCTTCTTTTAGTGTTTCTATTTTTCGTAAACTAAGTTGAACTCCAAAGTCATTTACTTTTGCTCTTACTTTAAATGCTATTGGTTTAGTAAGATCAAAATCTTCTTCAAGCTCTTTTAATCTATCTTCAAAAAGCATAAGTTCGAGGTTTCCATGAAAATCCATAATAGTTGCTATTCCAAACTTGAAACCTTTTTTACTTACTTTATTTACAATTGATTCTATTTGTCCTACTATTAAAGCTTCTGCACCATCTGCTAACTCATCAATCTCACTACTTAAGGTATAATTTATCTCATCTAAACTTTCACGATATTTATCAAGTGGATGCCCAGATACATAAAATCCTAAAGATGCTTTTTCAAATTCTAAAATTTCTGTATCATTAAACTCCGGCACATCTTTTAAAGTAATCTCAATTGTTGTCATATCCTCATCATCACCAAAAAGTGAACCTACTGCTTGTTTTTTAGCTTGTGCAGCTTTTCCTACAGCTTCAACTATATCTTCAAGTTGCTCGATCATAGCAGCTCTTGTATATCCAAAACAATCCAAAGCACCAGATTTAATCAAAGCTTCAATAACCCTTTTATTTACTTTACTTCCATCTATTCGACTTATAAAATCACTTAGATCTTTAAAATCTCCACCATCTTCTCTTGAAGCTATAATAGAATTAATAGCAACATCTCCAGCACCTTTAAGTGCACCCATACCAAACATAACAACTTCTTGTGTTTCGATTGTATTAGCACTAAAAACCAGATGTGATTTATTGATATGTGGAGGAACTAATTCAAATCCCATTCGCTTAACTTCATCAACATATCTTACAACTTTATCGGTATTGTCTTTTTCAGAAGTTAAAAGTGAAGCCATAAATTCTGTAGGATAATATTGTTTTAAATATGATGTATAAAAAGTCACCATAGCATAAGCTGCTGAATGTGATTTATTAAATCCATATCCGGCAAACTTAACAATCAAGTCAAAAAGCTCTTCACAATGCTCTTTTTGATACCCTTTTTTAACTCCCCCAAGGGCAAATTCACCCTTAAGTCTATCCATCTCTTCTTTAATCTTTTTACCCATAGCACGACGAACTAAATCCGCCCCGCCAAGGCTAAATCCACCAATAGTTTGTACGATTTGCATAACTTGTTCTTGATAAACAATTACCCCGTAAGTAGGCTCAAGTATAGGTTTTAAAGGTTCTTCAAATTCATCATAAAAATAATCAACTTTTGCCCTTCCATGTTTTCTGTCAATAAAATCATCAAGCATACCAGACTCCATAGGTCCAGGTCTGTAAAGTGCAAGTACGGCGATAATCTCCTCAAAGTTTGAAGGTTTTAATCTTTTACATAAATCTTGCATACCTGATGATTCTATTTGAAATAATCCAATTGTATGACCTGTTTGGATTAAATCATAAACTTCTTTATCATTAACATCTTGTTTGACAAAATCTATCCGTTTTCCATGTCTTTTTTCTACAAGTTGATTTGCACCCTCAATTACTGTTAAAGTTTTAAGTCCAAGAAAATCAAATTTAATTAAATCTACATCCTCAACATACTTTCCACTATATTGTGTAGCAAGTGCATTTTCAAGACCTGCTGGCTTAAACAGTGGGGTTTTTCTCCAAAGCGGTTCATTTGATATTACTACCCCAGCTGCATGAGTTCCTGCATTTCTATTTAGTCCTTCAAGTGCTAAAGCATATTCCCAAACTCTAGCAGCCGTTGGATTAGTGTCGCAAAGTTCTTTTATCTTTGGCTCTTTTTCCCAAGAGTTTTCTAAGTCAATTCCAAGCTCATCTGGTATTAATTTTGCCATTGCATCTGCTTGAGAATATGGCATATCAAGAACTCTTGCAACATCACGAATCACCCCTTTAGCGAGAAGTTTCCCAAAAGTGATAATCTGTGCAACATTTGCCCGACCATATTTTTCAACAACATAATCAATAACTTCTTGTCTTCTTGCCTGACAAAAATCCATATCAATATCCGGCATAGATATTCTCTCAGGATTTAGAAATCTCTCAAAAAGTAAACCGTAAGGCATAGGATCAATATCTGTAATTTCAAGTGCAAAAGCTACTAAACTTCCTGCTGCTGAACCCCTGCCTGGACCAACAGGAATTTTTTGTTCTTTTCCAAAAATAACAAAATCCCAAACGATAAGCATATATCCTGGGAACTTCATATTATTAATAATATCCATCTCAACTTGAAGTCGGTCTTTGTATTCTTGATGTTTATCTTTATCTACGATTTCAAGTCTTTTTTCAAGTCCTGCCCAGCATTCGTGAATAAATAAAATTTTATCATTTTCAAGTGAATATTCAATATCAGGCTCTGGTAAATTTAAATTTGAGAGTTGTGCTTTTTCTCTGGTAAATTTAAAATTTGGAGGAGTTGGGTTGCCTAATTTAATCTCTAAATTACATTTCTCAACTATCTCTTGGGTATTATGAATAGCTTCAGGGATATCTGCATAAAGACGAGCAACTTCCTGGGGCGATTTTACATAAAATTCATGAACACTGTGACGAAGTCTTTTTGGGTCATCATAAAGTTTATTCATCGCAATACACATAAAAGCTTCATGCGCATCTGCATCTTTTGCATTTGTATAGTGAGTATCATTTGTAGCAACAATTTTAATGCCGGTTTCTTGTGATATTTTAATAATTTGAGTATCTATATAATGCTGGTCATGGATACCATGCCGCATAATTTCTAAATAAAAATCATCACCAAAAATCTCTTTATATTCCAAAGCAATCTCTTTTGCCCTGTCGTATCCTTTTGCACCATTTTTTACATTTCTCTCATTTGCTAAGTTTAGATGCCAGTTTATCTCCCCTTGAAGACAAGCAGCTGTACAAACTAAACCTTCACAGTTTTCTTTCAATAACTTTTTATTTATTCTAGGATAATAGTAAAAACCATGCATGTAAGCTTGACTACTTAAAAACATTAAATTTTTATAACCAATGTCATTTTTAGCATAAAGACATAGGTGAAATCTTTGTTTTACACTTTTATCACCTAATTCCTCTTGATTGTGAAGGTAAGCTTCCATCCCAATGATAGGTTTTATACCCTCTTTTTTCATAGTATTATAAAAATCAATAGTACCAAACATATTGCCATGATCAGTCATGGCAACACTGGTCATACCCAGTTCTTTTACTTTTTTGGCAAGGGCTTTTATTTTGTTTGCACCATCAAGTAGTGAGTATTCTGTGTGTAAGTGTAGGTGTGTGAATTGAGGTGTATTTGACATAAAAGATTATATCTAAAATGGGTTTAATTTTACAAAATCATCGGTAATTCTAAATTCAATATATTATTACTAAAAAAAAGATTTATATGTGTTTTTGATAATTTGTTTTCTAAAGATTTATGAATTTCAAGAGGGCTGTTCGCTTTAAATTCAAGAGATATAATCTGATATTTCTTTTCTTCTATTATCTCATATTCTCCTGTTTTAATATATACCTTTAAACTTAATTCTTTTTCATCTTTATAAAAAGTAAAACAGTCATTTAAAATTAAAAGAAATTCATTTATATTTAATTTTACCTGCGGGATTGAAATATCATAAATTTCTTCTATTTTTATATCACTTTGTAGTAAAGTTGTAGTTTTTGACAGCTCTATTAAGCTAAAAATATTAGCTAATTCAATATTTGTAATTTTGACAACTTCTTTTTCTCTGCATACTTCTTTATATAATCTCAGTCCTATCTCTTCGTCATTTATATATCCTACTAAAATTGCATAGAATTGAATCTTTCCATATTTTAAAGAGATAAATTGACGATTAAATCCAAAATTAATTGAAGCATGAGAAACTGCTAACTCATACAACTCTTTAGGTTTTACAAAATTAAATAAAAATTCAGCTTCTTGGTTAAAGTCTTTTATTTTCCCATTATTGTCAAATAAAATAAATGGATTTAAATCATTTTCTATTAAATTGGCATAAAAGTTATTGTTTTCCATTTTATTCTCCAAAATATTTATTTAATTTTTTACGAAGTGTTATTCGATTTATATTAAGTTTATTTGCCATTTGAAGTTGTGACTTATACACTTTCTTTGCAGCTTTGAGCAATGGTATTTCAAAAACTTCCAAAAGTTGTTTATAAGTTCTCTCAACTTTGAATTCTCTTACAAAAAAATCATTTAAAGTATCCATCAGCTCTTGTTTTGTAATTGATTTTAATAAAATACTTTTATATATAGATTGTTTTAACGTGATACCGTTTCCACTTAAATCTATTTTAATATCTTTTGGTACTATTGTTGAAGGATAAATCTTTTTAGCTTCACTAATATAAAATTGTTTTAACTTATCTAAATCTTCTTTCCTCTCATCAAGAGGTAAAATTTCAATTTTTACTGCAAACTTATTAAAATAATCTTCTTTTCCAATAAATCCTGTTGCTACTATTTTAATCCCCTCCAGTTTTTCTAAGAATTCTGTTTTATTTAAAACTTTATTTATATTGTATACTATTACTGAATTTAATTCTTCTAAATTTATTTTATTATTAATAATTAACTCTTCAAGAGTTTTAGCCTCATAACTTTGAGCATCCGGTAAAATTTCTTTTGATAATAATTTTCGTCCTACCCCTATTTGCCCTAAAATTATCACATTTACAGGTAATTCTGATGATATTTGAGCTATTTTTAATATTTTTTTTGAGCTTTGCGATTTTGCTATAAACTTTTCCATTAGATTGATTCCTTAGTGCAGTAATAATATAAAAGTGATATTTTTTAACATTTAATTTCTTATATGATTGTATATATTATAATCAAAATAAACTTAACTTAAAACAAGTATATAAAATATGATTAAATATAACTGATATAGATGTATCTCATTAATTTTATACTATAATACGGAATATAAGGATTTCACTATGAAAATGGAAGCACTGATTAAGGGTAATAAAAAATTTAAAGATGCTCATTTCCCTAAATTAGAGGGAGAGTTTGAAGATTTGGTTGAAAATGGACAAAATCCTGAAATTTTATTTATAGGGTGTAGTGATAGCAGGGTACTGCCTGAGTTAATTTTAGATAGTAAACCGGGAGATATGTTTATTTTAAGAAATATTGGAAATTTTGTGCCGCCATATAAAGGTGGTAATGATTTTCATGGAAGCAGTGCTGCAATTGAATATGCTGTTAGTATTTTAGGTGTTAAACATATTATAGTATGTGGTCATAGTCATTGTGGAGCTTGTGCAGCTTTATATAAAGATTTAAGCAATGAGCCACACTTACAACATGTAAAAAAATGGCTTGAACTTGGTCATAAAGCAAAAGAATATACGCTTCTTGCAACTCAAAATAAAAATGACAAAGAACAAATTTTACGAACTACAGAGAGAATATCTGTAAAACATCAACTTGAAAATCTTTTAACATATCCTGAGATTTATAGAAAGGTTAAGCTGGGTGAACTTAATATTCACGGCTGGTACTATAAAATCGAAGATGGAAGTATCGAGTATTATGATGGTGAAAGTTGTGATTTTAAACTATTGAGCTGATATATGTTCCATAGCACTTTTTGAACTCATCAATAATTGTATTTTTAAGTTCATATCATCTTCTTCAATTATTCTTTTAACTAACTCTTTTGGAGTACTTTTATCATTAGCCAACTTTACTTTATCTTCAGTTGTTAACTTTTCATATTCTATATCTTGCATTTTATACCTTTTTGAAAATTAATCTTACCATTATATTATGTAGATATTAATTTAAGCTTATTTTTATTGTCTTTTAGAGATAATGGAATCTCTTTTTTGGAGCCATAGCAAAGTGGCTAATGCATTGGATTGCAAATCCTTGATCCTCGGTTCGACTCCGAGTGGCTCCTCCAAACAAATTACAAAAAGAAAATTTAGTGCTTTTACCGCACAATACTCAATAAAAACCACAAGGCAAAGTTTACATTATGGAAGAACAAGAAACCCAAAAAAAACAACCTGCAAAGAGACCACAACATAAAAAGCAAAATAACAAACGAACACATGTACCTGTTAAGGGTGTGACAATAGAACAGTTAAGACTTAAAAATCTTGATGAATTAATTCAAGCTGCAAAAGAATTAAGTGTAGAAAATCCACAAGAACTTCCAAGGCAAGATTTAATATTTGCTATACTTGAAGCTCAGACAAGTGCTGGCGGATATGTTTTATTTACAGGTATTTTAGATATTAAAGATGGTGGTTTTGGATTTTTAAGAGCTGTTGACGGTAACTTTCGTGATACTTCAAGTGATAGTTATGTAAGTGCTACGCAAATTAGAAGATTTGCTTTAAGAAGCGGTGATATCGTTTCAGGACAAGTACGCCCTCCGGCAAAAGAGAGTGAAAAATATTATGCATTATTAAAAATAGAGGCTATCAATTATCTTCCTGTAGAAGAATCTAAAAACAGACCTTTATTTGACAACTTAACACCTCTTTATACTACTGATCGATTTCAATTTGAATATGATCCAACAAGAATGACAGGTCGAGTAATCGATATGTTTGCACCTATGGGTAGAGGGCAAAGAGGATTGATCGTTGCTCAACCAAAAACAGGTAAAACCGAATTACTTAAAGAATTAGCTCATGGATTAGAGAAAAATCATCCGGATGTAGAACTTATGGTACTTTTAGTAGATGAGCGACCTGAAGAGGTAACTGATATGCAAAGAAGTGTAAAAGGGGAAGTTTACAGTTCAACTTTTGATTTACCTGCACAAAACCATGTAAAAGTAGCAGAGATGGTTATAAATAAAGCAAAAAGAATGGTAGAGATGGGTAAAGATGTAGTGATACTTCTTGATTCTATTACTAGACTTGCTCGTGCTTATAATACTGTTACACCATCATCTGGAAAAGTACTTAGTGGTGGAGTTGATGCGAATGCTTTACATAAACCAAAAAGATTTTTTGGAGCTGCTAGAAATATAGAAGAGGGTGGTAGTTTAACTATTATTGCAACAGCACTTGTAGAAACCGGTTCAAAGATGGATGAAGTTATTTTTGAAGAGTTTAAAGGTACAGGAAACAGTGAAGTTGTATTAAGTAGAAAAGCAAGTGAGCGAAGAGTTTTCCCTGCTATGAATATTGTAAAATCAGGTACTAGAAAAGAAGAATTATTACTTCATCCTGAAGAGTTGCAAAAGATTTGGATACTAAGAAATGCTATGGCTGAGATGGATGAAGTTGAGTCATTAAAATTTATTTATAAAAAAATGCAAACAACAAAAAGTAATGTAGAGTTTTTAATCTCTATGAATGCATAAAAGAATAGTCTTTTTAAATGAAAGCCGGTGTTTTTGATAGTGGGGTTGGGGGTTTAACTGTTCTTAAATCTTTGCTTGAAAATCAAACTTTTGAAGAGATTATTTATTATGGTGATACTGCACGAGTACCTTATGGAACAAAAGATAAAAATACAATTATCAGATATTCACTTGAAGCTTTAGAATATTTTGAAAATTATGATATAGATATTTTAATAGTTGCTTGTAACAGTGCCAGTGCTCATGCTTTAAATGCATTGAAAGATGTGGCTTCTATTCCTGTAATTGGTGTGATTGATTCTGGAATTTTAGCAGTTCAATCAAAAATACAAGATAAAAACTCAAACATTTTGGTAATAGGAACAACTGCAACTATTGGCTCAAATTTATATGAAATTGGTTTAAAAGATGAAGAGTTTACAAATATCACTTCAATAGCAACACCGCTTTTTGTACCACTTGTAGAAGAGGGTATTTTAGATGGTGATATTTTAGATGCAACTTTGGAATATTATTTTAAAGACTTGTCAAAGATAGATACAGTAATTTTAGGTTGCACTCATTTCCCTTTACTCGAAAAGAAAATCAGCTCATATTTGAATGATGCTATAACAATACATAGTGGAGATTCTATTGTGCAATTTCTAGAAAATGAGTATAATTGTACTAATAAATATGAAACAACAAGTATTAAATTTTTTGCTTCTTCAAATCCAGACGGCTTAAAACAAACAGCTAAAAATTGGCTGGGAAAGTTATTATAAGGAAATAAAATGAATCAAGTGTTAGCATTAAAATATAGACCAAAAAAATTCCAAGATTTAATTGGTCAAGATACTATCTCAACAACTTTATCTCTAGCACTTGATTCAAAACGACTTTCACATGCTTATCTTTTCTCTGGTCTTCGTGGAAGTGGAAAAACTTCGACTGCTAGAATTATGGCTAAGGCTTTAGTCTGTGAAAATGGTCCCACTTCAAATCCTTGTGATATATGTGCTAACTGTTTAAGTGCAAATGAATACAAACATCTTGATATTATAGAGATGGATGCAGCATCAAATCGTGGTATTGATGATATTAAAGACTTAATCGAGCATACAAAATACAAGCCGTCAAGTGCCAGATATAAAGTATTTATCATTGATGAGGTTCATATGCTTACAACACAAGCGTTTAATGCACTTCTTAAAACACTTGAAGAACCGCCTCCATTTGTAAAGTTTATTTTAGCAACTACAGACCCTTTAAAATTACCTGCTACTATTTTAAGTCGTACTCAACATTTTAGATTTAAAAGAATTCCAAATAAAGATGTGATTCATCATCTTATACATATTTTAAATTTAGAAAATATATCATTTGAAAATGAAGCTTTAGATATTTTAACCAGAAGCGGGCAGGGAAGTTTAAGAGATACATTAACGCTCCTTGACCAAGCAATTATATTTTCAAAAGGAACTATTACAACATCAGCTGTTACAGATATGATGGGGATGATTGATCCGATATTTATGCAAAGACTTTTTGATACTCTTTTGGCAAAAGAGGATACAGGTAAATTTTTGGAAGAATTAGAAAGTTATGATGCGGGGCAGGTTATTGATGAGATGACAATATTTTTAAAATATAAAATGTTGGCAAATGACCCAAAATTTGACACTTTCTTATATGATAGATTTTTTAGAATTTTAGGAGATGCGAAACAATTGTTATCTATAAACAGTGATGCAGGGTTTGTACTCATTTTAACAATGTCAAAAATGTTAGAAGCTACAAAACTAAAAACTATAGATGAGGTTATTGCTGAGGTTCAAAATATGAAAGTTGAGATACAACCAAAGGTCGTAGTTCAAGCCCCTGTTCAACCCGCTCCTGTAATTCAACCGCAAGTTGAATCAGTAGTAACAACTGACGAAAAGGTACCACAAAATGAGATACCGCAAGAACCGGTTCAAGTTGAACAACCGATTGCCAAAATATCGGAAAATTTATATCCGAGAGTTATATCATTGGTTTACGAAAGAAGTCATGATTTAGGTGAGTGTTTTGAGAATAGTTTTACATTATCATCTTATGAGAATAATAAACTTCTTATTAACAGTACCGCACAAGGTAGTTGTCGAACACAATTATTTAAACATATTATGTTTTTAAAAGATTGTATGAGAGAAGTTTATGGGGAAGATACAGACATAGATTTCCAAAAAATTGAAAAAAAGGAAAATCCCCAGCTAAAGGAAGAAGTGCAGTCACCGGAGATAAACAGTGGTTCTATGATAGAGGATATCGAAATGAATGATTACTCAACACCACAACCAGCTTTAGCACAAAAAGAAGTTAGAATGACTGATGTTTTAAATTCACCTATGGTACAAAAAGCAATTGAGTTGTTTCAGCCTGAAACTCCCCTTAGAGTTAATAATAAAAGTTAATTAACTCTAATTTATAATCTTATTTTCGCTCATATTAGTAACACTAAATATTTTAACATTGTACTTTTTAGAATAATATTTTAAAAGTAATTTTTGTAATGTTGGTTGGATTGATGGTACAAACCAAGCATTATTTGAAGTTGCTATCATATAGTTACTATTCAAATTCTCAAATATTTTATCAGTAGTTGCTTCATAACAAATTGCATTTCTAAACTTTACACCTTTGATGACAAAATCAGTTGCATTTGATGATGCTTTATAATCTTGTGCACCATTATAAAAAGTGTTGTTTATTATATCTCTTAACATTTGCGGTAAGGGTACAGCTTCCCCAAATGGTATTAAAACAACTTTATGCGCTATAAGCATTTTGCCATTTTCAAAAAGATATGTTGAATTATGATAAAAACCATCTTTGCTATGTAAACTTCCTGTAATAATAGAAATTTGTTCTGATTTCTTTTTTAATTTTGACACCATTAACTCATTTTTATTTAATACAAGTGGAAATGCAGTTTCAGGAAGAATTATGAGGTCGTCTTTATTTTTAATACCTTTATCTATGGCTTTAAAGTTTTGATTGATAATTGAGGTTAAATATTGTTTATCCCATTTATTTTCTTGAGATATATTTATAGTTGCTAATGATATTTTTAAATTTGGTAATTTTATCTCTTGTGATTGAAAATTTAAAGTAAAGACCAAAGGGATAATTGCTAAATACTTTTTATAGTTTTGCAGTTTTATTATCAAAACAATACTGATTAAAATTAAAGCAAAATCAAGTTTTGAAGTTCCGAGTAAACTATTTATAAATGGAAGTTCAAGTTGCAGCCAATTAAATCCAAAAGGGTAAATAAAAGTGAGAATAAAAAAATAAACAGCCCTAAAATATAAATTATTTACAACACCGCCAATATAAAATAACAACCCATAAATCAGACCGATTCCCAATAAAATAAAAGGTATTAAATAATTTAAATCATAATAAACAAAACTATATCCAATCCACCAAAACCAGATAATACTTATTAAAAATCCACTAAAAAACAATTCTTTTTTATTAATAGTTAATAATAAATAAAAACTCAAAAGAGCAAGAATAGTATTTAATAATTCATTTGATAAGTTAAAGTATTCTAAGTATATAAAGCTGGAGAATAAAATTGCTGTTAATATTGATTTTAGTAAACTAAGTAAATTTGCGTTAATATTTAAAATTTGCAGTTCCTTAGTTAATATAAAATCAGGTTTAACAAAGTATTTGAACCTGATTTCTACCTTCATCTTTTGCTTTGTAAAGACCCTGGTCAGCTCTCTCAACCGTTTGCATTATATCCTCTTCATTATTTAAATAAAATGTAGCACCAAAACTACATGTGATATGTTCAACTTTATCAAAATGTTCTTTTTCAATCTTTAGGCGTATATGTTCAAGAACTGTTTTAAACGACTCTATTGTGTTTATTTTCATCAGTATAATAAACTCTTCTCCACCCCATCTAATAAGATAATCATCTTTTCTTATTGACTTTTGGATAGTTTTAACTACTTGGACTAAAACATCATCACCACAACCATGTCCATAAGTATCATTGACCTTTTTAAAATGATCAATATCACATAAAACAACCCCTAACTTTTCAGGAGTAGATTTTTTAATATGCAAGTGAATCATACGGTCAAAAAACTCTCGATTGTATGCCCCTGTTAATTTATCATGAGTAACTTTATACTCTAGCTTAATTTGTTCTATCATTGTATCTGTTATATCACTAAAAGTAACAAGATACTCTCCAGTTTCAAATTCACTGAAAGATACTCTAAAAGCATATATTTCAAAATGCTTATCCATCATAGCAACAATTTGGTCTTTCTCAGAAACTTTTCTAAGTGCGTCTATCCAATTCTTTCCTTCTTCTACTTTCCCCAAATGGAAATAATTGTTATTGTCTATAAATCTATCGCATATACATTTATGACGTATTACAAAATCACGTAAATCTTTAAACCCAAAAAAGTCCAGCATAGTTTGATTTGCCATATGGATACTATTGGCACTGGTTAAAATAGTGATGTTGCTTTGTGTATCAAATAGTTTTTGCAGCTTATTATTAAATCGTTTTAAATCATCTTTTTGTATATTAAGTTCTTCTGTTAAACTATTGATATTTCTTTCTTTTTGTTTAATAATAATATAAGCACTTGCCAAAAAAATAATCCCAACAAAAGCAAGGACAATTGAAAGTATTTTTACGGCACTGTTCATTATTGAATATTCTAATGTGATATTACTTAAAAATACAAAGTATCCAAGATCTTTTCCTGATACATCCGTAAGGGCAGATCGTGAGACATAAAAACTATCATCACCAATAGAGATATCACTATTAAGTAAGTCGCCTTTAATAATAGAATTTATTTCCGTTGGAACAAGAGCAGTATTATAAACAATATAGTAATCATCAGTTTTAGCCATCTTGTTTAGCCGCTCTTTAACATACTGTGGAGAGTTGGCAAATATATCTTTTTTTGTTGCCATATATATCTCTGTCTCTAAAAGTTTAGACAGTGTACCAAGAATCTTATCTATCTCTTTGCCTAATTCAATATACCCAATAAGTTCTCCATTGACTATCCATGGTTTAACAACACGCAAGGTGTAGTTCTTTTTAATGCCAAATTCTAGACCGTAAAAAAGAGCTTGTCTCTTTTGAGCTTCTTTAAAAGTGGTTCTATTAGCAAAATCTCCGTCTCTTTTATAATCATGAACCCGTAATAAAATAGTACCATCGGTTTTCATAAAATACATATGAGTCAAATTTAAACTCTTATTCATGCTTTTAAAAGTTTTTTCTATATTTTTATAAATCTCTTTTTTATTTAAATTTCTAAGTCCCTGCTCAACTAATGTGTTTTCTTGAATAAAATTTATAGACTCACTAAGTATATCTGCATCATAATCAACATGATCTTTTAAAGATATCTCAAATTGTGTTGGTATAACAGATTTATATTCATAAATAGCCTGCTTTTGAAAATATATAACCATAATAATCGTAATAATAGACATAAATGAAGTAACTAAAACCAAGGGAATATATAAATTTAAACGATAAATAAAACTTTCTTCTTCTTTTTCCATAATATAATCCTTCAAGTTATATTATACAATAAAATCCTAAAACTTAAACTAGTTCTAACTCTGTATCACTAATAGTATTATATTTGATATTATGTTGATTTAGTAGACTAATTATGTCTAAAAATTCTAATACATATTTATTCTTGTCATACTTGTTTATGACAGTAATTGTTTTAGTTGTTTGATTATATGTAAAATATAAAAATCTTTCAATAATTTTAGGTAAAAATCTTTCAATATTTTTAGGAGAAGTAAATTCTATATATTGACATTCTTTACTATCGAATTCTTTTATAGTTTTATATAAATCATGAGGATGAAAAGGTTTTAATAATCTTTTTCTATTGTGATGAATAATGCAAAACTCACAACCTTGTAACTCACTACATTTTAATTCTTCACCTAGTGTTATTGTTTTTTGATGTGAATTTATTTTTAATATTTCTTCCAAAAGTTTTTTATTGTTTTCTTCACAAAAATCTATGATAACAAAGTCAATCTTATTTTTTTTGTATTGTTCTAATCCCTCATCAATATTAAATACTTCAAATATTTTCCAGTTTGGTTCAATACTTTTAGTGAGATGATTTAATAACATTGAAGCATTTACATCAATATCCATTAGTAATATATTCAATATTTATCCTAATTTTTAGATTTCCTGATAATTGTATCATAGTAGAGTATTATAATAGTCTCAATATAATATAAATTAAAACTCAAAAAAATTATGTTAGTAGTTGCCGATTTTTTGCCGAGTAAATTTTTAAAGATTTTATATTTATTGAGATTTAAAATTTATTGTAAATATTGCTCCATCTTTAATGTTTTTTACTTCTATAGTTCCATTATATTTTTCAATTATTTGTTTTGTCATATATAAACCAATACCCGTTCCCTTGCCCTCAGCTTTTGAAGTTACATTAGCTTTAAATATATCATCTATTATATATTCTGGAATTCCACCTGCATTATCTTGAATTTCTAATTGTTTAGAAATATTATCACTGTTTGTGGTAATTATAATTTTTTTATGTTTGATATTGTTTTCATTGAATGCATCTTTTGAATTATTTGCAATATTTAAAATTATATGTTTAAATTCGTTCTCTATACCATCTATAATAAAATCACTTTTAATATTTACTTCAATTTCAATTTTATTTTTTATAAAATCATCATGTATCAAAACTAAAATACTATCTATACTATCTTTAATATTAAACGGATGTGTCTCTTTATTTGGTCTAAAAAAACTTCTAAATTCATTTAAAGTATTTGTAATATGATTAACTTGATTGAACACTTTCGTTTGAAACTTATTAATATATGCCTTATTAATATTACCATCTTCAAAATCATAACCTATCATATCAGTATGTATTTTAATTATATTTATAGGCTGCTTCCATTGATGCGCAACTGCATCAATCATCTCGCCCATTGCCGCCAGTTTTGATTGTTGAATTAGTACTTTTTCACTTGCTCTTCGTTTAAAAATTTCATCTTCTACTTTTTTTTCTAAATGATTTCTATATTGATATAATTCTTCTTTATCTTGTAATTTTTCTATCACTTTTTGCAATACACTTGTAAACTGTTTTATCTCTACTGGTTTTAAAATATATCCATCTACTCCCAATTTAATTACATCAATAAAATGTTTTGTATCTGCTGATATAATAAGTATAGTAATATGTTTGCTTATCTTTCTAATCTTTGTAATCATCTCTAAGCCATCCATATTTGGCATATCAATACCTGTAATAATTAAATCATATTTATTATCCATAAACTGATTTAATCCATCAATACCATCTGTTGCTGTATCTATTTT
This sequence comes from Arcobacteraceae bacterium, assembly GCA_023138835.1. GTDB lineage: Bacteria > Campylobacterota > Campylobacteria > Campylobacterales > Arcobacteraceae > CAJXII01. Next base: position 32,556 of record JAGLOP010000018.1, read on the forward strand.
ATTGAAAAATATACTAAATATGCCAAGAGTATCTTCCCTAAGGTCAGAATTATCTTCTACATATAAAACCCTAACTGTTTGACTAAATTCTACTAAATCTTCTAGCTCCACATTGCTCCTTCAAATAGTTTTATTATGAATTGTATCTAGTTTGAGGTTTTAGATAGATTTTATAAAATAAATAGTGATATATTTAAAAACCAAACTTTATGGGGTACAGTGCTATAATGCTACAAATATTATACTTAAGGCTTATATATGAAATTAAAAATAATTATGATATTAATTTTTATACTTACTTATAGTATCTTTTTTTATTCAAGCACTCAAACTAAAAATGAAAGAATAGAATTTGATTTAAATAAACAAATCAAAGATTTAGAAACTCACTATAATCTAACAATGAATTATTTTCTTATAGATGTAAAAAGTATTAGAAACAATATATCTAATAAGAAAAAAGCAATTGAATTATTTTCACAAGCACAAAATGCAACCAAAGAACAAAAAAAGATTTTAAGAGATAAATTATATAAAATGTTAAAATCAATGTATGGAAGAATGCATTCAAGAGGAGTACTACAGTGGCAATTTGTATTTCCAAATAATGTATCTTTTTTAAGAATGCATAAACCAAGTAAATATGGAGATGATTTAACTGATATAAGATATAGTTTAAAAACTTCTAATAAAACCAAACAAACAGTTATTGGATTTGAACAAGGTAGAACCACACACGCTTTTAGATATACATTTCCTTTTTATGACAAACAAGGTAATCATTTAGGAGCTATGGAGATATCATTGTCATCAAATGCTTTACAAGATAAGCTTTTAAATGTGAATAAAATACATTCACATTTTTTAGTAGATAAAAATATTTTTGAAGTTAAAGCTTGGGAAACAAAAAATTTAATGACAAAATATATTCCTAGCATTGAGCATAAAGATTATATGTTTGCCTTAACTGAAGATTCACATACAGATAAATTAAAGAATATGGAGAGAAATGTAATATCTAAATTAAGAAACAAAATAGATAATGGAATATTATCAAAGAAACCTTTTGCTGTATATTCTGAATATAAAGATATTATGAAAGTAATTACTTTTTTACCTATTGAAAATACACAAGAAAAAGAGATTGTAGCTTATGTTGTTTCTTATATTGATAGTAATAATATCTATAATATTTGCAAAGATTATAAGAACTCAAATATCATTGTCTTTTTTGGATTGTTATTATTATTTTATTTTATTTATAAAAACCTAAATAACAAAAAAGAGCTTGAAATTGAAGTTAGAAAGAAAACATTTGACTTAAAGGATTTAAATGAAAATTTAGAACAAAAAATTATTATAGAAGTTGAAAAAAATAAACACATTCAAGAGCAACTTTTTAAATCAGAAAAACTAGCAAGTATGGGAGATATGATAGGTAATATTGCCCATCAATGGAGACAACCATTATCTGTAATATCAACAGGTGCTACAGGTATGAAGATGCAAAAAGAATTTGACACACTTTCCGATAAACAATTTATGGAAACTTGTGACATTATAAATAACAATGCTCAATATTTATCAAAAACAATAGATGATTTTAGAAACTTTATAAAAGGAGATAGAACTAAGACTATATTTAATTTAAAAGACACTATTGAGAGTTTCTTAGATTTAGTAAGAGGCTCAATTAAAAATAATCATATAAATATAATATTAGACTTACAAGAAGATATAAAAATAGATGGATATGGAAATGAACTAATTCAATGTTTAATTAATATTTTTAATAATGCAAAAGATGTATTAAAAGAAAAAGTAGAAGATAATAGATTGATTTTCATATCAACTTCTATAAAAGAAGATAAAGCAATTATAAAAATTAAAGATAGTGGTGGTGGAATACCAAAAGACATTATAAGTAAAGTATTTGAACCATATTTTACAACCAAGCACAAATCACAGGGAACAGGGTTAGGGCTTCATATGACTTATAACTTAATAGCAGATGGTATGCATGGAACTATTGAAGCTAATAATGTTGAGTATGAGTATAAGGATCAAAGTTATACTGGAGCTGAATTTACGATAACCTTACCCATATAATAATTATATTATAACTCCCCACCACTCTTAATAATATCAATCCCAAACTTATCTCGCAGCTTCTGCATTGAATCTGTTAATTGAGATTGTTTACTATCATCTTCTAGTGTAAATAAGTCCATAGTAACAGCTTTATTCTCTTGAAAGTTTGATAATGTAATATTTACCTGTACAACTGCATGAGATGGATGATTGTCTATTTTATCAAACATTTCTGCCATCCCTTGCTTTAGATGTTGTTCTGTAAAAGTTCTATTGTTATTAACATAGTCTTTTGCTTTATCTCCATATTGATATTTGATTTTCAATGAAAATGTCATAGGATTATGTTTACCTTTGTGTGCTAAGAATGATAGATGTCTACATAAAATTGTAATTCTTCTTTTAATTTCATCACGATTAAATTCTGGATCAAATGTTCTTCCAAGTCCTATAGATTTATGGGCATCTTTAGTTATAGAGATTTGCTCTGTATCTGTTCCTGTAATTCTACGATACAGTTGAGAGCCAAACTTACCCCATGAGTAAAACAACTCTTTTTTATCTTTTACTTGACCTAATGTTCTAATACCTCTATTGGTAAGTTTCTCTTGATATCCTTTGCCAATTCCACAGAACTCACTTACTGGCTTATTATGTATATAATCATCCACTTCATTAGGTTGAATAAGCTTCACTCCGTTTGGTTTGGCATCATTAGTTGCCAATTTTGCTATCCATTTAGTTTTTGCAATACCTATTGATATCGGAAGTCCTAGCTCATCTAGTATCTGTTGTTTTAGATTTACTGCAAACTCTACTACATCTTCATCTTTTATCCATCCTGATACATCTCCAAAGAACTCATCAATACTAAACTGTTCTATAGATGGTATTTGTTTTTCTAGCAGTTGTTTTAGTTTATGTGATAGTTCATGATATAGTGGATAGTTTGGTGGTAGCACAGTAAGAGTTGGACACCATCTCAGTGCTTCAGCAACGGGCATAGCTGTTTTAACTCCAAATGCTCTAGCTTCATAAGATGATGTAGTTATGATACCTCTTACTTTTCCATCAGGGTCTACAAAGTACTCTTCAAATGATTTATCATCATTACAGCTTAGTATTGAGCTTGTAAATGCACCTTCTATCTTAGATAGTTCTCTCTTTTGTTTTTTAGTATCAAATATTGATAAATTACTTCTTCCACCAACAGCAATAGGTATATTATCTAGTTGAGAATTATCAATCCTATGAGCTGCTGCAAAGAAACAATCTAAATCTAAATGTAAAATCATAGTAGTATATTAACTAATATTTTTACATTTTATCAATAGTATGTCAATTTGCCATACTTTATGTACAAATAAAAAATATATGATATTATTCCAATAATTTAATACAAAGGAACTTTTTATGATTATTTTAGATTTTGAAACCAATAGTAGTAATGAACATGATGTAATAGAAGTTGCTGCTGTTAGAGTTGAACTAATAAATAATGAATATATTATCAAAGATAAATTTCATCGATACTATCTATCAAGGTATCCAGTAAATCCATATTCTTATGAAGTACATAAACTCACACCTGAAATAATTTTAGAACATCGTAATAAACAAGATGTAAAGTATAGTTCATATTTTAAAGAAGATTTAGATTTTATAGAATTTTGTAAAGGTGCAACTACATTAGTAGCTCATAATATTAGCTTTGAACTTAGACACTTGCGAGGACTTATTACATTTGAAAAACATTATTGTACTATGAAAGAAAATAAACAAATAGTAAAAGCTTTAAATAAAAATGGAAAGATTAAAAATCCCAAATTAGATGAAACTTGTTTATTTTATGGGATAGACTTTGATCTAAATGCTTACCATAGTGCTACTTATGATGTCAGTAAGACATATGAAATATTAAAGTGTATGCAATAATTGAATTAACATAAAAATATGGTGCGTAATTCCTAAATTCAGGGACATATCTGACAAAATCGCCGACTATGTAAATCAATTGTAAATTTATGCTTATGTGCCTTGAATACTAAGCTAAAGATGGTGTTATTAAGAGAGGGAATCTATTTTATAAAAATGAAAAACCATAAATGCCTTAGATAAAGGCTTTCTAGCAAAACAAATTTTAAAATAATGGTAAAATATAGTTATTTCTGGCACAATTCTAGCACAATGATTTTCTGATATTTTAATCTTTTTTCAATCCGTTAAAAATGATTTGTTCAAGTTTTGATATATCTGCATATTGAACACAATCAATTGAAGCTTCAATATATTTTTCATTATCAATAGAACCACTATAATCAATAAATTTATACCCATTAGTAACAGCTATTAAATCACAAAATAGTCTTAAAATTCTTCCATTGAGTTCATAAAATGGGTGAAGTGCTATAAGTTCACTTTGGTAATAAGCTAATTTATTTGCAAACTCTTTATTGTCTTTATATTTTTTCAAATAATTATTTTTTTCTAATTCGTTAAATATTCGTTTTGATTCTTTATCTAAATATTGAGCTAAACAAAATTGAGAGTCACCTTTTGACATATTAACATCTCTATATGCTCCTGCAAAATCATACAGTGATTCAAAAGTCTTTTTATGCAAATTTATAAAAAATTCTTCATTAAATTTTGTTGTTGCATTAATATTTTGTGAAAAGGTTTGATAAGCTTCTTTTAGTAAGTTGTTTTCTATTTCGTGTAATAAATCTGAATTTTGAATATTAAGTTTATTTTTTGGTATATCTGTCCCATCTATATAAATAGGACTACTATCAAGCTGATACTTTGACATTATATTTTGCCATTAACTCTTTAGCTTTTTTTTGTAAAGGTTTAGAAGCAGTTTTATATCCTTCTATTTTTTGAGAATCTGACACAGTTTTATCTATATCTTTTCGTGAAATTTTATATAGTTTCATAATGCACTCTTTCAATTTATATAGCGTATTATAGCATAAATTTTGTTTTTAACCAATATCCTTAAAATTGCCAATATTGCATCATTCTGGAAATAAGGGCTAGTAATTGGCTTTGGCACATGGGGAGTTTTTGAAAGTAAATGAAATATCTCTAGATACCATAAATATTGCCTTTTCAATTTTCAATTTTTTAAAATATAGTCATTTTTAAGGTATTCATGGCACTATAATGGCACTGGATTTTTATATAATTCATTTATAATATCAGTATACTTAGATTGATATTAGTTCAAACTATTTTAAGTTAGGATAGAAATATACTATATCTTTTAAAAGTCTATAATTCTATATTACATAAACACTTAAATTTTATTCCTTAAATAAATAATTATGATAAGAAAAAGTAGTGTAATAGTCCAAGATAAAATATAGTTTCTCATTGCTTGTTTTGCTTTATTCTTTTCAAACCAAGACCTTGGATATATTTGTTTTATATGAAATACTATTTTACTGGATAAATTTACGCTTACAATATTTACCACTAAAAGTAATAATGAACTATATGCCATACTAAAATTAAGACTACCAATCATTAATCCTACTGTAATTGCTGGCGGTAAAATTGCAACAGCAACCATCACACCAACCATTACACTTGATGCTCCTGTGGTTAATGCAAGTGCTGCAGCAGCACCTGATGCCAATGCTAATAATACTGAATCAAAGCCAACGTACGTTCTAAGTAAGATTTCATTACTAATTTTTAAATCATATGGCCACAGCAATCCTGTAATTGTTGATAATACAATTGTAAGAAAAATCCCAACTAATAGACTTTTAATAGCAATTTTCATTAGAGATGTATCCCCTAATGCTGTTCCTAGACTTAAAGCAAGGTTTGGACCTAAAAGAGGAGCAATTACCATAGCACCTATAATTATTGCTACGTTATTTTCTACTAATCCTATTGTTGCGACAATAGTAGATAATATTAATAATGTAAAATAATTTGCATCTAATTTTGTATTCTTTTTTACATTTTCATATAGTGATTGTCTAGCTTCAGTAGTAGATGTTATCTTTTTATCTTCTATTTTTTCACTCATAGTAAATGATGTTTCAATTGCCATAACAGTAACTCTTGCTGTAGGATAAGCAGCAAGTGTATTCTGTAATGAATCTAGTGTTTTTTGCAAGTCCTTATCATCTACAAGAAGTCTTATCTGTCTCATATCATCTTGACAATCAATTCCTAATCTAAAATCAACTGCATTATTATATTCAGCAATTTTTTTAATTGTATCAATACTGCTATTATTTGCTATTATTTCTATATATTTCATTTGTTATTTTAGTAATTCTTCTTTTTTTTATGAATTATACTTAAATATTCTTCATTTTGTACATATAGTGCTTCTTTATTTAGTTTTTGTAATTCTTTAATAAAAATAGAAGAATTATAAGGATCTAAATTTAATAGTGCTGTTAATAAAATATTAGGATCAATAAAAATTATTGTATAATCCCTCAATATTAGATAAACACAAGGAGTATTAATGTCATATTTTGTTTATATTCTTGAGTGTAGTGATGGAAATTTGTATACAGGAATAACTAAAGATGTAACAAAACGTTTAGATGAACATAATTCTTCAGATAAAGGTGCAAAATATACAAAAGCAAGGCGTCCCGTAAAACTATTATATAAAGAGCCTTCACTTAACAGAAGTAGTGCATCAAAACGTGAATATGCAATCAAAAAACTTACAAGATTAAAAAAACTTCAATTAATACAAAAAACTTCATTAAAATAAAGGCTAGTGTTCGTACCAGCCTTTTAGGTTAGTTTATTATTTTAACTTCTGGGCCACTAGTTCATTTACCACTTTTGGGTTTGCTTTGCCCCCTGTGTTTTTTAGTACTTGCCCTACAAAGAAGCCTAAAAGTTTGGTGTTACCTGCTTTGAACTTTGCGACGTTGTCTGGATTTTTTGCAATTATTTCATCAATAATAGGCAAAATTTTAGAGGGGTCACTTATCTGCACAAGTCCCTTGTCTTCAACTATTTGTGTTGGATTTTCTCCTGTTTTAGCCATCTGCTCAAATACTTGTTTAGCAATTTTACTTGAAATAGTTTCATCATCAACCATTTTAACAAGTTGGGCTATTTGCTTTGCACTAAATTTTAGTTCACTTAACTGCTTTTCTTTTAGTTCTTTTGCTACCTCATTTACCACAATATTAGCTAGACTCACAGGACTATTAAGGACAGATAGAGCCTCTTCATAGAATGACGAGAGATACTTATCACGAGATAGAATATTAGATACTTCACTGTTTAGTCCAAGATCACCAGTGTACTTATCAAATAGTGTCTTCTGCTCTTCACTCATGGGTGCAACTTCACCATCCACTTGTACTTTTTTAGTTTGAGGTTTAGATGCAGGCTTAGGTGCAGGTTCAGTTGCTTTTGTCTTTTTAGCCCAAGAGTCTTTAAGACCAACAATTTTATTAAATACAGGGTTTTCATCAGTGTAATCAATAGGATCAGCATAAAAATACCCCTGTCTTTCAAACTGGAATCTTTCATCAGGTTTTCCAGTTATAACAGCAGGCTCAACAAGAGCATTTTTGATAACTTTCAAAGAATCTGGGTTTATATCTTCTACTCCCTCAGGGGCTTCATCTTTGAATAATCTATCATAAAGCCTTATTTCAATTTTTTTAGCCTCTTTAGCACTCACCCACTGAATAGCACTTTTAACTTTGATACCACTACTGTCCGAGCCACTTTTAGAGTCAGGATAATATTCTGCTTTTATCTCACTGATATTGCCATTAGCATCTTTGATAACTTCCTTACAAGTGATGATAAATCCGTGTCTAAGACGTACAGGTTGTTCAGGTGTAAGACGGAAGTAACCTTTTGGAGGATTTTCCATAAAATCATCACGCTCAATATAAATCTCTCTTGAAAAAGGTATCTTTCTCGAACCCTCTTTAGGTACATCATGTGGGTAGTATGGAGCATCAATCTCTTCATAACCCTCAAAATTTTCGATCGTTACTTTTAGTGGGTCAAGTACACACATAACACGTGGCACTTTTTTATTTAAATCATCTCTAATACAAAATTCAAGCTGTGAAACATCAACCATTGAGTTTGCTTTTGCTATACCTATTTGATCGCAGAAGTTCAAAATAGATTCTGGCGTATAACCTCTTCTTTTATATCCTGCAATCGTTGGCAACCTTGGATCATCCCAGCCACTAACCTGTCCACCTTCAACCAATTCTAAAAGCTTTCTTTTACTCATA
>JAGLOP010000019.1 GCA_023138835.1 Arcobacteraceae bacterium
GGTCAACGTGTGCGATAACGGCAATATTTCTAATATTTCTCATTTTATTCCTTCATTTAATCTTCGTTTTCTATATTATATTTCGCGGATTATATCTAAACTTTGTTTAAAGTGTTACTTTATATTATTTTGAGTATAATAATGTATAAAATTTAAAGGTATTAAATATGAACATTACACTTATGCAACACTCATCTTTAGAAGTTTGTGCTCATGCAATTAGAACTTGTTGGCAAAGTTTTGACAATAGCGATGACGGTGGAGAAAAAGATAAAGACCTTATTGACAGAGTTGGAAATAAATTTAAACATGCTTCAACATTAGAACATTTAACTTACACTTTTTATATTTCAGGAGTCAGTCGTGCTTTACTTCAAGAACTTGCCCGTCATAGAATGGCAAGTCCCAGTGTAAAATCTACAAGATATACCCTTAAAGAACTTAAAGATGAAGATACTTTTACCGAAGGGTTAACAGCTCAAGAGTTACTTGAAAAATATTCAAATCCTGCTGAAGTTTATGCAGATAAACATATGACAAGAGCTTCAAAATATTTAGTTTGGACTGATGTTTTAAGTGTGGATTATGCTTCTCTTGCAGCTTTAGAAAATTTAAGATTAATATTGATTGACGGTGTTTCAAATGACAAAGCAAAATTTTGTCTTCCTGAAAGTTATAAAACAGAACTTACTTGGACAATCAACGCACGAAGTTTACAGAATTTTATACATTTGCGAAGTACAAAAGCTGCGCTTTGGGAGATAAAAGATTTGGCAAATGCTTTATATGAAGTTTTACCTGCGGAACATCAATATTTATTTACACAGTGTGTAAGTCAAGATTAGTTTTTACTAATCTTGTATATTCACAATTATATTTTTTGTAATAATATCACTGCTTTTTAATGTAACTTTTACATTAGAAAACAATCTTTGTCCTGCATAGTTTTTACAAACTACTCTGGCACCGATCATTTCCTCTTGCAGTTTGGCAATACCATTTTGGGCATCTACGATTATAGCGGCAAAAGATTTTTCTAAATTTTTATCTGCCCATCTTGCATATTTTCTATCTTCCAAATCCCAAACCAAACTTGCAATATCTCGCTCTTTTACGCTGATATCTTCACAAATGACTTCGATATCTGCGGGGATTTTTCTGGTTTTTAGAATTCTATGTAAAACTAAATCCGCATATCTTCTAATTGGTGAAGTAAAGTGCGAATAATCTTTAAATCCTAACCCAAAATGTCCTAAAGATTTTGAACCGTATCTTGCTTGTTGTTGGGATTGAATTATAAGTTCATCCACTTCATTTTCAAGTCCTACATTAGCGGCTTTACTTTGAATAGATTCAATAGTTTTATGAACATTATCTTTTAATTTAGCATTAAGACCCAGCATATTTACATCATCTATTAATTTTTCAATACTTTTGGCTTTTGGTTCCTCATGAACTCTGAATATTCCCAAACCTTTTAATTTCTTTGCAGCTTCACAGTTAGCAAGCAGCATACACTCTTCTACTAACTTGTGAGATGGGCTTGAAGTTTCAATTACAACACTTTGTAACTCTTCATTTTCATCAAGCTGTAAACTCAACTCCTCGGTTCTAAAATCAAAACCGTTTTGTAATCGTTTTTTTCTAAATTGAGCAGTTAAAGAATAAAGTTTTAAAATATCTTCATAGCCTTTTGTTTTATCTTTAATTACATCATCAATCTCTTCATAACTATATTTATTTTGTGATTTTATCGTAGCTTCAAAAACTTCACTTTTAACTACTTCAAGTTTTTTAGTATCTAATTTTATTTTAAATACAAATGCAAATCTTTTGATATCTGGTTTTAATGAACATAAATCGGCACTCAAAGAGAAAGGTATCATTGGTAATACTTTATTTGGTAAATAGATTGAAAATGCTCTTTTCCTAGCTTCCAAATCCTGTGGGCTACCCTCTTTTATAAAAGCACTGACATCAGCAATCGCGACATAAAGTATATTTAAATCACTGTCAAAATAAATTGCATCATCATGGTCTTTTGCACTTGCGGGATCAATTGTACAAAATGGCAGATTAGTTAAATCGACTCTATCGCGCATTTTAAATTCATCGTTTATATTTGTAATATATTCTTGGCTTCTGAAATTTTGTTTGTATAGATATAACGATATTTTTTCATCAATTTTAGTATCACTGATATTTCCTACTACAGATACTATTTTTTCTTTAGCTATAAGTAAAATATCGCCATTTTTATAACTGCTTAAAGATATATTGAAAGTCAGCTTAATATTATCCTTTACACTATAAGTTTGACTGTCTTTAATAAAACATAAAATTTCAGCATCGCTTCTTTCAATTATTTTAATAACTTTTGCCTTAGTTTTATGTCGTGGATTAAAAATCATCTGTATCAAAACTAAATCATCATTATATGCACCATTTAATTTATCTAATTCAATAAAAATCTTTCGCATATCTTTATCGATAAATTGAGCAACATTCTTTTTTACTAAAATTTTACCAATTTTATATTTGGTATTTAAGATATACTTATTATCAATTTCTTTGATTATACCTTGGCCAAGCAGTGTACGGTCTTGTTGTAATAGTTTTTTGATACTTTTTTGATACAAAGATAATCCTAAATGTTTTTTATGTATAATAACTAATTATCACTAAAAGGTATTAATTATGTTAAAAAAATTATTGTTATCACTTATAGTATTGGTTATCTCTTCCAATTCACTTATGGCAAAGGATAAGCCGATTTTGCTATTTTATTGCGGAATTACAATGGTAAAACCTATAGCCCAAATATCTAAAATAATTGAAAAAAAATATAATTGTACCATCAAGATTATGCAAGGCGGCTCAAAAGATCTTTATACCTCTTTAAAATTAGCAAAAAAGGGTGATTTATATTTACCGGGTTCCGACTCTTATAGAAAAAAAAATCTAAAGGATGGTTTTTTACTTGATGAAAAATATATAGGATTTAACAAAGCCGCAATCTTTGTACAAAAAGGGAATCCCAAAAAAATCAAAGATTTAAAAAGTATGCTGGATGAAAATATTGCTACCATTATTTGTAATCCAAAAACCGGCAGCATCGGTAAAAACGGGAAGAGTGTTCTTATAAAGTTTGGAGGGGAAGAATTTTATGATGAAGCTTTTGATTTGGCTGTTGAGATAGGAACTGATTCAAGAAATTTAAATAAAGCACTAATTGATAAAAGAGCTGATATAGCTATAAACTGGAGGGCTACAGGGTTTTGGCCCGAAAATTCACCATTTATTGATGTAATTGAAATCGATGACAAATATGCTCCAAAGAAAAAATTAATAATTAATCTTTTAAGCTTTTCCAAACATCCTAAAATCGCAAAAGCACTTATGGAATTTGCGGCTTCAAAAGATGGACAGGCTATTATGAAAAGATATGGATTTTTATAATATATGAAAACCAATACCTCAACAAAACTCCATATTTTAATTGGTATTTTTATATTTGGTTTTTTATCTTTATTTTCTTTAAATCAGGTTTTTACAGGACTTGTAAATGATTTAGATAAAAAAACCAAAAATTATGAAACGAAAATACAACTTGGAGAATATATTGCTGAAGATATTTTAAAGATTAAAGCATTATTTTTTGAACTTGCTACTACGACCACATCAAAAAGGTCACGGCAAATAGTTAAAAATAAAATCAATGATGTAATGGCTGACATTGATTTATCTTTAAATATTTTAGAAAATGGAGGTACATTACATAGGCATATTAAGCTTAATGTTGAAGGTCATGCAAATACTATTAAAATAACTAATTATAAACCAAATAAAAAAGAGCTGCTTCCTTTAGAAGTTATCGATATTCGACCAAAACTTCTTGAGCTTAAAAATATGATTCAAAAGGTCGATTCACTGCTTTCTCTAAGAACAGAGTTTAGAAAGATAAATGATATTCAAAAGTTTTCTGAATTATCTAAAAATCTTAGAAGATTTTATAAAACAACACCTGCATTTTTTACTAGAATGTCTGAAAATATTAGAAGATTATTATATGAGGGTGATATAGAGTTAAATAATATAAATATAACTATCCAAAAACAAAAATCAAAATATATGCAAATTAAGATGGGGCTTATTTTTTTAGTTATCTTAATAGTTCTTTTAATTGGGTATTGGATTAGTAAAATTATAAATAAGGATAATGATGCCCTTATAGATTTAAATAATGAACTTAAAGCAAAAGAGGATTCGATTCGTGCAATATTGGATGCTCAGCCAAATATCATTGTGATTAGTGACGGTACAAAAATGGTAGATGCAAATAAAATGCTGATAGATTTTTTTGACGAATATGACAGCTTTAAAGATTTTCAAAAAATCAATAGTTGTATTTGTGATTTTTTTGAAACTGAAATTCCAAATGATGGATATATTATTAAAAAAGATTATAATGGACTAAGCTGGGTTGAACATATTTTGAAAAATCCACAAATAAGCTTTAGAGTTATTATGAAAAAAGGTTCAACAAATCATCATTTTTCAATTTTAGCAAATAAACGAATAATTAATGAATTAACAAAAGAGGTAGTCATAATAGTAACATTAAATGATATTACTGATGAAGTAAATTCTCAAATTAATCTAAAAAGCCTAAATGATAACCTTGAACTAATTATAGAAAATAAAACAAAAGAACTGCTAGACTTGAATGAAAGTTTAGAACAGAAAGTTATTATAGAAACTCAAAAAGTTAGAGATAAAGATAAACAAATAACTCAACAAGCAAGATTTGCAGCACTAGGAGAAATGATAGGTAATATTGCCCACCAATGGAGGCAACCTCTAAGTGCAATAAATACTACCGCATCCGGTATGCAGCTTCAGATGCAATTAGGTCTTACAAATGACGAGGAGATTAGTGATTCATATTCTAGGATTATGAGGTATGTTGATTTTTTAACACAAACTATTGAAGATTTTAGAGGCTTTTTTAAAGAAGATAAAGAAGAAATAGATTTTAATATTATAGATGTTATGAAAAAAACTTTATCGATTACAAGCGCAACATATAAAGATACAAATATAAATTTAATACTAGCTTGTGATGATGAAAAACTTATCGCCAACGGTATGCCCAGTGAATTATCCCAAGTATTTTTAAATATATTGAATAATGCAAAAGATGCGCTTTGCGACAATGATATAAAAGAAAAATTTGTACATATTCGAAGTGAAATAAAAGATGGCTTTAATATTATGTATATTCAGGATAATGCAGGCGGAATACCAAACGATATAATTGATAAAATATTTGACCCATATTTCACTACAAAACATCAATCTCAAGGGACGGGGATAGGATTATATATGAGTAAAGATATCATAGAAAAACATATGAACGGACTACTTAGTATAAAAAATACAAATACAACTTTAGATGGACAAGCTTACAACGGTGCTTGTTTTAAAATTGCTATACCTATAAAATCAAACTAAAATATTATTAAACCCTAATTCGTTTATTTGTTTCATTAAATATTAAAATCATTTGATTGCTGTTAAAAATCTTTTCAACAAAATCTACTTTTATATTCGTCATATTTTGAAAAAAGTCTTGAAAATTTATGTATGCTCTTTTTGTATCATGATCGCTTAGAAATTCTAAAAGCAATGATTCTTCACTAAATATAATTTTTTGGGATACAACTTTAAAATCATTGCATTTATTAACAAAAAGTAAGAAGTTTTTCTTTTTTTTAGGTGTTAGCTCCATATAGTTTTTAATATAAATATATCTCACTTTATAAATCCTTTATTTTTATATATTAAGTAAGAGTATATTGAATAAAAATGAACAGGATATGAATAAATATTCAGATTGTAAAAGGATTGGCTGTCATTTATATGTAGGTATAGGGATAGATAAATAAAAATATAGAAATAGCGATACCAATACCAACCCATATACAATCATGATTTTATTATTTTTCAATACAATTTTCTCCTCTCTTTTCTTTTCTAAGATTTATTTTTTAAATCATCCCACTTTCAAATTGGGCTCTCATTTTATCTTTCTCTTTTTTTCTTTTTAATTTTTCAGCTTCATTTTTTCTATAATCTGATATTGAGAAATTTAACTGTACCAAAAATGAAGCTGCAACAAATATAGATGAATAAGTTCCTACAACAACACCAACTAAAAGTGTAAAACTAAATCCGTTTATAATCTCTCCACCAAATAAATATAAAGTTAATACAACGAAAAATGTTGTTAATGAGGTAAGTGTAGTTCTACTTAATGTTCTTGAAACTGATTCATTAACTACTTCATTGAGTCTATTATCCTGTGATGTTCTAACTCCCTCTCTAATTCGGTCAAATACAATAATTGTATCATTTAATGAATATCCAAGTATAGTTAAAATGGCTGCCAAAATATCAAGATTTATATCAATATTAAACAGTGAAATAGCACCAATGGCAATACAAACATCATGAATAAGTGCTAAAATTGATGCAATAGCAAATCTCCATTCAAACCGAAAAGAGACATAAATCAAAATAACAATAAGAGCTAAAGATAAAGCTTTTATCCCTTTTTCTTTTAAATCACCTCCAACTTTTGCACCTACCATATCAACTCTACGAATCTCAAAGGTTCCCGTAGGTTTCAATATAGTTCGTATCTCATCACCTATATCCGTTCCCAAGGTTGATGTAGTAGTGGGAATTTTTATAATTACCTCTTTGTCGTTCCCGAACTTTGTAACACTAGCTTTACTGAATTCATCTTTTACAATTAACACTTCTCTTATTTTATTCATAGGTGCTGTTTGTGTATATTGAACTTGAATAACAGTACCGCCGGTAAAATCTATACCAAGATTTAAACCTTTGACAACTACCAATCCAATTGAAGCTAATACTAAAGCAGCAGATATAGTTAAAAATATCAATCGTTTACCCATAAAATCATAAATTTTATTTGAGCTAAAAATTTCCATTAAGATACCCCTCTTTCAGTTTTTAGATTTATTGTAAACTGCGTATATTTATCATATTCACTTTGTACCGTTATCTCAAAACCATGTATACCTGCAATTGATTTTACAATTGAAAGTCCCAATCCATAGCCGCCTCGACCTCGTGCCTTATCAACCCTATAAAATCTATCAAAGATATTTTCAATATCACAGGGAAGTATCCCTATGCCATAATCTTTGATTTTTAAAATATCTTTATCCAAATATATTTCAACTTTAGAGCTTTTGTGTGAATATTTAATAGAGTTTTGTATTATATTCCCAACAAGAATTTTTAAAAGCAACGGATGCCCTTGACAACTAATACTGTCAAGCTTTTTAAACTCAATTTTTATATCTTTTTCTTTTATCAATTCTTTATTTTGAGATATTACATCGGTTATTATCTCATCTAATTCTACATTTTCAAACTTACTTTTCATCTCTTTGTTATTTGATTTTGATAAAAAAAGCAAGCTATCTATCAGCTCTTGCAGTAATTTTGTCTCTTCAAGTGTACTCTTTAAAATAGTTTTATATTCATCATTGGTTCTTTCTTTTCTCAAACCCAACTCTATCTCGCCTCTTATAACCGTAAGCGGTGTTTTCAATTCATGCGAAACATCATTTGAAAATCTTTTAATTTTAGAAAATGAATCATCCAATTTATCTAAGATAAAATTGAAAGTTGTTACTAACTCTTCTATCTCATCATTTGAGTTAATTATTGTAATCCTTTTTTGAAGGCTTGAAGCTTCTATATTTTTAACTTCATCTATAACTTTTTTTACAGGAATTAATGAATTCTTAATAATAAAATATCCTAGTATAATTGATATTATTAAAAGTATTGGTATCCATAATGCAAGAATATTTTCCAAATGTTTTATTGAAGTATGGATATGATTTTGTTTTTCTAATACAAGTTTTGTAAATTCATTTAATATTATAAATGAAAATATAGATAATATAATAATTATGATAATTGAATACCAAAAAAGAAGTCTGGTTTTTATATTTTTAAGATTCATTATTTTTCGCTTATTTTATATCCCATACCCCTAACAGTATGTATAAGTTTAATCTCATAATCTTTATCAACTTTATTTCGTAAACGATAGATATATACATTTATAATATTACTTGCCGTGTTATCATCCATATCCCAAAGTGAATTATTTATCATCTGCTCTGTTACAACTTTTCCTTTATTTATCAAAAGATATTCTAAAAGCATGTATTCTTTTGAGGTTAAGTTTATATTTTTATCAGCTCTTGTTACGATTTTTTTATCGCTATCCAGCTTTAAATCAGCTATTTGCAATATATTATTTAAACTTTTTCCATTTCTTAACTGTACTTTTATTCTTGCTACTAACTCATCAAATGAAAATGGTTTGGCAAGATAATCATTTGCGCCAATATTTAATCCCAAAACTTTATCCTCGATTGAACTTTTTGCCGTAAGCATAATAATAGGAATATCAATCCCCGTTTCTCTTAAATCTTTACATAAAGTAACACCGTCAATATATGGTATCATCAAATCTAATATAATTAAATCGTAATTATTTGTTGTAATTAAATAAAAAGCTTCTTCACCGTCAAAACAACAGTCAACAATATAATTTTCTTCCTGCAAACCTTTTGATAAAAAGGCAGAAATCTTTACATCATCTTCAACTATTAAAATTTTCATATCTTTATATCCTATATGATTAATATACCTTATTCACAATAAAAAAATTATTAGTATTATTTTCTTTACAATCCAATATAGCCTTTAACGCGTGTACGATTAAATACGATGAAAGTATATTTAATAAATATGAACAGAAGATGAATATAGTATTCTGACAATCAATTTAAAATTAATTTACCCATAAAAAGTTAATCTAAATAAAGTTTTATAAATCAAATTGTCTTAAAGACAATGTGTGATATAATCGCGAAATAAATTCAAAATAAAAAAAGGAAGAATAAATGGCATTAGATGTTTATTATGATAAAGATTGTGATATTAGCATAATCAAAGGTAAAAAAGTTGCAATGATTGGTTTTGGTTCACAAGGTCACGCACACGCAGAAAACTTAAGAGATAGCGGTGTTGAAGTTTGTGTTGGTTTAAGAAAAGATGGTGCATCTTGGGCTAAAGCAGAAGCTAAAGGTTTTGAAGTACTTACAGTTGCCCAAGCAACGGCATGTAGTGATGTAGTTATGATTTTATTACCAGATGAAAATCAAGCTGAAATCTATAGTAATGAGATTGCTCCAAACTTAAAAGATGGTGCTACTATTGCATTTGGTCACGGTTTTAATATTCACTATGGAAGAATTCATCCAGCAGCTAATATCAATGTTACTATGATTGCTCCAAAAGCGCCAGGTCATACAGTAAGATCTGAGTTTGTAAGAGGTGGAGGAATTCCAGATCTTATCGCTATTGGTCAAAATCCAAGTGGTACAACTAAAGAGTTAGCTCTTTCTTATGCATCTGCAATTGGTGGTGGAAGAACTGCAATTATTGAAACAACTTTCAAAGATGAAACAGAAACTGATTTATTTGGAGAGCAAGCTGTATTATGTGGTGGTGCTACTGCATTAGTTAAAGCTGGTTTTGAAACATTAACAGAAGCTGGATATGCTCCAGAACTTGCATACTTTGAGTGTTTACACGAACTTAAGTTAATCGTTGACTTAATGTTTGAAGGTGGGATTGCTGATATGAGATATTCTATTTCTAATACTGCTGAGTATGGTGATTATGTATCTGGGAAAAGAGTTATCAATGATGAGTCTAAACAAGCTATGAGAGATATCTTAACTGAGATTCAAGATGGTAGATTTGCTAAAGACTTTATCTTAGAAGGTCAAGCTGGATACCCAAGAATGAATGCTGAAAGAACTAACGCAAGAGCTTCTTTAATTGAGCAAACAGGTGTAAATCTTAGAGAGATGATGCCTTGGATTTCTGCTAATAAAATAGTAGATATGGATAAAAACTAAAAAGTGTCAAACTGATCTCGTTCCCACTCTCCTGAGTGGGAATGCATACAAAAGTTATAACAACCAAAAGATATGCCTAAAAGAAAACGACAAACTAAAAAAAGAACTTTAAAAAAATCCCCATTATTTATTATAAATATAATAATTGTTATTTGTCTAGTAGTCATACTAGGATTATCAATTAACCTTTTTTATCAAGATAAAGTTTTAGAAGATATACCAACTATAAAAAAACCATTGGTTGATAAAAAACAAGAAGAAAAACTTTTACAAGAACAGCAAGCTAAATATTTTGAAGAAAAAACACAAGCTATGGAAATAGAATATGTAAAAGAAGATATTGATATCATAAAGGAAAAAGATGTTCTTGAAAAAGAAGAAAGTGTTTTTCACTTTACCCAAGAAGATGATGAAGCCCTTAAAAAAATAGATGAAATTAAAACAAAAATTATTGAACTAGAGCAAACAATAATAAGTAAACCAAAACCAAAGCCTGTAATAAAAGAAATAATTAAACAACTTCCAAAATTAGCTATTATCATAGATGATGTAACAACTAAATATCAAGTACAAAAAATAAGTAGTATATCTTATCCTATAACAATGTCATTTCTACCGCCAACTTCGCGACATAAAAATTCAGCAAAAATTGCACAAAATACTGATATATATATGATACATTTGCCTCTTGAAGCGGGTATTTCAAACTTTGAAGAAACTAATACGCTACATATTGCAGATGACATAGATATCATAGATAATAGAATGCAAAAATTAAAAAAGCTGTATCCAAAAGCAAAATATTTAAATAATCATACAGGAAGTAAATTTACATCAAATTCAAAAGCTATGGATAAACTTTTAAAAGTTTTAAAAAAATATGGATATATTTTCTTAGACAGCAGGACTACATCTAAAACAGTTGCAAAAAAATATGCGAAAAAGCATGATGTAAGATACTTATCAAGAAATATATTTTTAGATAATAAAAGAGATAAAAGCTATATTCAAAAACAACTAAGAAAAGCCGTACGAATAGCTAAAAAAGACGGTATGGCTATCGCTATTGGACATCCTCATTCTATTACTCTAAAAACACTTTCACAGTCTAAACATCTATTACAAGGTTTAGATATCGTATTTATTGATAAGTTATGATACAAACTATAGATTTTCATATTCCACAGTGTGATAGTATGAAAAAATATCCTGATGAACTTTTTTATATAGGCAATACAGCATTATTACAGAAACCTAAAATTTCTATCGTTGGAAGCCGATCCCCAAACCAATATTCCAGAAACTTAATACAAGAAATTTCCGCAAAATTATCTCAAGCCGGAGTTTGTATTGTAAGTGGTGGAGCAATTGGAATTGATACTTTAGCTCATAAAGCTGCCGGTGCAAATAATACAATTATGGTGGCAGGAACTGGGCTAGATAAAAGATATCCAACTATAAATAAAAATATGATACTGGATATTGAAAAAAATGGTTTGGTAATCAGTCAATTTAAAGCTGATGTTCCATCATTTAAATATAATTTTCCTCTTCGTAATGAATTGTTAGTGGCTTTAGGAGAAGTTCTTATTGTTGCGTATGCTGATATAAACTCAGGAACTATGAGAAGTATAGAATATGCTATAAAAATGAAAAAAGATATTTATGTTTTGCCGCATAGACTAGGAGAAAGTGACGGAACAAATGCATTACTGCAAAAAGGCATTGCAAAAGCTATTTTTGATATAAATGAATTTGTATCAAAATTCAGCCAAATTCAAAATGAAGATGGAATAATTGATGAGTTTTTACAATATTGTCAAAATGCCCCAACTTATGATGAGGCTATCGGTAAATATGGAGCTAAAGTTTTTGAATATGAGTTAATGGGAAAAATAGATATACAAAATGGGATTGTAATCCTTAACTAAACTCTTAACTGATAAGTAATATCTCCGGCACCTACACCTAAAACCATTCCACTGTTTATAGTTTTTAATATCTTTTTATCTTTAATTAAATTTATTTGTCCTGTATAAGTTTCGCAAGTGTCTGCAAAAGTTAAGTTATAAGATGCAAATTCTTTAGCAAAGTCAATATCTAAAATAGGCTCGGCAACTGTCCAGACGGGTAATATGATAAGTTCATCACATCCTTGAAAACATTTTTTAAACGCTTCTAGGTTATCTTGTGTTCTACTGTATTTATGCGGTTGCCATATAATTGTAGTATGTTTTATTTGCGTTAAATCATTATATAATTTAATAGATTCCAAAGTAGCTTTTATCTCTGTTGGATGATGTGCATAATCGTCTATTATTACTAAATCATCATTTTTTTGAACGATATCAAATCTTTTTTTAATCCCTTTATAGTTTAAAAGATTTGTTCTAATTATTTCACAATCCATATTTTGCAATGCTGCTAGAATTGCCATTGAAGCATCAAAAGCAATATGGTCACCAAACCCCCAAACTTCAAAAATTCCTAAATCTTTTAATTCAAATTTGGTATGAGGTTCTCCATCCTTTAAAAAGAATTCACAATTTTTTATATCTTTACTTGGATACAGTTTTATTGCCTCACCTTTATAATCTTTTAAAAAATTATCTTCAGCATTTATTACTTTTAGAGGTGCGATATCAAGGAAAATTTTATAAGCATTATAAAATCTCTCTTCATCATAATTATAATATTCCATATGTTCAGGTTCTGTATTTAATACAATGGAACAATACGGATTTGATTGTAAAAAGCTCTCATCACTTTCATCAGCTTCAAAAGCTAAAATATCATCAACATATCTAAAGTTTGAATCAAATTCTTTACTAATAGCACCAATTAAAGCACTGCTTTGCATTATTGAAGCTAACATCGCTGTTGTTGTACTCTTCCCATGAGCAGCACAAATACTATAATTCTTTGTATCTTTTAAGATGATCGGCAAAGCATCTTTTCTTGATAAAATAGTTAATCTTTGTTTATCGGCTTCCATTCTTTCTGTATTTGTGTGCGTTACTGCGGCACTGTAAATAACTAAATCTTGATTTTTAATTGCGTCTGCACTTTGGGGGATATTTACAACTATCCCCTCCTCTTCAAGCTTTTTTGTAATAGGGGTAGATTTTATATCACTACCGCTAACTGTATGACCGCTGTATTTTAAAAATCTGGCAAGTGCAGAGAGTCCAATACCGCCTATTCCAATAAAATGAACTCTCATTAGTCTAACATATGCCCAAGTTCATCCAATAAATCACCTAAAATCTCTCTATTTTCACTTATATACTCTTTTGTATCTACTCTAAAGTTTACGATAAAGTACCCATAAACCTCATCATCTGCCATTTGATCTTGAGATACCAAAGTATCTTGAAACTTATCCATATCTATAGATTTAGCACAAGCAATTAAATGTATTTTAATCGCGCTTGATAATTTTTTATCTTCTATAATTCTTGATAAAATAAAGAATAACTCTTTTGCCCCTTGAAAATTTTCATTACTCCATTTTTCAATCGCATGTTCATAAAATGCTCTAATTAAATAAATATCATCATTTAATAAACTTAGTT
Organism: Arcobacteraceae bacterium; assembly: GCA_023138835.1. Lineage (GTDB taxonomy): Bacteria > Campylobacterota > Campylobacteria > Campylobacterales > Arcobacteraceae > CAJXII01. The sequence continues at coordinate 13,622 of JAGLOP010000019.1, forward strand.
TATTACCGCCATTAAGCCTATCTTCAATATCATCAAAAGCAACTCTTAAAATAGTTTCATAAATTTTATTTATTCTAACCTCTTCTAAATCTAAGATTAATAAATTATCAAGTACCTCATATAATATTTCTAAATTTTCACTAGCAATAGCTTCTTTTTCTCTAGTTTCTAAGTAATTTAAAAACTCTGGATTTGTTCTAGCTTCTTGTAACTCTTTATCATTCACTTGTAATTCCTTATAAATTCTTTTAATCTTTCTAATATTTCTTTTGTTTTAACTTCATTTTCAACCAAAGCAATTCTTATGTAATCTTTCCCTATACCGTTTCTGCCTAAAAAACTGCCCGGCAAAACTTTAATATTCATTTGCCTATAAAGTTCTTGGGTAAATCTTAATTCATCTTCAACTTTAAGCCAAATATAAAATGTAGCATCAGGAATCTCTATATCTAAAATCTCACGTGCAATTTCAAAATTCTTCTTGTATATATCTCTAAACTCTTGAACATGTTTTTCATCACTCCAGGCAATTGCCGCTGTTTTTTGTAACGGTAAGGGTAAAGCACATCCTGCATAAGTACGATATTTCATATATGCTTTTAAAATATCTTTATCGCCTGCTATAAATCCACTTCGCAAACCCGGAGCCGAACTTCTTTTTGAAATAGAATTTAATACCAAACAATTTCTAAAATCATCATTTCCTATATCTTTACAAATCTCCAGCAAACTAACAGGTTTTTTATTTTCATCAAAATATAATTCGCTGTAACATTCGTCATTTATTAATACAAAATCAAATTCTAAGGCTTTTTTAACCCATTTTTTTAATTCATCTTTACTAATGGTTGCAGATGTTGGATTATTTGGAAAGTTTAATATAACCAAATCACATTTTTTTAATTCTTCATCATTGATTTTTGGTATAAAATTATTAGCAGCTGTTAAATCTAAATGAATAATTGAAGCACAACTAGCAATAGCGGCACCTTCATAAATTTGATAAAAAGGATTTGTAAATGCCATAGTAGGGTTTGTTTTGCCAAATAAATAAAACTGTGGAAAATTGAAAAGCACCTCTCTTGTCCCAAAAGTTGGAATTATTTCATTCATTTGTAAAGATACTCCAAATCTTGTATTAAAAAAACCTATCATAGATTCTTTCAAGAAATCTTCCCCTGCACTTTTAGGATATTTGTTTAATAAACTTGTAGTATTCTTTAATTCATCTTGTATAAACTGCGGTGTTTGAAATTGTGGTTCTCCGATTGTTAAGCTGCTAGGTTCAAAATCTTTATTGGCATCAATTCCATCCAATAATTTAGTTAACTTTTCGAATGGATATGTCTCGAAATTCATTTATTTCCCTTCCCCCTCAATAATTGGTATTAAAATCTGATTATATATTGATAAATCAAACGATAACAAATCACTATTAGTGCTTAAAAAATTAAATCTTCTTCTATCAAACATTTCTTCTTTTATCGGTAAAATTTGTAAAATATTTTGTTCTTTTTTTAATTCATTCATAGGATTATTTCCATTGGATGTTATTATAATATCCTGATTAAAAATTTTTGATAAATTTTCAAGATGAGAAATAAGCTTATCTTTATTTAAATCACCTATTGGATCCATATTAAATATTTTAATTTTTAATTTTAACTGCCTAGAGATATCAAATACCACAGGAGACAATTGCTCATAATTTTCCTCTTCATTCAGTAAAAGAACAGTATTTTTAATTGTTGATAATTTCTCAATTCCTACTTTAAAGATTGGTATTTTATGCTCTATTACATTTTTAATCGCTTCTTTATGTTCCAATAAGCTTTGTGTAAGAACAAGCAGACCTATATCAAAGCGTTTTTTATCCTCTTTAAGGATAGTATTTATTCCCGTATTTGCATAGTCTATTTCTAATACTACACCTTCTCTATCTTTGATTAAATCTTTAATCTCATTCATAATTATTGATGTTGTCGGTCTTGTAACTTTAATGATTAATTCTTTATTTTTCATTCTCTGATGTAAAAATCTAGCTTTTTTAATAGCATCAATCACTTCATATTCTTGCTGTACATATAAATCACAATAAACATAAATATTGTTACCAAAAGGCATAGGAAAATGCCCGGCTGTTCGAGAAATAGCACCATAAACTTGTGTTAAAACCTCAGGTTTACCTATTACTAAAATCACATCGTTTGGTTTTAACACTAAAGATGGCTTTACATTGATTAATATATGATTCCTATAAAGTGCAAAAATTTTCCAATCTTTTTGCGCAATACTTCCTATATATCTGTAAGCATAAGAACTTCCAAATGGAATTTTAATTTCCATTATCTCCCCTTGCTTCAACCCAATATTTTGAGCTAAAACAGGTATATTCGGCAGTTGTTCCAATAACCCATTTGCTAAAACTTCATTACCTCTATAATAGTGCACTTTGGTATCGTTGCAATCTAAATTCCAACTGTCATAAACAGTAAAATGAAAGTTTTCTTTATATTTTCTGATATTGCCAATAACGCTTAAGGTATCATCTTTAGTATTTAATACTACTAATGCTTCATTATGAATGACTTTGTCTAAAATAAATTTTAATTTTGATTGGCTTGTCGGGTCAAATTTATAAAAAGTAAAATTAGAAGGTTTTTGTTCCGGCAATATGTAATCGTTCATATAAACAATATCATAAACATTGCTGCCGGTATTCGTTTCAACCATTCTGTCTAAAAGTTTTTTGGCAATAATGCCGTCAAGGATAACTAATACATTTTTCATTAGGATATTATAGCTAATTTATGTTAAAATGCACACCTTTAAAAGTATTTGGAGATTTATGAATAACAATGTAAAGGTAAGACAATTACCAAAAAAAACTTTTCTGTATATAGCGATACTTGTAATTGCAGGTATATTAGCTGTATTTATTGTTAAAGACGGCAAAGCCCAAAAAGCCACAAAGATTTTAACTCAACTAGGCTTTACCAAAGTCAGTAATGTATCAGTATTTTCAAAAACAGAATTTTTAAATGAAGGTACAAATGTCAAAGGCTATCAATATTCTTTAAAATTTATTGATTTAACTACGCAAAAAGAGTGTAGAGGTTTTATTTTAAAAGATTTTAAAGGTAAAATTGCCAAAGATTTAGAGTGTAAATAAAGGTAAAAATATGAGTTTGAAAGAAAAAATAAATTTTTCACTATGGTGTGATTTTATTGAGCGAGATTTTTTAGAAGAAGGTTTTCAAGATTTATTAGATAAAAAATTAATACATGGTGCTACAAGCAATCCTGCGATTTTTAAAAATGCGATTGTAACTTCTAGTGCCTATGAGCAACAAATCAATATGCTGCAGGCAAATGAACCAAAAAAGATTTATGAAGAACTCTCCGGTAGTGATATTAAAAGAGCGGCTGCTATATTAAAGTCTTTACATGATGAAAATGATGAAGATGGCTTTATATCTTTGGAAGTAGACCCATACCTTTGCGATGATGTTTTAGGAACTCTTGAAGAAGGTGCAAGATTATATAATCAAATTAAACATGAGAATGTAATGATTAAGGTTCCTGCAACTGAAGCTGGTTATCCTGCTATGAAAAATCTTACTGCTATGGGTATACCTGTAAATGCAACTTTAATCTTTTCTCCCGAACAAGCAATCAAATGTGCCCAAGCTTTAGATGAAGGGATAAAAGAGAGTCAAAAAAATACAAAAGCCGTAATATCAATTTTTATTAGCAGGTTTGATAAATTATTAGATACTAAACTTAACTCTGCAGGTTTAGAACGCGGAAAGTTAGGTATCATAAATGCTACAAAATGTTATCACAAAATAAAAAAATTTAAAAATAAAAATATTAGAACTTTGTTTGCAAGTACAGGAGTAAAAGATGACAGCTTAAGTCTAAGCTATTATATAGATAACTTAATTTTCCCAAATACTATTAACACTGCACCTCTGGATGCTATAAAAGCATGGGAAGAAAATGGGAAAAAAGAGATATCTAACATTTTAAGTGAAGATGCATGTAACGAATATTTTAAAACATTAAAAGATAAAAATATAAATATCCAATCTGCTTATAATGAATTACTTAAAGATGGATTGAGTGCATTTAAGGTATCATTTGACGAATTACTAAATAAAGTTAAATTATAAAAGATTAAGGCTAAGAATATGAGTACCATTTGGACACCTAATAGTTGGAGAAAATTTCCGATAAAACAACAACCAAACTATATAGATTTAAAAAAATTAAGCAAGGTTGAAAAAGAATTATCAAGCTATCCTCCTCTTATTTTTGCGGAAGAAGCTAGAAGCTTAAAAGAAAAATTGGCAGATGTATCAAATGGAAATGCATTTTTACTTCAAGGTGGAGATTGTGCTGAGAGCTTTAATAATTTCAATGCAGACAATATAAAATCACTTTTCCAAGTTATGATGCAAATGGCTGTTGTGATGACTTTTAGCGGTGGTAAACCTGTCGTAAAAGTTGGACGAGTTGCCGGGCAATTTGCAAAACCTAGAAGTAGTGATACTGAAATTATAGATGGTGTTGAGTATCCAAGCTATAGAGGAGATATCATAAATGATATTGAAGCTGATGTAAATTTAAGAGTACCCAACCCTAAAAGACTCTTAAAAGCTTACAACCAAAGTGCAGCTACTCTAAATCTACTTCGAGCATTTGCAAGAGGTGGAATGGCTGATTTAAATAAAGTTCATAGTTGGAATTTAGACTATATGCGAAACCATCCCTTAGGTGCAAAATATGAAGGGATGGCTTGTAAAATCAGTGATGCTTTAAAATTTATGGAATCTTGCGGTATTACATCTAAGAATACACCAAATCTTAATCAAACTGTTCTTTATACTTCACATGAAGCTTTACTTTTAAATTATGAAGAAGCACTGACTAGAAAAGACAGTATAACTGGAGATTGGTACGATTGCTCTGCTCATATGCTTTGGATTGGAGATAGAACAAGAGATTTAAATGAAGCTCATATTGAATACTTTAGAGGCATTAAAAATCCAATTGGATGTAAAGTTGGTCCTACTATGAAAGAGGATGAATTAATTAAATTAATTGATGCTTTAAATCCTGACAATGAAGCTGGAAGATTAAACTTGATTGTACGAATGGGTGCTGATAAAATAGCAGACCATTTTCCTAATCTTCTTAAAAAAGTTGAAAGTGAAGGTAAAAAAATAGTATGGAGCTGTGACCCAATGCACGGAAATGTAGAGAAAGCTCCAAATGGATATAAGACCAGAGACTTTGACAATATTTTAGGTGAAGTTAAACAATTTTTTCAAATCCATAAAGCACAAGGAAGTATCGCAGGTGGTATCCATTTAGAGATGACAGGGCAAAATGTAACTGAATGTACAGGTAGTAGATCAAGTGCTATCACAACAGATGATTTGACATCAAGATATCACACTCAATGTGATCCAAGATTAAATGCTGACCAATCTTTAGAATTAGCCTTTATGATTGCTGATGCTTTAAAAGAAGCTAGATAAAAAATAAAAAAGACAAAGAAGAGGACTAAGAATGATAGAAAAAGAGGGAACATTACTAACAGTAAGAGAAGATATAAAAGTTTTTGACTGTACCATTAGAGACGGAGGATTGGTAAATAACTTTCATTTTACAGATGATTTTGTAAAAGGTGTTTATGAAGTTTGCGTTGATGCGGGTATAGATTATATGGAAATAGGGAAAAATAACTCTCCTACACTTATGAGTGAAGAGGAATTTGGAGCTTGGAACTTTTGTAAAGAGGAAGATATCAGAAGAATAGTTGGAGACAATGATACAGATTTGAAAATAGCTGTTATGTCTGATATTGGAAGAACAGTAAATTCTGAGCTGTTACCAAAAAGTGAATCTGTTGTTGATATGATAAGAATAGCAACATATATTCACCAAATCCCAGCTGCAATTGAACTTATAGAAGAAGCTCATGCAAAAGGTTATGAAACAACTGTAAATATTATGGCTGTTGCTAAAGCTTTTGATGATGAGCTGGATGAAGTTTTAGAATTAGTTAGTAAAACAAATGTAGATATTATTTATATAGCAGATACTTTTGGATCATTTTATCCAGAACAAATCAATAAACTTACAAAAAAATATGTAAAAATTGCAAGAGCAACAGGAAAACAAATAGGTATCCATGCGCATAACAATATTCAACTTGCATTTGCAAATACTATCGAATCTATGATGTATGGGACAAGCTTTTTAGATGTTACTGTTTCAGGATTAGGTAGAGGTGCAGGAAATTGTCCTATGGAATTACTAATCGGATTTCTTAAAAATCCAAAATATAAACTAATGCCGGTATTAAAATTTATCGAAGAATATATTGTACCGCTTGAAAAAGAACTAGATTGGGGATACAGCATACCATACATGTTAACAGGACAACTTGTTGAACATCCAAGGTCAGCTATGAAAGCTAGAGATGAGAATGATACGAATTATACACGATATTATAAATCTCTGATGGATGCACAATAGCAACAGTTATTTAACTAAATATTAGTACCGGCTAGGTAACCACTACTAAAAGACCATTGGAGGTTATATCCTCCACATGGACCGTCAAGATTCATAACTTCCCCGCAAAAATACAAGCCTTTTATGATTTTACTTTCCATAGTTTTTGGATTTATCTCTTTTAAGTTAATCCCGCCGCGTGTTATCATTGCCGTTTTAAAGCCGTCGTGTCCTGTGATGGTTAAAGGTGTCCATACTAACAACCCAATAAGTTTGGTACGATTTATACCTGCTATTTTATTATACTTATCATCACAATTTACATTTGCTAAAGTACATAATTCTTTAGATAACGGGCTGGGAAGTAAAGTCTGTAAAAGTTCTAAAATACTAAAATCTGGATTTTTTAAGACTGCTTTTTTTAAGTGTTGAAGAATCTGTTCTTCATTCATCCCTTTTGTCAGATTGAGCAATATTGGCACTTCCCCATATTCTTCAAGTAAAGGTGTAATCTCTCTGGCAAAGTCAAGTACTACCGGACCTCTTATACCGTTATTTGTGAAAATAAGGTCACCATTTGCTTTTAACTTTTTTGCCTTTTTCAAATCAACTTTTATCTCAACTTTAGGAATTGTGTCTGCTTTGCAGTTTTTTACCCAGCTCTCTTTTGTTTTTAAAGGCATCATTGCCGGATGTAATTTGGTTGTAGTATGTCCAATATCAGCGGCTAATTTATAGCCGTCTCCGGTACTTCCTAAAGTTGGGTATCCTAGCCCGCCGGTTGAGATGATGATATTTTGAGATAAAAAAGTATTGTCTTGTGTTTGTACCCCTGTGATTTTATCATCACTGATTAATAACTTTTCAACTCTTTGTGAACATAATAAATCAATACCGCAAGATTGTATCTCATCTTCTAAAGCAGTCAAAATTGTATTGGAATTATGAGAAATCGGGAAAACTCTAAAGCCGTCAGGCGCATGAGTTTTCACACCAATTTTGGAAAAAAAGTCAATCAAATTTTTATGGTCAAAGCTATTTAAAGCATCCTGCATAAATCTTCCATCTTTTCCAAAGCCTCTCATAAACTCTTCATTTGATAAAGTATTTGTAAGATTACATTTACCGCCGCCCGTAGCCTTTAACTTTGCACCAATTTTAGGTAATTTTTCCAACAATAAAACTTTTTTACCATTTTTTGAAGCTGTAATAGAAGCAATCATTCCAGCTGCTCCTGCTCCTATAACTATAAGATCATATTTCATGGTAAAAATTGTATCATCTTTAGAGTTGATTTGATATTAATAACGCCCCTCTTCCCGCTCCGCCTATTCCGAGGTGGAAAATCTAAATCAAACAAGGAACACTTTTGTACCTTTTAGATAGGGATAAGGGGCTAATTGGTACAATTGTGTCTAGTTATAAATAGTTAGCATAAAATATAAATATTCTAGCTTGTTATAAAACATCATAAAAGGTATAAAATGAACCATAGCGATTTTGTAAGAAAATACAATTCTAAAGAAATAACAGTAAATATTGATATAAATAAAGCAGGATATATGTACGAACATCCTTTAATGCCTAAAAAGTTTAGAACAAAACAAGTATTATTGAGAGCATTAGGATTTGGAGGGCTTATTGTAAGTTTATCATTGTTTTTTTTAATACAATGGTGGATTGCTATTATTATATTAATTATTTCATTCTCTATATTTCCAATAATTCAAAAAAGTGCTGGTAATGATGTTCTTGAGGCATCATTAGAAAATTCAGTTATGTACGATGTAGCAATAGAGAATCAGACCATAGTGATAAATAATGAAAAAGAAAGAATATCTACTATTAAAATGACAAAAGAAGAAATAGATGATATCCAAACAAAAGGTTTGAAACTAATTGAAGATATTGAAGAAGAAGTAAAATATCAAAAAATAGGATACAAAACTAAATCTAAAACATTCAAAGGAAACTATGCTCATTATCGTAAATTTTTTCAACAACTTAAAGATTTTAAAGATTTTGATAATGATGGGTATATGTTTACGATAAATACAACTGAAACAAAAATTGGTGTTACTATAGTGCATATTAAATCTAGAAATATAATGGATATTAGTGCTGAAAAACTATATTAAAAAAGGAATAAATTATAAAATCAATAAATAAAATACCAATTACTATATTTATTATTATATTCAATATACTTTTTCTTACAAGTTGTGGTGGAACATCTTATGAAGAAAAGCAAAGAAAAAAAGAACAAGAACATAAAGAATTAATACAAAAAAATAAAGATATAGAAATTAAAATTATAAATAAAATAAAGAATCAATATGCTAATGCTATTTATTTTCCACCTAAAAATATAAATACTAAATCTTTAAGTTATGAAATTCAAAACTTTTTTAAAATTCAAGAAAATAAATTATTTATATTTAAGGCTTATTTAGAAGATATTGAACTAAATGAAAATAAAAATATAATTGAATTTTCATGTGTAATTGGTGATATTACAGATAGAAAAGTCCTAATATTTAGGTTGTCAATTTCTAAAGAATCAGTTAGTCATTTTATTAAAAAGAAAAAGAAAGAAAAATTATTAAGATATATGTTTAAACCTGATTATTATATTATTTCAAAAGTAAAAAATATTAAAATATTAAAAAGTTATCAATATAATAAAGAAAAATATGGATTGGATATTAATAAGAATATAATAGTAACTGGTAAATTTATAGATGCTGTAAATATAAATTGACTAAAAAATGCTGACAAAGCGTTGAAAAGAAAAACAAGGGTATAGACGGAAAGTTCAAGCTTTTATCTCCTAAAGTTAGTGAGATAAAATAACAAACTTCCATCAATTTATATCCCCTTGTTTTTCAACTTAGGCGTTATATACACAAAGGAGCATTACTTGAATATTGAATACAAACTAAACAAAAATATCACAACGACTGAATTTATAGATATATTAAAAAATTCAACATTAGGTAAAAGAAGACCTATCGATGATATAGAAACAATCAAAGGTATGATAGAAAATGCCGATATAATAGTAACAGCAACAATAGACAATAAAATTATCGGAGTTGCAAGAGCAGTAACAGATTTTAATTATTGTTGTTATCTATCAGACTTAGCAGTAGATGAACAATACCAAAAAAATGGTATTGGTAAAAAACTTATTCAAAAAATTCAAAATGAACTTAATGATAAATGTAAAATCATATTGTTATCAGCACCTGATGCAACGCAGTATTATCCAAAAATTGGATTTACTCAACATAACTCAGCTTGGACTATTACAAAATAAAAGTAGTTGAATTAGAAGATATTATTTCTGAGATTTAGAATTAATTTGATATTAATAGCTTTATAAATAAAATACCTTATATTGGATATACTCCAATTTAATTATTTATTTAAAAAAGGTTTCCAAATGACACTAGATAAAATCTATAAACTTAAACACGAACTATGGCTAAAAATACTTTTTTCATCATTTGCTATTAAAAATGAGAGAATTAAAAGTGAATTATATGAATTTGCAACTATGCAGTATCGGCATTTAAAATGGATGTCGAATGAATTAAAAGATACAAATACCAAGTACAGCTATGAAAAAGATGATATAAATATTGAGAAAAGTACAAACTTCGGGTATTTCCAGTTTATAATTGATGAGATTAAAATTGTTATGAAGCACTATGACCAATCGGTTATGTCTGCTCGTATTATCTCTGATGAATATTATATGATTCAAAGACTTAATTTACTTCTAGCAGATACTCAAAATGATGGAGAGATAACAGCGTTTAACAAAGAGCGAATTTATGAAAATAAAGATTTAGATAAAACTTCAACTGATGCTTTTACAATTTTCCTTTTTGAAGAAACATACAAAGAATATGAGCTGATATTTGTATATTCATATATGCAAAACTATACAGATAATATCATTTTATACAATGTATATCAAGATTTGATAGATGAATCACAGTATCATTTAAAATGCTTTGGTAATATGCTTTCAAAAATGGGAATTTTAGCAATTCCTAGAATGATATTGGAGCAAATTTATAAAAGAGATGATATTAAGAAATTTTTACTTGATGGTGTTGAAGAGGAAAAAGCTGCAAAAGAAGAATGCATTAAATTAGCTGCTGCAGTTAAAGATGAAGAGTTGTCACAATTCTTTAATTTTATAAACTTTCAAGAAAATTACCATATTGAATTGATGCAAAAAGCTATTAAATTATTATAAAGAGAGATAATGAATAAAAAGAATTACATAAAGAAAATATCAAATTATGCGGTAGTCGGTGGACTTGGTGCAATACTTCTAACATCACTTACTGGTTGTGAAGATAAAAATAATGGACAAGACAATCAACAAGCAGGTGCATTTACTAATGCAAGCCAAAAGCAAGGTGCATTTGTAATCGTAGAAAAAACACCAAACGGCGGCTATATAATTGTCAATGAATACCCAAGTCGTGATACTAGAATTGTATTAAGAGATTTAGACGGCAGTGAGAGAATATTGTCTCAAAGTGAAATTGATATTTTAGTAAAACAAGAAGAGGTTAAAATAGACAATGGAACTTCAAATTTAACAAATCCGCAACAAGCCACTATAAGCAGCGGCGGTATGGGATTGGGAGAAGTTTTATTAAGTTCAATTGCAGGGGCTATGATAGGAAGCTATATAGGAAATAAACTTTTCAACAACCAAAACTTCAACAGTCAAAAGAGTAGAAGTTACAAAAGTCCATCAGCATATTCAAGAAGTGTAAACAGTTTCAATAAAGCAAAAGCAGCTTCAACTGCAAGAAAATCTACAGCAACTAAAAAAAGTGGATTTTTTGGCACTAGAACCGCTAGAAATACAAGATCAAGAAGTTTTTTTGGCGGGTAAAAATAGATGCAATTAAAAAAACTAAAACCATTAACAACTGACTATTTAGAATCTATAGGATTTCATTGGCATACGGATGAAGATAATACTTCTTATATATCTGATGAAGTTGTCGTAGTAAGTGAAAAAGAGGTAGATGCCTATTATAAAGCTTCAAATGAACTTTATGGGATGTTTTGTGAAGCTGGTGAATATGTTATGGAAAATAATCTGTTCCATGAGTTAAATATCCCTTTTAATCTAGTTGAAATTATTAAAAAGAGTTGGGAAGATGATGTTCATTGGCATTTGTATGGTAGATTTGATTTAGCCGGCGGGATTGACGGGAAGCCTATTAAACTTATTGAATTTAACGCAGATACTCCAACTTCACTTTTTGAAACTTCAATTATCCAATGGGCGATGTTGAAATTTAATGGTTTGGATGAAGCAAGTGCTTTTAACTCTCTATATGAAGCTTTAGGAAATAATTTTAAACGATTTGTAACTTTAGAAACTCCAATAGAAGATTTTGAAAAACATTATAAAGATTTGAATTTTAAAATACTTTTTACCTCTATCAGCGATAATTTAGAGGAAGAAAATACTGTCAAACTTTTACAACATATAGCAACAGAAGCCGGATATAAGACTGATTTTGAGTATATGGATAAAGTTGAGTTTAGCGATGATGGTATCTCTAAAGATGGTGTAAATTTTGAGTATTGGTTTAAGCTTATTCCTTGGGAAGATATAGCTATAGATGAGGGTGAGTTAGCTGTCATTTTAACTGAACTTATAAATGATAAAAAAGTAATAATAGTAAACCCTGCATATACTTTGATGTTTCAAAGTAAAGGTTTTATGAAGATTCTGTGGGACTTGTATCCTAATCATCCATTGTTATTAGAAACTTCTTTTGAGCCTTTGGAAAATACAAAGCAAGTAGAAAAGATGTGTTTTGGAAGAGAAGGTGCAAATACGGCTATTATAAATGCTGATAATTCACTTGATGTTAAGACCGATGGGGAATATGATAACTTTAAACCTGTCTATCAAGAGTATGTTGAATTTCCACAAGATGAAAATGGCGACTATTATCAAGCAGGTCTGTTTTATGCTTACGAGGGTTGTGGTCTTGGATTTAGAAAAGGCGGTAAAATTTTAGATAACAGTTCTAAGTTTGTTGGGCATATTCTAGAGTAATATCATTAAGTGGAATTAGGTATAATAATATTAGACTAATTCCACAATAAAAGTGAGGACAATCAAAAATGAAGTACAAAGTATTAGATAAAAACAGCGTAGTTAATTATCTCTTTGAGATTCAAGAAGTTATGGAGTTCTTCGGTGATGATGATTTTGAAGCAAGCGAAATTGGGGATGGCAATCTAAATTTTGTTTATATCGTAAAGTCAACTACCAATCCTAAAAAAGCCTTAATTGCTAAACAAGCCGTTCCCTATCTTAGATGTGTGGGTGAAGAATTTCCTTTAAGTCGTGAAAGAATGACCTACGAGATAAGAGCCTTAACAAAATTTAAAAAAATTGTCCCTGAATTTGTCCCTAAACTTTATCATACCAGTGAAGATATGAGTTTAGTTGTTATGCAGTATTTGGGTGAACATCAAATATTGCGATATGATTTAATAGATAAAAAAACTTTTCCAAATTTTAGTGAACATATCTCTACATACTTGGCAAATACTCTTTTTTATACCTCATCACTATATCTTCAAAGTGATGATAAAAGGGAACTTATTAAAAAATTTAATGACAATACAGAACTTTGTAAACTTACAGAAGATTTTGTATTTACATTTGCATTTATGGAAAATGAAACAAATGATAATGAAAATGTAAAAGACAATCCATTAGCTGCTAAAATTTTTAATGATATGGAATTTAAAAAACGAGTACTTGATTTAAAATATAAATTTATGACTCAAACAGATGCTTTAATTCATGGAGATTTACATACAGGTTCTATTATGCTGAATAATGATGAAACTTATGTCATAGACCCTGAATTTGCATTTGTAGGTCCTTTTGGATTTGATATTGGGGCATTATTGGCAAATTTAGTTAATAATTATGTACATCATCATATTGTAACTGGTGACCAGGAATATAAAGAGTGGTTACTTAAAACTACTTATGAGGTGTTAGAGATGTTTGATGAAAAGTTTTTTGAACTATGGGATAGTCAAAAAGATTCAGCGTTGATAACTGATGGATATATTGATGATTCAACTTTAGAGCAATACAAAAGTCAATTTTTAAAATCAATTTTGCAAGATAGTGTAGGATTTGCAGGTTGTAAAATGGCAAGAAGGGTTTTTGGGGTTGCCGGAGTTGAAGATATACGAGGAATAAAAAATAAAGAACTTAGAGCTAAAGCCGAAGAATTAGTAATCAATATAGCAAAAGAATTTGTGATGAAATATGATTCCATAAATTCAGTTGAAGATATAATTGAGATTATAAAAAGATAAAGTATGTCAGTTTGACATACTTTTTAAAAAAACAAGAATTTGATGATATGATATGTAAAAATATCAAGGAATATAAATGAATAATTTACGACAAATACCAAATTTTATAATATTTAAAACTGATACAGCAAAAGTAAATATAGATGTGTACTTTCAAGATGAAACATTATGGCTTACACAAAAAGATTTATCAGAACTTTTTGAAACTACTCCACAAAATATAACTTTACATCTAAAAAATATATATAAAGAGCAAGAGTTAATGGAAAATTCAACTTGTAAGGATTTCTTACAAGTTCAAAAAGAAGGCAATAGGAAAGTAAAAAGAAATAAAAAATATTATAATCTAAAAGCTATCACAGCAGTAGGGTATAGGGTTAATTCTCATCGTGCTACAGAGTTTAGAAAGTGGGCTACTGAAATACTACATGAGTATATCATCAAAGGTTTTACTATGGATGATGAAAGGCTTAAAAAAATTCATCATTTTGGTATTGATTATTTTGAAGAGCAACTAGAAAGAATTCGTGAGATTCGTCTTAGTGAGAGAAGATTTTATCAAAAGATTACAGATATTTATGCACTAAGTGCTGATTATGATTTAAATGATGATACTACAAAACAATTTTTTGCAACAGTACAAAACAAAATGCATTGGGCAATATGTGGTAAAACAGCAGCAGAAATAATATATAATGAAGTTGATATTGAAAAGATTTATATGGGACTTCAAACATGGAAAAACTCACCAAATGGTAAGATACTAAAATCAGATGTAAGTATCGCTAAAAATTATCTAAATCACGAACACATAAAGCAGTTAGAAAGAATAGTATCAGCATATCTTGACTTGGCCGAAAATAGAGCAAGTCGTGGTATTGTTATGAATATGAAAGATTGGGTAATATTTTTAGATAAGTTTTTACAATTATCTGAATATCCTATTTTATTACACAATGGTAAAGTATCTGCACTTGAAGCAAAACTAAAAGCAGAGGGAGAATATGAAAAATATAGAGTTATTCAAGATAAGTCATATGTAAGTGATTTTGATAACATCATAAAACAATTGAAAAATAAATAAAGGTAGGATAAATAAAATGAGAGGTATTTACAAAGCCCTATGGCTAAACGAAGATAAGTTTTTAGAGGTAATTGATCAGACAAAATTACCATTTGAGTATGAAACAAAAGTTTTAAGAACTACAGATGAAATAGTAACTGCTATTAAAGATATGACTGTTCGCGGTGCTGGAGTTATAGGAAGTGTTGCTGCATTTGGAATATATACTGCTCTTAGAGAAGTAAAATCTTATGAAGAGTTAAAGCAAAAAGCAAAATTAATACGAGAGTCAAGACCAACAGCTGTTAATCTTATGTGGGCAGTTGATAAAATGATGGAACTTTTAAAAGATTCAAATGACTTAATAAATGATTCACTGAAATTTGCAATTAAACTAAATGATGATGAAGCACTTGAGAGTGAGAAAATCGCAAAATATGGTTGTGATATTATTGAAGATATTTTAAAAACTAAAAATAAAACTAGAATTAATATTTTAACTCATTGTAATGCAGGATGGCTTGCTGTCATTGATGAGGGAACTGCCCTTGCACCAATTTATGAAGCTAAAAAAAGAGGCATTGATGTGCATGTATGGGTAGATGAAACGCGTCCACGAAATCAAGGGGCTAGTTTAACAGCATGGGAATTAACTCAAAGTGAAATAAATCATACAATAATAGCTGATAATACAGGTGGTCACCTTATGCAAGACGGTCAGGTAGATATGGTGATAACAGGTGCGGATAGAGTAAGTGCAAGTGGAGATGTTGCAAATAAAATTGGAACTTATCTAAAAGCTTTAGCGGCAAAGGATAATGATGTACCATTTTATGTAGCAATTCCAGCTTCAACTTTTGATTTTGATATTATTGACGGGGTCAAAGAGATACCTATTGAACTTAGAAGTGAAGATGAAGTTAAATATATAAAAGGTGTAGATAAAAATGGCGATGTACAAGAAGTATTGATAACTCCAAAAGATTCACCTGCTATTAATTATGGGTTTGATGTGACACCTGCAAGACTGATTACCGGTCTTATTACAAACAAAGGAATCTGTGAAGCTAATTTTGACAAAATAAAAGAGAAATTTAATTTATGATATAATCATATTTTATTTAATAAAACAGATATAAAGGATTTTTATGATGCAAGAGCAAAGCGAACAAATTGCGAAGCACAAAATAATTGCTAGTAATTTTAAAACAAATCATACTCGAAAAAGCACAAAAGAATTTGTGGAAAATGTAAATAAATTTTTACAAGATGAAAATATAACTAATGAAGTTTATATTTTTCCAACTGCAACTGCTCTAAATGAGTTTGATACAGTTTCAAATTTATCTCTAGGTGCTCAAAATGCTTATTGTGTAAAAAATGGTTCATTTACCGGTGAAATAGGTACTGAACAACTTGATGAATTTGGAATTAAAACAATTTTAATTGGTCATAGTGAGAGAAGACATGTTTTAGGTGAGAGTCAAAAAGAGATAGCTTTAAAATATAACTATTATAAATCACATGGTTACCAAATAATTTATTGTATTGGTGAGCCTTTAGAGGTTAAAGAAGCTGGATTGACTGAAACTTTGGGTTATATTTGGGAACAGTTTGACGGGATTGACTTAGACTATGATAATCTTATTTTAGCTTATGAACCTGTTTGGGCTATTGGTACAGGAGTAGTTGCCAAAGTTGAAGATATAGCTACTATTCACAGAAAAATTAAGAAAAAAATTGATAAACCATTGCTTTATGGTGGAAGCGTAAAGCCGTCAAATTTAGAAGAAATTTTAAATATTGAAAATGTAGATGGAACTTTAATAGGTACTTCATCTTGGGATGTAGAGCAATTTAAAGATATGATTAGTATAACAAGTAAAAAATAATATAGGAGAGTTTTAAATGATAATGAAGGGTAAAAAAGGGGTAATTTTAGGAATTGCCAATAACAAATCAATAGCTTATGGTATTGCTAAACAATGTCAAGAGCAAGGAGCTCAAATAGCTATCACTTTTTTAAATGAAAGATTTGAAAAGAAACTAACTCCAATTGCTGAAGATTTAGGTTGTGATGGTAGATTATATCCTTGTGATGTATCAAATCCACAAGAGATAAAAGCTTTAAAAGAATCTTTAGAAAAAGATATGGGTGAGATTGATTTTATCGTTCACTCTATTGCATTTGCTCCAAAAGATGGACTTAGCGGTAGATTTACAGATATTACAAAAGATGCCTTTGAAGTTGCTATGAATGTATCTGTATACAGTTTAATAGAGATAACTCAAGCTCTTAAACCTATTATGAGTAAAAACTCTAGTGTACTTACACTTTCTTATTATGGAGGTGTTAAATATATTCCAAATTATAATCTTATGGGTGTGGCAAAAGCCGCATTGGAGATGACTGTAAAATATATGGCAGAGGATTTAGGGAAAGATGGAATTAGAGTAAATGCAATTTCTGCCGGTCCTATTAAAACTTTGGCAGCAGCTGGAATTGGTGAATTTAGATTTATGTTAAAATGGAATGAAGCACACTCTCCTATGAAACAAAATGTAACTACAACAGAAGTTGGAAATAGCGGTATGTATTTACTTTCAGATTTAAGCAGTGCGGTAACCGGTGAGATTCATTATGTTGATGGTGGATATAATATTATGGGTATGCCGGCTGTTTCACTTAATGAAGATGGAAAGCAGACTATAACTTGGAATGGTGAAAGTCGTTAATAAAAAGTGAATTCTTTAACAAAATTTAGATATAATAAGTATAAAATATTTAGGAAATAAAAGTTTTGACTACAAAAGAAATTTTACAATTACTTCAAAAAGAAGTTACTTCAAATGACTATGAAAAATTCTTACAACAGATAGTTTACAAAAAAGCTAGTTCAAGTGATGAATTAGCTGTATTTGAAGTTCCTAATAAATTTATTGCTTCTTATATTAAAACTAAATTTTCTTCAAATATAAAAAATATTTTTGAATCAGCAAAAGGTACAAAACCAACTATTGAGATAAAAGTTACCGGTGAAAAAAGAAGAACAAAAAAAGAAATCTTAAATGAATCTGCATCTACACAAACAACAGATACTACACTTTTAAATCCATCTTTTACTTTTGAATCTTTTGTTGTAGGTAGTTCAAATCAAATGGCATACAATGCTTCACTTGCAGTTGCCAAAAAACCCGGTATTCAATATAATCCACTTTTTATTTATGGTGGCACCGGTTTGGGAAAAACTCATTTACTTCAAGCAATAGGTAATGATGCTATTGAAAAAGGTAAAACAGTTATTTATCTTACTAGTGAACAGTTTATGAATGCTTTTACCTTTTCAATTAAAAGTAAAAATATGGAACATTTTAGAAGTACTTATAGAAAATGTGATCTACTTCTTATTGACGATATTCAATTTTTAAGTGGTAAAGAGGGAACTCAAGAGGAATTTTTTCATACTTTTAATGAACTTCATACTGCAAAAAAGCAAATAGTATTAACAGCTGATAAACTTCCTTCTCAGATAGCTGGACTTGAAGAGAGATTAAAAAGTAGATTTGAATGGGGACTTATGGCTGATATTAAAGTTCCTGACCTTGAAACAAAAATTGCCATTATTGAAAAAAAGAGTGAACTTAATTGTATTATTTTAAATAAAGATGTAGTTAATTATATAGCTACAAATTTTGATAATTCTATTAGAGCAATAGAGGGTGTACTTATTCAAATAAGAGCAACAGCTGATTTACTTGGCGGCGAAATAAATCTTGATTTGGTACAAAACTTATTAAAAGATCAAATTCAAGAGATAAAAGATAATGTTAAATTACCTGATATTATCAATGTTGTAGCAAGAGAATTAAATATCAAACCAAGTGATTTAAAAGTTAAAAGAACTGCAAGTGCAGTAACTGCACGAAGAATTGTAATATTTCTTGCACGTGAGCTTACTCATAACTCTATGCCGGAAATTGCAAAAAATCTTGGTATGAAAGATCATAGTGCTGTTTCTAAAAATATTTCTAAAGCAAATGAATTGATAGAAAAAGATGAAAATTTTAGATTGCTTCTTGAAAATCTAAAAAATAAATTTATAAATAAGGATTATTAAAAAAAGTAAATATATCAAATAAAAATTATTTATTTGAATTAGTCAATGTGAATAGATGTGAATAGTTTTAAAAAAGTTTTCACACAACTTTAGTACCATTATCAAATGGTTTTAACGTTATTTTCATCTATTCACATAGACTACTATCTACTACTAAATTTTAATATAAAAAGGAAATTAAAATGAAATTTACCATAAGTAAAAATGTCATTGAAAATATCATTTCTTCAATGCAGCCATTTCTAGAAAAAAAAGATGCAAGTGTAATTACTTCACATATATATTTTGAAGTAAGTCAAAATCATTTAATTTTAAGATCTACTGATTATGAAATGGGATTAGAATCTATTTGTGAAACTATTACTGATTTTGATGATGGTAAATCTACTGTTAATGGTAGTAATTTATTAAATATTATTAGAAGACTTAAAGATAGTGATATTATATTTGAAGTTGTCAATAATGATTTAAATATAAAACAAGGTAGATCTAACTTTAAATTACCAATGTATGATGCTAATGAATATCCTTCATTTCCTATACTAACTAATTTAAAACAATTAGATATAAATATTATAAATTTAATAAATTCTATTAAAAAAATTACACCTTCAATTGATAATAATAATCCTAAATTTGAATTAAATGGTGCTTTAATAGATATTAAAACAAGTAAAATAAATTTTGTAGCTACTGATACAAGAAGATTAGCCGTTTCAAATTTAGAAAATTTATCTAATGAAGAGATACAAATAATCATACCTAAAAAAGCAATTATTGAAATTCAGAAACTATTTTTTGATGATGCAACTATTAGTTATGATGAAACTAATTTAGTAATATCTAATAAAAATATGAAATTTTTTACAAAATTAATCAATGGTAAATTTCCTGATTATGAAAGAATAATTCCTAGTAACTTAAAATATAGTTTTCAATTATCAAAAGCATCACTTATAGAATCTATTAAATTAATAACATCTCTTAAACCAAATATTAAAATTTCATTCACAAGTAATAATATTTTATTTGAAAGTGTTGATGAAGACAGTGAAGCACAAACTCAAATTGATGTTAATTTAAATATAGATGATACATTTTATATAGCAGTAAATAGTAAATATTTATTAGATTTTTTAAGTACAACAACAAATGAAAATATAACTGTAGGATTTAATGAATCAAATTTACCATTTTATTTAGAAGATGATAAATTTATAACAATTATTATGCCTATTATTTTAGAAAAATAAAAAAATTAATTAGAGAAATAAGGAAAATATATGAGTAACGAATATGGAGCCAGTAATATTAAAGTCCTAAAAGGACTTGAAGCTGTTAGAAAAAGACCAGGTATGTATATAGGTTCTACTGATGAAAGAGGTCTTCACCATTTAGTTTATGAAGTTGTTGATAACTCTATAGATGAAGCTATGGCTGGTCATTGTGATACTATTAAAGTAACAATTACAAAAAATAATACTGTAATAGTTAGTGATAATGGTCGTGGAATTCCAACTGATATACATCCTGTTGAAAAAATAAGTGCAGCTACAGTTGTACTTACTGTACTTCATGCAGGTGGTAAATTTGATAAAGATACATATAAAGTTTCAGGTGGACTTCATGGTGTTGGTGTATCTGTTGTAAATGCTTTATCAAGTGATCTTAAAATGACTATTTATAGAGAAGGTAAAATACATTATCAAGAATTTTCAAAAGGTATTCCAAAATCTCCATTAGAAGTGATAGGCACTAGTAAAAAAACTGGTACTACAATTGAATTTTTACCAGATATTTCTATTTTTGAAGTTAGTGAATATTCTTTTGAAACTTTATCTAAAAGATTTAGAGAAGTTGCATATTTAAATCCATTAATTACTATTGAACTTAAAGATGAAAGAGATGGAAATAAAGAAATTTATCATTTTGAAGGTGGTATTGCTCAATTTGTAACAGATGTAAACAAAGGTATTGCAATTACTCAACCAATTTCATTTAGTGTAGCTGATGATGGTGTTGAAGTTGATATTGCTTTATTATATAATGATACTTATGTTGAAAAAACACAATCTTTTGTAAATAATATTAGAACAATAGATGGCGGTACTCATGAAGCTGGTTTTAAAGCAGGACTTACAAGAAGTATTGTTAAATATGTAAAAGAAAATGCAAAAGCTAGTGAAAAAGATACTAAGATTACAGGTGATGATGTAAGAGAAGGTTTAATTGCAGTAGTAAGTGTTAAAGTTCCTGAGCCACAATTTGAAGGGCAAACTAAAAGTAAATTGGGTTCATCTTATGTAAAACCAATTTGTCAAAAATTAACATCAGAAACATTAAATAAATATTTTGAAGAAAATCCTCAACAAGCAAAATTTGTAATGGAAAAAGCTTTAGCAGCTAGTCGTGGTAGAGATGCAGCTAAAAAAGCTAGAGATTTAACAAGAACAAAATCTGGAGTTAGCGTTGGAACTCTTCCTGGTAAACTTGCAGATTGTCAAAGTAAAGACCCGGCTATTAGAGAATTGTATCTTGTGGAAGGGGATTCTGCCGGTGGATCTGCCAAACAAGGTAGAGATAGAGTTTATCAAGCAATTTTACCACTTAAAGGTAAGATTTTAAATGTTGAAAAATCTAGACTTGATAAAATTTTAAAATCAGATGAAATTAGAAATATGATTACAGCTATGGGTTGTGGTATTGGTGAAGATTTTGATACTGAAAAAATAAGATATCATAAAGTAATTATCATGACAGATGCTGATGTTGATGGTAGCCACATTCAAACATTATTATTAACTTTCTTTTTTAGATTTTTAAGACCTGTTATTGATTTAGGGTATTTATATATAGCTCAACCACCTCTTTACAGATACAAAAAAGGTAAAAATGAAATTTATTTAAAAGACAATACTGCACTTAGTAATTATTTGATTGAAAATGGATTAGAAAGTTTTGAATTTGAAGGTATGGGATACAATGATTTACTTGATTTCTTTAAAATTGTAGCTGCTTATAGAGCAATGTTGGAAAATTTAGAAAAAAGATATTCACTTGTAGAAGTATTAAAATATTTAATTGAAAATAAAGAGTATGTTGGACTTCCAAATGATAAGTTATTTGAAGTAGTTGAAAAATTCTTAACAGATCGTGGTTATAATATATTAAGTAAAACAGTAAATGAAGATAAAATTCATATATTTGTTCAAACTTCTGAGGGTCTTGAAGAGTTATTAATCGATGATGAATTATTTAGTTCACCATATTTTGGAGAAGCAACATATATTTTTAATAAATTAGGTGAGCGAGATTTATCTTTATTTGGTGATAGAGATTTAATTGAATTACTTGAAGAGATCGAAGGAAATGCTAAAAAAGGTGCATATATTCAAAGATATAAAGGTCTAGGAGAGATGAATCCTGAACAACTTTGGGAAACAACTATGATACCAGAAGCTAGAAGACTTTTAAAAGTAACTATTGATGATGCAGAAGTAGCTTCAGATACATTTACGCTCTTTATGGGTGATGAAGTTGAACCAAGAAGAAAATATATAGAAGATCACGCTAAAGATGTTGAACATCTTGATGTGTAAGTAGGAAGTTATTTATGAAGTATGGTGAAAAAGAGATAAAAGCATTTGATATAAAAAGTAAAGAGAACTTTTGGCCGAATGAACATAAAAAAAATTATACTATTAAAATAGAGTTACCGGAATTTATGTGTAAGTGTCCACGAAGTGGTTACCCTGATTTTGCAAATATAAAGCTAGAATATACTCCAAATAAAAAAGTTATTGAGTTAAAAGCTTTAAAACTTTATATAAATTCTTTTATGGATAGACATATATCACATGAGAATAGTGCAAATGAGATTTTTGATGCTTTATATGACGGATTAAAACCAAGATGGTTAAAAATTATTGCAGATTTTAATCCTCGAGGTAATGTTCATACAATAATTGAAATAGACAGTAGTAAAAATTAAAAGGATATGATGTGGAAAGATTAGTATCAAGTAGTGAAGCTGCACAAATACTAGGTCTTTCTTTACAAGGTGTTCATTATCGTATTAAACAGGGTAAATTAAAATCAAAAAAAACAGATGGTAAAATTTTTGTTTATCTTGATGATACTGTTATAAAAACCAAACAAATATCTAATAATAAAGATAATCTTGATAATTTGTTAATAGTAAAAGATGAGCAAATTTTATTTTTAAAAAAATCACTTAAATGGATGAAAAAACAATATAAAAGCGAAATTAACAGACTTGAGAAAAATCAAGATAAAATAGTAGAAGTTTTTCAAAGTGAAATAAATTTATTACAATCTGCTTTTAATGAGATGAGAAATATTTATCAAATTTCTGATAAATTAAATTCCACCTCATCTAATAATGAAAAAAAAGAATCATTTGAATTTAGAATGATGGATATTAAAGATTTTTTTATTTTTATGAAACAAAACAATAAAAGTGATATGGAAATAAAATCAATTATACTTGATAGGATAAAGCAAGGTGATAAAAGATTTATTTTTAACAGACAAACAAAAGAAGTAATTATTTATAAAAGTGATTTTATAGATTTAATTTAAATAATGCAAGAAATATTTTTACTTTTATTTAGTAAAAATATCTTCTGCCCAAGCTGTTATTGGTCCCCTTAAAACTTTTTTCAGTTTTATAGCAAATATATTTATTAATTCACTTTTTTCTTTTGTGGATTTTAAAATAGTAGTAAGTGAATTTGTATATTTGTTTACATAAAAATTATCAATTTGTTTGTTACTTCCTAAGATAATCACTTTACAGCTATTGTCTATTCTGCTCATTACCATTTGCATAGTTTTATTACTCATATTTTGAGCTTCATCAATAATAATAAATGAGTTAGATAAAGTACGACCTCTCATCTCCCCTACCCACATGGTTTCGATCCCATAATTTTCTATCATAGTTTCTATTCTTAATGCAACTTCTTTTTCGTCTAATTCTTTGTACTGTAGTTTGTCTTTATTTGCATGTTTCTTTTTGTGTTCACTTCTAACCATATGATTTAAACTATCCATTAAAGGATGATTATAAATTAGAAATTTTTCTTCTAACCCAGGCAGATAGCCTACATCTTCACCTTTGTCTAAAGATTCAATTGAGTTTCTGATATATATAATTTTTTGGTATTGTTTTTTTCTTACAAGTTTAATCGCACCACTTAAACCTAATAATGTTTTACCACTTCCAGCTTTTGCATCAACAACTAAAATATTAAAATATGGTTCATTTATAGCATTTGAGAAAAATAATTGTTCTTTATTTAGTGGTGTTATAATTTGATTTCGAATCTCTACTTCATCTAATATTTGTATCTTTTGATGCTCTATTGTTGCTAATACAACTTGATCTGAATTTTTTACATTAAAACAATACGAAAAATTATGATACTTGTAGTTTGTATCATAGTTTGTAATATTTTGATTGTTCAGATTTTCAAGGTCATCAAAGTTTATTTGAATATTTTTAACAAATTCATAGTCAAACTCTTCTTTGCTGCCTTGCAGAGAGTTTGCTTTTAAGCCTACAGATATAGCACGAATTCTTGCCATAATATCTAAAGATAAAAATTCAACTTCTTTAGTGTAGTGTTGAGAACTAAATGAAGCTAACTCTATAATCTTTCTATCATTAAATATATTAAGTGCTGTATTATTAGATTTTACATCATACTGTTCTTTTGAAATTACATCAATTATTGTTTTATCTATATTCATTGATATAATTTTATGGTTATTTATTGTTTTAGTTGATGTTACTGTTGTATTTTCTAGAATTCTTGCAAATTCTCTTGCTTGGAAATTTATCTCATCAAAACCGCTTTTTTTGCTATCTATTTCATCTAAGACTGTTTCTGGAATGATGACTAGATTTATACCATTTTGCGACAGTTTAAATAGGTTTGTAGCGTCTTCAAGTATAATATTGGTATCTAATACAAAATATTTAGAAAAACTCATTAAGCATCTTTTTGAGTTTGTTTTAAAACTCTATAAATTACAAAAGCCCCTATGCCTAATGTTATAAAAGTAAAAGCAAAAGAAAATGTTTTTGTGATTACATATCCTACAATTAATAGTGACAATACAGTTGGCACTTCATTATAAGCTCTAAAAAAGTTTCCACTTTT
>JAGLOP010000002.1 GCA_023138835.1 Arcobacteraceae bacterium
GCTTTCATACCAACAAATCTATTTTCAACGATATCTAATCTTCCAATACCATGCTTATTTCCATATTCATTTAAAGTTTTAAGAATCGTAGCAGGGCTTAACTCTTCACCATTTATAGAGATTGGATCACCATTTTTGTATCCAATAGTGATATATTCAGCTTTATTGGGTGCATTTTCGGGGCTTGTCGTCCATAACCACATACTTTCTTCCGGCTCATTCATTGGATTTTCTAAATGTAATCCTTCGTAAGAGATATGAAGTAAGTTTGCATCCATTGAATATGGGCTAACAGTTGGGTTACCATCAGCATCTACATGTTTTTGATCTATATTGATACCATGCTCTCTGGCATAGCTAAGAAGTTTTTCTCTTGAATTTAAATCCCACTCTCTCCAAGGTGCGATAACCGTAATATCAGGATTAAGACCTAAATATCCAAGCTCAAATCTAACTTGATCGTTACCTTTTCCTGTAGCCCCGTGAGATACTGCATCTGCACCCATTTGTTTAGCTATTTCAATTTGCTTTTTAGCAATTAAAGGACGAGCTATAGAAGTACCTAAAAGATATTCACCTTCATAAATAGCATTTGCTCTAAACATTGGAAATACATAATCTTTTACAAACTCTTCTCTCACATCAAGAATAAAAATATTTTCAGGTTTGATACCATTGTCAAGAGCCTTCTGTCGTGCTGGTTCTACCTCTTCACCTTGACCTAAATCTGCTGTAAATGTAATAACTTCTGCATTGTATTCATCTTGTAACCATTTTAAAATTATACTTGTATCTAACCCACCGCTGTACGCTAAAACAACTTTTTTAACACTCTTTTTATTCAACTCTATTCTCCATAACTAATATTTTTATCTATTGTAGCTAAAATAAGGTATTAAAAAGATGAAGCTGTTAGTTTCCTATAAAGCTTCCTACAAAGGAGTCAGTATTTTCATTGGTTAATAATATTGTTCCTCCAACTACACCCGCATTGTCTCCATAAAATTTACCTATCATACTTCCACTTGCCATTGAATCAAATACAGTGGCAGTAAAACCACTATTATATACGTCTAATTCGGTATTTGAAATTATAGTATTAAAGTTTGTCATAAATATCTCTCCGGTAACACCTTTACTCATAAAATCTATATTTAATGTAAGAGTTCCGCTTAAGGCATTTTCTTCATTAACAACTCCAACTATATTACCGGTATATGAAGCAGTACTTGATTGTTCTATATAACCGTCAATAACAGAAGTCGGTGTTTCATATTCTTCAAGTTTAGTTATAATGTCATTAGTAAGGTATTTATCCAACTCTGCTTGTGTTAAAGTTTCTATATCAAAAATATCGAGGATATCTTCTAAGTCACTGTCAACAAAAGTATTAATAATATCTTTAACAGTTTCTTCTGTTATACCTTTTTGGTCAAAATATTTTTTTATAGTTTTTGCACTTAAAGTTACTTTTTTTGCACTCTCTTTTTTAACAGCTTTTTTTATAGCTTTTTTTACACTTGCTTTGTTTAGTTCTTTACTCTCTTCTAATACACCTTCTTTAACTTCAACTTTTGCACCAAAGGTATAAACCAACATTTGACCCGGTAATAAAGTTGTGAATTCTTTATTTTGTAAAAGATAAATTTTTCCTTGAAAAAGACCAACTTTTAGTTTAAGTGATGAAACAAAAACATCAAACCTGGTACCTCTGATACCAATAGTTGCAGATTTTACTTTTATCTTGAATTTATTTGGATTTATTTTACCAATTTGACCTGTTACTGTTCTAAACAAACCTTTAGCAAAATTGAATTTTGCTTCAACTTTTTGTATATTTTGTTCATCATAGATATATTCTTGAATCGAAAAATCAGAATTTTTACCAACAGTTATGATAGTGTTATCTGTAAATATCAATTGAAGTTTTGTATTGTCTTGTGTTTTTAATTGGTCATTTTTTTTTAATTTAAAACCAATTTTAGCATCTAAACTTTTGCCGTCTCTTATAACTACAGCTTTGCCCTTAAAAGCAGAAATAATAGCCACATTGGCAAATACTGAACTTATTAAAAAAAATAATAAAAAAATAATTCTCATAATTTATCCTTTAAAATGGCTTAATAAAATTTATACCAATGGTATATTTTTTATATTTTGATGATATGATATTTGAATCTATATCACTATAGTTTACTATCCCTTGACCTACCCAGCCAGCACTTAATATATAAGTTCCTGTCAAATTTAGATTGTATTCATTGTTGGTTTGTTTTTTTAAATAGTTGGTATCTGTATCTTTATATTTTTTTCTCTTATATGATATCTTGGGAATTAAAGTAAATTTATTTGACAGCTTGTAGCTTAAGCCAAAGCCAAATCCTATAGAATTAAAATCAACATTTGTCAAAGTTCCTTGACTCTTTCTTTCTCTTTCTAAACTGATAGTTGGGGTAATATTTATAATAGAAGACAAAACCTTGGTAGAACCTAGATTAAATTGCATATATCTACTGTTTCTATTTTTATTTGTTTCAATTTGATTCATCTTTTTTTGATATTTTAATGATGAATTTATAACTAAATTTTGTGAATATGCATATTTAAGCTTAGGATGAATACCCAATGTATTTAAATAAAGTTTTTTACCATACCACAGTCTATTTGCAAATAGAGCATAATCTACTATTAATCCGTTAGAATGTGCATATGAAACCGTAGGAGTATAAGACAGTAACTGTACATTTTTGTCACTATGATTTAAGGTGCCTTTGTTAAAAATCATAAAATCATTTTTAAAAGTAGTTTGAAGATTATGTTTGTATTTGTGATTTAATATCGCTATTTCTTGATGATAAGATGCTGTTTCATCTTTTGTAGTATTTGTATAAGTTAAATTACTAATGTCATAAGTATCACTCGTAGCTCTATTATTTAAATTTGAATCATAGCCAATGCCCATTATTATCAAGCCACTAAGGGAATTTTTTGCTATCTTATCATCAATTTTTGCTAAATATTTATCAATAACTAAAGTTAGTTTCTCGGAATCAGAATCTTTCTTTAATTCAAGAAATATCCTTTTTGATTCTTGATAATTTTTTTGCATAAAATAACATCTGGCAATTTCTAATTGAACTCTCGAACTGTTTTTTTGTATAGTAATTCTTTCATAGGCAGTTAAAGCTATATTATATTTTTTAAGTTCAAATGCAGATCGTCCCAAATAGAAATTGATCTCTGTATTTTCAAGGTCATTTAAAAACAACTTATAAAACAACTTGTAAGATAATTTATAATCTTTTTTATTAAAAGCTTCCATAGCTTTACTCTGTGATGCCATTAATCCAACATCAAAAAATACAATTATCACCAGAATTAATATTAATCTTTTCATCTTATCTCGTTTCTATTTTTTATAATTTACCAAAATCCACGGTAATTTCATCTAGTTGTGATTCTAAAAGATTATCTTTAGCATATGTGTATGCCAATCCTTTATCTACAAAGAATTTAACTAAATCTTTATCTAACTCTTCATCTTTAACCATAAATGATAAGATTTTTAATGACTGATTTAAACTGTTTGGTTCTCTATATGGCCTGTCATGTGCTGTTAAAGCTTCAAAAATATCTGCAACTGCTAATATTTTTGATTTGATATCCATTGGTATTCCCATAATTTCAGGAGCACCATAACCTGTATGAACACCATTCTCATCAAGTTTTACTTTTTTATGATGAGATCCTGCTATCAATGGAATATTTTTTAATTTTTTAGGGAAGGGTAATTCTTTAAGCATATGATAACTTACTGCTGCATGGTTATTAATAACTTCTCGTTCTTCTTGGGTTAATGTACCTTTGCGAATACATAAATTATTTACTTCATCTTGGGAAAGTAAATTTATTTTTTGATTATCTATGTTTATTGTATATTCTACTAAAGTATTGATTCTATCTATTTTATCATCAGACAAGAATTCCCCGCCAATATTTACATCTTTTATAAAGTTAATATCATCTTCGATTTTCTTAATTAGTTGTAGAGACTCATCTTCAAGTTGTTGAATATTAACAGTATTTTTATTATTTAGTTTATCTTTAAGCAATATGATTTCAATATCTCTTTTGAATATTTCAAACTTTGCTTCTACAAAATGTATTCTGTCATAAATTGTTTCTAATTTAGTTGCCTTATCTACCACAAACTCAGGTGTTGTAATTTTACCTATATCGTGCATCCAAGCTGATATATTTATCTCTTTTATTTCATTCTCACAAAAAGATATATCTTTATAGATATCACTGTCGTCATCATTAATCGCATTTGCAATTATTGATGACAGCTCTGCAACTCTGTTAATATGTCCCCCGGTATATTTAGATTTTTCACCAATAGCAACAGCAATTGTTTTAATAAAAGCATTTAATAAATTTTCTAAACCTTCGATTAGTCTTGTGTTTGTTACTGAAATAGCTGCTTGCGAAGACATGGATAAAATCAACTCTTCGTCATGTTTGTTAAAATCAATGGTTTGACCATACTTATCCTGTTTATTTAAGAGTTGAATAACTCCTATAATATCATTTTCATGATTTTTCATAGGTACAACTAGCATTGATTTTGTTCTATATCCAGTGCCCGCATCAAATGCTTTCGTACCTTCAAAATTAAAACCTTCTGCTTTATATACATCATGAATATTAATAAGTTCACCTTCAATGGCACATAAAACTGCAACTTGTTCTCTGTTTTGTGTACCATCTTCTTTTACAAGTGATAAATTAGGCCAGGCAATTGTTCCGTTAGTTCCACCCATCTTAAGACCTAATGAATCTGTTTGTACAACGGTAAAATGCAGATGTTTCTCATCATCAGT
Organism: Arcobacteraceae bacterium; assembly: GCA_023138835.1. Taxonomy (GTDB): domain Bacteria; phylum Campylobacterota; class Campylobacteria; order Campylobacterales; family Arcobacteraceae; genus CAJXII01. Next base: position 4,884 of record JAGLOP010000002.1, read on the forward strand.
CATTATATACAGAGTTCCACCATCAGCACCAGATAATTGTTTTGCACCAAGTAAAATCTTTTCCATTAATACATCAAAATTCTTTTGGCTTGTTAATGCATGACCAATATCAATAAGTTGATTTATATTATCTTTTTCTTTATTGATCTCATTAAGTTTATAAGCTTTGTAATTATTGGGATTTGTTATATCTATTAAAGCACCGTCTGTTAAAACATGACCGTTATTTAATAAAATATTTAATTTGTAACACTCTTCAGATATCTCATTTGCGTATGCTGATTTTAGATGATTTACATAAATTGTCACATCATCTCTTTTTAGACAATGCAATTCTTCTTCCAAGAGTTTAGGCGTTAAATGTTTACTATCGAAAGCCAGTTGTTCAAATCTTGATGGGAAAGATGCCTCTATTATGATAGATTTAATAGTTTTATTTGTGTTAACCTCATCCCAAATATTTTGACACTTATATGTATCAGATGTAAATAAAATAGATGTTTCATCTTTTGTAATTACATATCCGCAACTTGAAGCTGCATGTTCTGTTTTAATAGGTTTTAATATACAATTGTCAACTGTTATCTCTTTATTTAAAGTTATCTCTTTAAAAACAACTGCTTTTTGCTCGGAATCTTTTAAATTTATTGAAGAGAAGTCAGGCCAAATATGCCAATTAAATAAATTATCTTGCAGATGAGTTATTGTATCTTTTAAACCATAAATAATTAATGGTTCTTTTCTTTTGTCAAAAAATGTATCGATTAAAAATGGTATATCAACAATATGGTCTAAATGTGTGTGAGTTAAAAATATATGATTTATATCTAACGCTTTATCTTCCAAGGAGTGTAGTATATTTCCGGCATCAATAACAATACTTTGAGAAACCTGCAAGCAAGTCATCTCTTTATTAATACCTTTACTGCCAAATGCACCCAGCACTTTAACTACATTGATTTCCATCAGTCAACACCCTTCAAAATTATAATATTACTTATTGTAACATACCTTGCCTTAGCAATTTGATTTACTAAAAAAAGGTAAAGCTTCATAATAGCTTTACCTTTTTTAAACAAACAGTATTAAAATTTTAAAGTGAAAATTTACCTTTTAGTTTAAAAAAGTAAATTACTGTTTTGTATTGAACAAACATAAAAGGCAGCATAAATGCAAAATAGAATATTGAATATTTATCTACAATTCCATTTGCTGTTAATCCAAAGTTTACAAAAAACATACCAAATACCATAAATGCTACCCCTGGACAAATCAGAGCAAAGCTAACCGGCGATTTTTTATCTCCATGTACAAACTCTTCAAAATAACCTATTGATTTCATGAGTTTATATCCCATAAGTCCAAAAATGATTTGTAAAGATAAAATACTGCTTGTAAGTGTAAAAAGTGATGACTTAGCTAATATTTGATCAAAGTGATGGCCAAGTCCAAAACTAATTCTTACAAATGTAATTCCCAATAAAGTTAAAATAGGGATAATAATCCATAAACTTGGACTAGCTTCAGGTGAAATTCCATGTTCAAACATATTTTTAAAACCTAAAATCAGTTTAATTACTAATAGTAAAACTGCAATAGCACTAAAGAAAATAGCACCAAATATACCAATAGCATTTATCTCTACATAATGACTCATAGCCCCCGGTGCTGCAAATCCAACTCCAACCATTGTAAATGCAAAGATTGAAAGCATTTGAGAAAGGTTATTGTTTTTTGTAAAGTCAAAATCACCTGTTATAAGTAATCTGTTAAAATACTCTAAAAATATTTTAAGAGCATGATATCCCACCACAGCAAAACCGATCAAAGCCATAGGAAATAGATATTCAACAATGCTCCAAAGCCCTGGTACAAACAGTGCACCTAAGACAAAAGAAACATTGATAGTCATAGCAAAAGTTAAAGGTAAAGCCATAAGTGTAACTTCAGCGTTACTGTTTTTTAATGTTTCAAAAGCATCAGTTGTTTTAAAAGCTTTATATTGTTTAACATTCCAAATAAGTAATTTAAAATGTAAAAATGCAAATCCAATTATAAATACGATTGAAAATGCTGTGACAAATGATAACCAATCACCTTTGAGCAAAGCAGGGTATGCAAAATCAAAAGTGGTCATAGGAACACCTTTGTGTGGTATCAAAAACATAAGATACATAAAAAATGATACCGATAAACCACCAGCACCTAAAGCTGATAGAAAGTAAAGCGGAGAATATTTTTCTTTTAACATAAAAGTCCTTCTGTTAATTTTTTTTGAAGTTTATCAAAGTAAATATTAATTTATAATTATTTATTAGATATAATAATATTTTGAGAGGAATATATTTATGGCAATATTATTTATTCGGTTTGGCTGGTTTATACTGGGTGCTTTTTTTGGGGCATGGGTTATGTTTGACCCAGATAGAGCTTTGGTTATCTCATCTTCAATTAATACCGGTTGGTCTAGTTTAAGTAGTTTTGTAACCGGTATATTAAATAGTATGGGATTTTAAATGAGAATAGATAAATTTTTAAATGCGGTAAATATTACAAAAAGACGAGCAATAGCGGAAGATATGCTTAAAGAAAAGATAGTATTTATAAATGCTGTTTCTGTAAAAAAGGCAAAAGAGGTAAAGGTGGGAGATACTATTGAAATTAAATATCTTGAATATTCTGATTTTTTTAAAGTATTGCAAATACCCGCTACTAAATCAACACCTAAGAGTAAACAAAGTGAATATGTGGAAAGAATAGGAGAAAACAATGTTTAGTAAAGCAAGATTAAAATTTGATGATATTTTTGAAAATAGACTCTCTGATCAAGAGGTGAAAGAATATTTAATAGAACTTTACAATCGCGGAGAGACTGCAGATGAAATAGCATCCGCAGCAGCAGCTATGAGAGAACACATGGTACACCTGAGTTTGCCTCAAGAATTACAAGAGCAGTTAATTGATAATTGTGGAACAGGTGGAGATAAGAGTAACAGTTTTAATATCTCAACAACAGTCTCAATACTTTTAAGTGCTTGTGGTTGTAAAGTTGCAAAACATGGGAATAGAAGTATTACAAGTAATAGCGGAAGTGCAGATATGTTAGAGGCTCTTGGTGTAAATTTAAGCCTAACAATTCCAAAGCAAATTGAGATGCTCGAGCTTACTGGATTTGTATTTATGTTTGCTATAAATCATCATCCTGCTATGAAACATATCATGCCTATTAGAAAATCAATAGACCATAGAACTATTTTTAATATTTTGGGACCTTTATCAAATCCGGCAAGTGTTCATAAGCAACTGATTGGTGTATTTGATAAAGAATATGTGACAAAAATTGCCCAGGCTTTAACAAAACTAAATACAAAAAGGGCAATAGTAGTAAGTAGTGCTGACGGTATGGACGAATTAAGTATCAGTGATATAACATATTGTGCTTTTGTTGAACGAGGGTCTGTAAATGAGTTTACAATAGACCCTAGAGAATATGGATTTGATTTATATCCTAAAAGTGAAATTGAAGGCGGTGATGCAGTTTTTAATGCCAAGATAACAAAAGGTATTTTAGACGGCAGTATAACAGGTGCAAAAAGAGATATAGTTTTATTAAATGCGGGTGTTGCACTTTTGGTCGACGGTAAAGTTAATTCAACTGAAGAGGGAATAGAAATGGCAAGAGATGCTATTAATGATGGTTTGGCAGTTAAAAAACTTGAAGAGATTGTAAAAGTTAGCAATAGCTTAATGTAGATTTAATGGTTGTTTCTTTAAATAATTTAGATTTAGTAATTAAAAAATTAAAACATATAATAGACAATAGAGATATTGTTGTTTTATTGCGAGGTGATTTAGCAAGCGGCAAAACAACTTTAGTAAAAAATTATGTTAAAAGCTTAGGACTTGAAGATAGAGTTACCAGTCCCACTTTTTCACTTCAAACACTATATGGGAAAGATATTTTTCATTATGATGTTTATAATAAAACATTAGATGAATTTATAGCTTTAGGTTTGCTTGAAGAATTTGAAAAAGAGGGTATCCATTTTGTAGAATGGGGTGATGAAAAATTAGAAGCTATCTTAAAAGATTACGGCTTCAATGTTTTAACAGTAAAAATAAAAAAATTAGAAAAGAAAAGAGAGTATATAATTGAATCATAAATTAGAAGCAAGAGATATAAAGAAATCTATAAAGAAAATAGAGATACTTCATGGGATAAGTCTAGAGGTAAATAGTGGTGAAATAGTTGGATTATTAGGGCCAAACGGAGCCGGTAAAACAACATGTTTTTATACAATTTGTGGTTTAGTTGAGCCAACACATGGGCAAATCTTTCTTGACGGTAAAGATATTACAAATTTACCATTACATAAAAGAGCCTTACAAGGCATTGGATATTTGCCTCAGGAATCATCAATATTTAGAGACTTAAGTGTTGAAGACAACTTAATGTTAGCTGCTCAAATATCAATATCCAAGAAAAAGGATCAGATAAAAAAAGTTGAAGAATTACTTGAAATTTTTAATATTGAACCAATTAGAAAAAGAAAAGGGATTAGTTTAAGTGGAGGGGAGAGACGGCGAACAGAAATTGCAAGAGCTTTAGTCGGCGACCCAAAATTTTTACTTTTAGATGAGCCGTTTGCCGGTGTTGATCCAATTGCAGTTAAAGATATTCAGAGTATTGTTTCTGATTTGACACAAAGAGGAATTGGAGTCTTGATTACAGATCATAATGTAAGAGAAACTTTACAAATATGTGATAGGGCTTATGTAATGAAATCAGGAAGTGTTTTAGCTTTTGGAACTTCTGATGATATTAAAGTAGATAAATCAGTAAAAGAGCATTATTTAGGAGAAGATTTTAGTTTTTAATATATATTTCTTAGAGATATGTTTTAATTATGATTTGGTATCATAACTACTATATTTTTTCCACTATTTTTAGCTTTGTATAAGGCTTCATCCACTCTTTTTAGGAAGGTGTCTTTATTTTCTTTCTGTATAAATTCACAAACTCCAAAACTTGCGGTAATATTGCCCTTTAAAACTTGAGATAAACAAGCTTTTTCAATAGCTTTTCTTATGTTTTCAGCTATCCTTGATGCATCTTTAATGGTCGTTTGGGGTAATAAAATCATAAATTCTTCACCACCCCATCTTGCTAAGATATCTACATTTCTTAAGTGTTTGGTTGATAAATTAGATATCGCAATCAATACCTCATCTCCAATATCATGTCCATAAGTATCATTAATATTTTTAAAGGAATCAATATCGTACATAATTATAGACAGCTTATTGTTGTATCTGTTTGCTCTTTTAATCTCATAATCCAATTCAGTAGTAAACTTTTGCCTGTTATAGATACTTGTTAAGTGATCATGCGTTGCTTCATACAACAATTCTTTAGAATTTACCTCTAACTTATGAATAATATTTTGAAGTTCTATTGTTCGCTGAGATACTTGTTTTTCTAACTCTTTATTTGTGTTTTCTAATTGTTTTCGTAAAACTCTTGACTCTACAGCCATAGAGATACTTTCTAAAAGTTGAAAAAGATTTAATGGTTTGGTTGCATACCCTCGTACACCTAAATCTATAGCTTTTTTAAGAAAATTTACATCATTATGTGCTGTTGTTATAACTGATGGTATAGTTGAATCAATTTCATATATTTTTACTAACATATCAAGACCATTCATTTTAGGCATATTAATATCAGTTATAATTATATCAAAAGTTGGTAAATCTGGATTTTCAAAATGTTCTATAAAAGTTTCAAGTCCTGCCAGTCCATTGTTAGCAGTTTTTACACATTTAACTAACTTTTCTAATGTTTTAGAGGTAAACTCTCTAACATCTTCTTCATCTTCAACATATAATATAACTATATCTTTTAATATTTCTTTATTCATAAGATTATTTTACCATTTTTTTTACTTAAATATTTTAAGTGTATTTTCCAAGTCAGCTTGAGTGTCTATCCCAAAGCTTTGAGATTTTACTTCTACCATTGATATCTTTAAACTGGCAGCTATTGCTCTTAATTGTTCTAGTTTCTCAATACCTTCTAAAGGAGCATGGGGTAAATTACAAAATTGATTCAAACTTTTTTTAGTAAAACCATAGATTCCCAAATGACCTTTGTATGATGAATTTTCATAATGATCTCTGTGGTACGGTATTTTACTTCTTGAAAAATAAATAGCATTATTGTTTTCATCAAGTATAACTTTCACATGATTTGAATCATCCGCAAGTTCTGATGAAATAGATTTGAAACAACTTACCATATTAAAATCATTTGTATTGTTTTTAACTTGATTTATTACAGCGGATATAACCTCTGGTTCTATAAAAGGTTCATCTGCTTGTACATTTATAATAATATCAGTATCGTTAAGCTTTAAAATATTTGCGGCTTCATTTATTCTGTCCGTACCGCTTTGATGAGTTGAAGATGTTATTACTGCTTGAATATTATATTGTTTAGCTAAATCAATCACTTCCTCTGAGTCTGTTGCAATAACCACATCATCCAAATTTTGGACTTGTTTTGCTGTTCTTATAACCATCGGAAGCCCTAAAATATCTACTAATATCTTATTCTCAAATCTACTACTGTTAAGTCTTGCCGGGATTATTATCATTTTATCTCATTAGTTGGTAATATAATTTTAAACATCACTATATCTTCATTTAGATTAAAAACTTCTATACTGCCTTTTAAATGCAACTCAATAATTGTTTTACAGTTATAAAGACTTAATCCCACACCATTTTTTTGAGTTTTAGTACTAAAATAAGGTGTAAAAATATTACCAAGTATATCTTCAGGAATATGACCGGCTGAATTTTGTATTACAAATATATTGTTTTCATCTTCAGTATATGATTTAATAGATATTTTGGAAGTTTTATCATTTGATAAATTAATTGCTTCTTTTGCATTATCCAAAATATGTGCAATTGATTGAGATAAACTGCCAACATAAGTTAAAAAAGGTTCTTGATTATTGTTTTCAAAAACAACTTCACTGTTTTGAATATTTGAATGCATCATTGCTTTTTCAATTATCTCTTTACTTGTAGTTTCAACTTTATTTTCTTTTATCTCTGTTGTGTGTTGAAAGTTATTAATTACATTGGATAACTCTTCAATATGATTTGTAATCAAATGAAGATTATTAACAGTTTCTTCTGTAGTTACATCTTCTTCAAATTGATATTTTAACATTAGATTTTGAACTTCTAATGAAATTGTATTTAACGGCTGTCTCCACTCATGAGCAACTAACCTCATAGTAGAGGTCATGATATTTAGCTTTTCATCTTTATCAACAAGTTGTTTTAATAAGTCTTTTTTCTTTTCCTCTAATGTCATCTCATTGGTAACATCAAACATAACTGCGGTATATCCTATGATATCACCATATTTATTATATTTTGGTTTAATTACACTTTCTACCCAAAAATAACTGCCTGTTTTGGTCTTGTTTACAATTGTTCCAGAATATTCTTTACTATTTTTAATTTCATACCACAACTTTTCTTCTTCTGATTTATCTTGAAATGCTGTATAATACAAACCTTTTAACTCATCTTCATTATATCCGCAAAGTCTGCAGTATGCTTCACTTGCTTTTTCAATTTTACCATCAAGGTCTATTTGTGTCTGTATTAAATATTTATCAAAAATTTCATGTTCAGATACTGTTTGTGTAATATCACTTGCATCAAGCACTATATATTTATTGTCTTGCATTAAACTGATTGTTATATCAAGAAATACAAGACCACCGTCTTTTCTTTTACAAGATAATTGTAAATTATTTATATATCTATCTTTGGCATTTTTTTCTATTAGGTCTTTAAACGATTGTTTGTTTTCATCAGTTATCAAGTCAATAAAGTTAAGTTTTAATAATTCTTCATTACTGAAGCCTAGAAGTGGGCTAAAAGCTTTATTAATATAAAGAAATTTTGTATCAAGATTGATAATACCTATACCACTCCATGAGCTGTTTATCATCGCTTTTAAAACAGCATTCTGACTTTGTATTTTATTTGACATATTTATTAATCCCTATAGAGTTTAAGTAGAGATAGTGTAACATAAAATTATGAAAAAAACACTTACAATTATAGATACATTTGGATTTTTATTTAGAAGCTATTATGCTTTGCCGCCATTGAAGTCTAAAACAGGATTTCCCACAGGTATGCTTACAGGCTTTATGAATTTAATAGCAAATATCGGTAAAGATTTTCAAACTGATTATCTTGTATTTGCACTTGACAGCAAGGGGGATACCTTTAGAAATGAAATATATCCTGAATATAAAGCACATCGTCCTGATGTACCGCAAGATTTATTAGCCCAACTTCCTGTTGCAATTGACTTAATAGACAAAATGGGATTTGCAAGTGCAAAAAGGGTTGGATTTGAAGCGGATGATATTATCGCATCATTAGCTTACGAAGGTAAAAATCAAGGATTAAACATACGCATTGTAAGTCACGATAAAGATTTATATCAGCTTATAGAAGAGGATATATCAATGTTTGACCCAATGAAGAAAAAAGAGATTACATCTTCAATGTGTTTTGAAAAATACGGTGTATATCCAGAGCAATTCACAGATTATCAATCGCTCCTTGGTGATAGTGCTGATAACGTTCCAGGAGTTAAAGGGGTTGGGGCTAAAACTGCAGAAGCTTTAATTCAACAGTTTGGAACTTTAGATGAAATTTATTCTAACATTGATAAAATAGAAAAACCAAGATGGAAAAAGCTTTTAATTGAAAATAAAGAGTTGGCATATGTTAGTAAACAGCTTGTTACTTTACATCATGATGCTCATGCTTTACATTCACTTGAAGAGTTAGAATTGCCAAAAGAAAATCCAATTTTAAAAATAGCCAAACAACTGCAAGAATATGATATGCACCGAGTTATAGATAAAGTCCACCAAGCAGGTACTAGTTATAGGACAATAATGCCTAAAAACTATGAGTATAAAAAAGCAGAAGTTAAACCTGAAATTAAATGTAATTATATTTTATTAAATGATGAGAAGAAATTACTTGAAATTGTAAATCAAATCGGTGATGATACTATTGTAGCTTTTGATACAGAAACTACAGGATTGGATTCATCTAAGGCTCAAATTGTAGGTTTTTCATTTTGTACAGAGATAGGAAAGGCTTATTATGTACCAATAGAGCATTTTTATTTAGGGGTACCGCAGCAAGTTAGTATAGAAGTTGCAAGACAAGCAATCGGAATTTTAAATAATAAAAAATTAGTTTTGCAAAATTTTAAATATGATTTTGAAATAGTTAAAAATAATTTTCAAATTGAATTAAAATTGTATGCAGATACTATGATTATGGCTTGGCTGCTTAATAGTGATAAACCTGTTGGTCTTGATAAGTTGTCAGATAGATATTTTAATCATAAAATGATAGCTTTTAAAGATGTAGTAAAAAAAGGTGAGACCTTTGCTTCAATCGATGTGAATATGGCTTGTGAATATGCCGGTGAAGATGCTTGGATTACTTTTAGGCTTTATGATCTATTTCTTAAAGAATTTAATAAAAACAAAGGGCTTTTGGAAATTGCACAAACTATAGAGTTTCCTTTTGTTTATGTTTTAAATCATATTGAAAATAATGGTATAAAAGTTGATGTTCTAGTATTGGAAAATTTAAAAGAAAAAAGTAAAGTTCGATTAGATATTTTAATAAAAGAGATTTATCAATTAAGTGGAACGCAATTTAATATAAATTCTCCCAAACAACTAGGAGAAGTGCTTTTTGATACCTTGGGATTACCTCCATCTAAAAAAACTAAAACAGGATACAGTACAAATGAAAGTGTATTGTTAAAATTAAAAGATGAACATCCAGTAGTAGAAAAATTACTAGAATACAGAGAAGCTTTTAAGTTGTATTCAACTTATATAGAGCCGCTTTTGGAACTTGGAAAACAAGAAGAAGATAATAGAATTCATACTTCATTTTTACAAACAGGAACAGCAACAGGACGACTTAGTTCAAAAAATCCAAATCTGCAAAATATACCAGTAAGAAGTGAAGCAGGGCGGCAAATACGAACTGCTTTTGTAGCTAGTACAGGATATAAACTGGTTGGGATTGATTATTCTCAGATTGAGCTTAGACTTTTGGCTCATTTTAGCGGTGATCCAACCTTGGTAAATGCTTTTAATAATAATGAAGATATTCATTATCAAACAGCAGTTGCAATATTTGGTGAAGATGAAGCCAAAGAAAAACGGCGTATTGCAAAAACTATTAATTTTGGTCTTCTTTATGGGATGGGTGCTAGAAAATTAGGTGAAACTTTAGGGATACCTGTAAAGGAAGCTAAAGGTTATATTGAAAGTTATTTTGAAAAGTTTGATACTGTTACTCAGTATCTAAAATCAATTGAACAAAAAGCGATGGATGATGACAGTGTAACTACTTTAATAGGTAGATATCGACCTTTTGATTTTGGAAGTGCCACAGGTATGATGAAAGCAACATATTTGCGAGAAGCTGTAAATACAGTTTTTCAAGGAAGTGCATCAGATTTAATAAAACTGTCTATGATAAAAATATATGAAGAATATAAAAATAACAATGATATAATAATGCTTCTTCAAATACACGATGAACTTATTTTTGAGATTAAAAACGAAAAAGTTGATGAAATAACCAATAAGTTAAAAGAAATTATGGAAAATATTTATACTTTAAAAGTTCCTTTAAAAGTAAGTATTGCGGTTGGAAATAATTGGGGAGAATTAAAATAATTATTTTCCCTTTACAAAAATAATTTTTTTTGATACAATATGTGAAATTTAATATAAAGATATGTTATGAACCAAATTATTAAGCAGCTTAGAAAGTGTGAGAACTTAAACTTATTAGTCATTTCTCAAGATGACAAGTTCGCAAGTGATGTGCAAAATACTTTTTCTGATTTAAATAAACTAGAAATTGTAACTTGTAACAGCAAAGCATTAGAATTATGTAAAGAGACTAATTTTGACATTGTTGTTGTTGATACTAAAAGTGATAATTTTATTGATTTCTTTAATAAAGTAAATAAATTTAAAACAGTGCCTTTAAAAATTATAGTTTTAGATCCAAGTAAGGAAAACGATATAATTGATGCTATAAATTCTGATGTTTATACAATCTTAGCCAAGCCTTTTGATATTATTAATTTAAAATTATCTATGGTGATGTCTGTAAATCAAACACAAAGAAATGATAAGATCAAGTTAGGCAAAGGTTTTTATTTTGATATATATAGAGACAGAGCTTATAATAAAAATAGTAAAGTTATTGAATTAACAAAGCTTGAGCTTGGTTTGTTAAAATTAATAATAGAAAATAAAGGTAAGGTTGTTGACTACAAACAAATAGAACAACAAGTATGGAAAGGTAAAAAAATGAGTATTTTTACCATGAGAAATGTAGTAAATAAAGTTAGAACAAAACTTTATTATGATGTTTTTAAGAATGCTTCATCTAAAGGTTATATAATAAAATAAGAAGTTAATATGGAAGATTTAATAGTAACGAAAGAAGAATTAATAAGAATGTTTGAAAGTGGAGAATTAAAAGACAGCAACGAGGGCTGGCTTTTAAATGGCAGATATATAGAGATTGCCGCTATTCATGAAACAGACCCAAAGTATCTTCATGATGTTACAAATTCTCAATATTATAAATTGATACAAAAAGAAAAATAAAAGGAATAGATATATGTCACACTGCCCTTTCTGTAAAAAGAAGATTGCTATGAGTAAAGCATTTTGCTCAAGAAACTGTAAAGATAATTATTTTCAATTAATTGCGATACAAATACCAAAATTGTTTTTAAAAAGAATTTTTATATTTTGTACTGATAAAGAAAGAGAAGAGGAAATTGAAAAATTTGCTTCTATGCATAAGTGGAGATTAGATTTACTTAAAAATAAAATTGAAGAAGAAGCGATTAAATATGGATACATTGAAGATCCATATAAAAGAGATGAAAACTAATATTCAACTAAAACTTTAATTAGTTTTAGTCTTTTTTAATACATAGATGTAGAGTAGGGAACAACTTACCGCAAATATTCCAGATATCAGCATTCCCATGGTTAACCATGTCGTATTGACTAAAAAGCCCAATTGAACATCAGGCTGTCTAAAAATTTCAGCAATTATTCTCATAATTGAATAAAGTATTACATATAAAAGTGCCAGTTGACCATCAAATTGTTTTCTTTTTCTTATTATAAAAAGAATTATAAATACTAAAAAACCTTCTAAAAATGCTTCATACAGTGCTGAGGGATGCCGCAAAACTCCATTTACATAAATACCCCAGGATACATCAGTTACACGACCTACAAGCTCTTGATTTACAAAGTTTCCAATTCTTCCAAATATATATCCCAAAGGTACAGCAAGAGCAGCAATATCTGTCATAAACCAAAATGATTTTTTATATTTTTTACACCAAAGAATTGAGGCTATTATGAATCCTGCTAATGCTCCATGATAACTCATTCCTGAGATTCCAATAAATGTACCATCAGCAGCAAATGGATTAAAGATATACCAAGGGTGTGTTAAATAAAACATTGTATGGGTATCATAAAAAAGTATGTACCCTAATCGAGCACCTAAAATTACTCCTATTTCTACCCACCAAATATAACTATCTAAAAAATCACTTGATATATTTAACTTATCTTTTTTAACAATCCAATGAGCAATTGATATAGCACTTAAAAGTGCAAGTGCATACATGATTCCATACCAATGTACAGAAATACTTCCTAAATTAAAAGCTACCGGATTGAATGTTGAATATATATTTTGCCAAGTATTCATTATCGTAAAGCATCTGCTATTAACTCAATCGGATTTTTAAATATTACATCAGATTGAGTTCGTCCTAAACCATCCGTTATTTGCATTCTACAAGCACTACATTCTGCACTGACTATATTTGCTTTTGTCCCATTTATCATTTTTGCTTTACTAAGACCTACCTCTTTTGCTATATGGTATTTTTCACTTTGCATAGTAACACCGCCAAAACCACAACAAGCATTTGGATCACTCATTTCATCAATCTCATAATTGGCACCAATCAAGGCTCGAGGTTCTTTATGTATATTTTGCATTTTTTTAGCATGACAAGGATCGTGATAAGTTACTATATCTTTAATATTTTTTTCTTTAGTGCAAAGTAAGGCTTTTAACTCAGTATTGTCTTCCAGCCATTTTGTAGCCATTATAACTTTTGGCGCTAACTTCCTAGCTCGCTTCATCCAGTTTGGCTGATCATGTAAAAAATGTTCCCAATCTGTATTTATCATAGCGCTGCAAGTAGCTTCCGGTACGATTATCGCATCAACATCATCTATAAATGTCTCAAAGTATTCTATATTTTGTTTGATAAGATAATCAACAGTATCAAAATCACCGGTAAAATAAGCAGGTGCTCCACAACAAAGTTGTTTTTTAGGGATAAATGCATCAATTTGTAATTGTTCTAAAATGTATAAAAGTGATTTTCCTATATTTGTGTAGGCATAATTTCCCATACACCCAATAAAAATAGCAACTCTCATTTTTGGATTATTTACAGTCACATTTTCAGGATAACTGTTTAAAAAAGAAGTTCGATCAGCAAATGGTAAAGTTCTATCTTTAATCATCTCAATTGGTAAATTTAATCTTAACTTACTGCTTTGTTTATCATGATTTATTTTTAATCCGCAAGTTTGAAATACCCATCCCATCTTTGCCAGTAAATCCATAATTTTACGGTTTCGCAAGAGAAAGAAGAAAGCTCTTTTGTACCAAGTAATACCATATTTCTTAGCTATATCATTTCGTACTTGTTCTATTATCATATCTGTCGGTAAATCATTTGGACAAACTTCCACGCAGTTTGTACATAAAAAACAACTTTCAAATATATCTTTTGCAGTCTTATCTAATTCTAGCTCATCTCTCTCATAAGCACCCAATAAATCTATAAATCCCCTTGGAGATGTAGTTTCATCTTGGTTTATTTGAAATATAGTACATACGGATTTACACTTACCACACTTGATACAATCATCACTGACGGCAGTATAGTTAAATTTTTTATCTATCATATAGTTTTACTAAATCTTCTTTTATCTTCTGGTATATTGTTTAAATAAGCATCAAACGGCATAGATATATTTCTAATTAGCATAGAACCTGTCTGATTTACACTAATTTTATCATCTATTATTGTGATAAGTTCAGCTTCTACAAACTCCTCTAAGGCTTTAAGTGCATCGCTAAAATATTCTTTAAAATTAATATTAAATTTTCTTTCAACGGTCTTCATATCTAAAGAGAAATTTGCCATAAGTTCCATAATGATATATTGTCTTAATATATCATCATCATTTAAACTATAACCTTTAAATACAGGCAAATTACCATTATCTAAAGCTTCTTCATAAGATTTTAAATCTTTAAAGTTTTGAACATAATAATCAACACCGTCACCAATAGAAGTAACACCGATACCAATTAAATCTGCACCGCCTTTTGTAGTATAACCTTGGAAGTTTCTATGAAGTTCACCTTTTTCAATTGCTTTAAAAAGTTCATCTTCAGGTTTGGCAAAGTGATCCATTCCAACCATTTTATATCCATGTGAGCTAAAAAATTCAATACTGTCTTTTAAAATTTCTAATTTAGTTGAAGGCGGTGCAAATGTTGTTTCATCAAATTTTCTTTGAGTTTTCATCATCCATGGAACATGAGCATAGTTAAATACTGCAAGTCTATCCGGGTCTAATTTTACAATATCTGTAATGGTCTTTGCAAAAGTTTCTTTTGTTTGGTGTGGAAGTCCATAAATCAAATCAACATTTACTGATTTGATTCCGGCATCTCGTGCAATTTTTATCACATTTGCAGTCATATCAAGTGGCTGGATTCTATGTATTGTTTTTTGTACTTGCGGGTCAATATCTTGAACACCAAAACTTAATCTGTTTGTTCCGGCTTCTTTTAATACATCCATATGCTCTTTTGTAAAAAATCTAGGGTCTACTTCACAACTAATCTCCGCATCATCACTAAAGTTAGGAAAAGTTTCTTTAATTGAATCAAGTACCTCTTTTAATTGAGATGGATCTAAAAAAGTAGGAGTTCCCCCGCCAAAGTGCATTTGTGTTACAACTCTATTGGTATTTAAATAGTTAGCTAAAATTTTCAACTCTTTTTTTAGATACTCAATATATCTAACTTTTTTATCTTCTTTACTTGTAAAAATTACATTACAACCACAAAAATAACATGCACTTCTACAAAAAGGGATATGTATATAAAGTGAAAGCGGTCTATCGTCACTTTGTGCTTTAAATTTTGCTATTAAATCATCTTGTGTAAACTCTGTGTTAAATTCAGGAGCTGTTGGATAACTTGTGTATCTAGGTCCTGGTCGCGAGTATTTCTCAAATTTTGTAAAATCAATCATTATTTCTATTCCTATCAAGATATACCATGATACCTTTTTGTGCATGTAGTCTGTTTTCTGCTTCACTAAATATAGTTTCACTAAATTTTTCAAATACTTCTTCACTTACCTCATAGTCCCTATATGCAGGAAGACAATGTAAAAATATAGCTTTGTCGGATGCTAAATTCATTAACTTTGAATCTACTATAAATCCGGCAAAATCTTTGATTCTTTGCTCTTTTTCCTCTTCTTGACCCATAGATACCCAAGTATCGGTTGTAACAACTGTTGCATCTTTAACAGCAGCTTTTGGGTCATTTGTAATCGTAATATCAGCTCCACTGATTTTTGCAAATTCCAAAGCTTCATTTAAAATATCTTCATCTACTTCATAACCTGCGGGTGTTGCAATTCTTAAATCAAATCCCAGCTTGGCAGCCAGCATTAGCCAAGAGTGAGTCATATTGTTTCCGTCGCCAATATAAGCTGCAACAATATTATCTTCAAGTCCATGTTCTTTGATAGTAATATAATCAGCCATTAATTGAACCGGATGATATTTGTCAGTAAGCCCATTTATAATTGGTACTTTTGAAAAGAAAGCAAATTCTTCTAATTCTTCTTGAGAATCATTTCGTATCATAATCATATCTGTCATACGGCTAATTACTCTTGAAGTATCGCAAATCGGCTCTCCTCGACCTAATTGAATATCATTTGAACTTAAAAAAAGTCCTATGCCTCCAAGCTGATAAATACCGGTCTCAAAACTTACACGAGTACGTGTACTGCTTTTTTCAAAGATCATACCAAGTGTTTGTTTTGGCATATAATCTTTAAATATCTTTTCTTTAGTTTCTTTTTTTATTTGAACAGCTATTTCAATAATTTCTAAAATTTCTTCTTTTGAATAATCTTTTAGTGTTAAAAAATGTTTCATAAATTTTATATCCTATTTTTTTGTAAGGATAGATTATAGTTAATTTAAAGTTTCAATACCCTTAATTTTATGGTTTAGTAAATAACCACTAAACCCTAATTACTATCTCCTAATTTATTCATATAGTTATGTCCTAAATATATGATATAAAAAACCGGTAATATTAAAGCTACAAAGGGAATCATAGACAAAAGATATAAAAATAAAGTTTGCATTCTAAATGAGAACGAATACTTATCTTTAAGTTGTTCATGTTCAGTTTTATTTAAAAGCGTTGAGCCTACATCAAAATGTAACATTTTATGAAAGAAATAATAAAAAGGTATATTTATAGCTACAATATTCACTAACGGTATAAAATATAAAGGTGTTAAAACAATGAAAAGTAATAACATTATAAAAATATTTTTGATTAAAAAGAAAATACTGGTTGCTACATTTCCATATCCATCCAACTTAACATTTGGATAATATTTTTTTTGCAAATTAGATAAAATAGATGGAGTTAAAAAACCGACAATTATAAGTGCTATGAATAAAGAGACCCAAAGTACAGCAAAACTACCAATAGTATAAACTAAAAAACCAACAATCCATGAAGTTATAGAGTATTTTAATAAAAAATCCAATATCCAATATCCGGTATATGTTTGATTTGTGGTTTCTACATTGCTTATACCATTTTGTATTGATGATTCTTGAGTTTGAATTTGTAGTGTAGTGTTTTGTAAAGTGTCAAGTCCTATATCTGCAATTGCAAAGAATGCAAAGTATATTACTATTAAAGTTACAATAAAAGGGAAAAACGCAATTTTTAGCATAGGCTTACTCAATAAATCCTTTATTGATAAGACTATGATTTCAAGTTGCGATTTGTTGTTCATATTAGTTATTATTTAA
The DNA here is from genome assembly GCA_023138835.1 of Arcobacteraceae bacterium. Lineage (GTDB taxonomy): Bacteria > Campylobacterota > Campylobacteria > Campylobacterales > Arcobacteraceae > CAJXII01. The sequence goes on from JAGLOP010000002.1 coordinate 22,256, forward strand.
AATTTCACAAGCTTCTTTCGCATGATATGTTATGATAATATTGGCTCCGGCTCGTTTCATACTTAAAAGTTTTTCCATCATAACTCTTTCATAATCAATAAGCCCGGCATTTCCGGCATGTTTTAACATAGCATACTCACCACTTACATTATATGCAGCAATTGGTAAGTTTGTATTGTTTCTAATATCTCTTATAACATCAAGAAAACTTAGAGCTGGTTTTACCATAAGTATATCAGCACCTTCTTTTTCATCTTCAAGTGATTCTTCAATAGCTTCAAGTCTATTTGCTACATCCATTTGATATGTTCTTCTGTCTCCAAAACTTGGAGTTGATTCTGCTACATCTCTAAATGGACCATAAAAAGCACTGGCAAATTTTGTACTATATGCCATAATTGGAAGATTTGGGAAACCATTTTCATCAAGTGCTTTTCTCAGCGTTGTAATAATCCCATCCATCATACCGCTTGGTGCTATCATATCTGCACCTGCTTTTGCATGAATTATTGCCTGCTGTGCTGAAATTTCCAAAGTGGCATCATTATCAACACTTTGAGTTTTTGGATCCATAATCCCACAATGCCCATGATCTGTATATTCACAAAAACATAAATCTGTAGCAATATACATTTGAGGATATTTCTCTTTAATAGCTTTGATAGTTCTAGATATTAAAGAATGATCGCATAAACATTCACTGCCGACACTATCTTTTAGATCAGGTATCGCAAATAGTAAAACAGATTTTAATCCAACTTCCAGCATAATACCACACTCTTTAACCACTTCATCTATATCCATTTGAAAAACACCAGGCATCGATCCAATCTCAATTTTATCAAACTTTCCCTCTTTTACAAAAAGTGGATACATAAAGTCATTGCTTGTCAAAACAGTCTCTCTTACCAAACTTCTTATTGCTTCATTTGTTCTTAATCTTCTAAATCTCTTAAACATATTATTTACCTTTTCAGCTAATTTTAGATATTATCTCTTTTAAATTTAAAGATTTTAACAAAATAGGGATTAAAAGTTAATGAACATAGAAGTTTCAAAAGTAGCAAAATTACCAACAACTCATGGAGAATTTTTAATACAATCATTTAAAGAGGGTATTAAAGAACATCTAGTGATATATACTAAGAATTTACCGGAAGTACCAAATGTAAGGATACACAGTGAATGTTTAACGGGTGATGCAATAGGCAGTATTAAATGTGATTGTCAAGCTCAATTAAACTATGCACTTGATTTTATTAATGAAAATGATGGTATTGTGATATATTTAAGACAAGAGGGAAGAGATATAGGGCTACTTAATAAAGTGAATGCTTATGCTTTGCAAGATAGTGGACTTGATACTGTTGAAGCTAATCATCAGCTTGGTTTTAAGGATGATGAAAGAACTTATGAGATAGTTGATTTCATCCTTGATTATCTGAAAATAGATAAAATTAATTTACTTAGTAATAATCCTGCTAAATCAAGTAATTTAAAAGTTAAAATAGTAAATCGTATTCCTATTAAAGTAGGAAAAACAGAAGAAAATACTGGGTATTTACAAGTAAAAAAAGATAAAATGGATCATCTGTTATAATGTTAAAAGCTAAACTAGAAGAGATAGGATTATCGTTTGATAATTTATTTTATGAGAGATGCGATAAATTTATAGAATTATTACAGCAATGGGGAGAGGTGCATAATTTAACAGCTTCACTTCATACACAACAAATCAAAGATAATATTATTGACAGTGTTTATCCATTAAAATTTTTAGATGAATTTAAATCATTACTTGATGTTGGTACCGGTGCCGGATATCCCGGTATGCTTCTGGCTATTGCAAAGCCTGATGTTAAAGTTTATCTATGTGAACCAAGAGTGAAAAGAGTTGCATTTTTAAATTTTGTGAAAAATGCTTTAAAGCTAGAAAATGTAACTGTAATTAAAGAGCGGGTTGAGAATATCAAAGATTTAAAAGTTGATTTTGTAACTTCTCGTGCAGTTACAAATACAGCACTTTTATTAGATTTGACAAAAGAGATATCAACATCCAAAACCAGCTATCTTTTTTATAAAGGCAGTTTGTGTGAAGAAGAGATAAAGCAAGCTCAACTTGATAACTATGAAGTGATAAGCGTAGGTGAGCATAGAAACTATTTATATATGAAACGACAAGGACTTTTTGATGATATTTAAATTTATGGCATTTTTGGCAGTAGTATTTTTGGTTTATATAGTGTTTTTTAAAAAAAATAGAGAAAAAAATATAAAAGACAAAAAATATGATGAGATAACTGATACTATGGTTGAATGTCCAAAGTGTAAAACTTATATCTCAAAAGATGATGCTATTTTAAGTAACGGTAAATATTTTTGCAGTGAGGAGTGTTTGAAATGATATTAATAGGCGATGAAAATATTCCTTATGAAAATATAGAAAAAATCAACAATATTGAAGATATTAAAAATACCAAACCAAATTCAACGGTACTTTTCAATTTTGATATTGAAATTTTGAAATATACCAAACTTCATGATATAAATTCTGCGGTAATAGCAAATGATATAAAAGAGGTGATTTATGCCTCTTCTATGGATGCTAAATATATTATTCCAATTGGCGATATAGTAATACAAACTCAAAAAATAGCTGATAACTATATGTTTGACAGCAAAATTTTAGCTGTTATTGATAATAGTAATGAGATTGTTGAAATGGCACTTAAAGAAATTGACGGGATTGTTTATAGATATATTTTAAATGAATAAACAAAAAATACTAAAACAATACTTTGGTTTTGATTTCTTTAGACCTGTGCAAGAGAAGGCCATTGAACATATTTTAGAAAAAAAAGATTTACTTACTATTCTTCCCACCGGCAGCGGTAAATCTCTTATTTTTCAACTTCCAACTTTGATGATGGAGGGTACTACGGTTGTGATTTCTCCACTTATCGCACTTATGCAAGATCAAGTTGTTAATTTGCAAGTAAATGGTATAAGTGCTAAAATGATCAGTTCTCAAAATTCAAATGAAGAAAATAATCACACCTTTGATGAGTTGTTAAATGGAGAGTTGAAATTTTTATATATTGCACCTGAGCGATTTACAAGTCCTTATTTTTTAAATCAACTTCATAATGTAAATATCAACTTCTTTGTTATTGATGAAGCCCATTGTGTAAGTGAGTGGGGGCATGAGTTTAGAGAAGATTATCAAAAATTAGGACTTCTTAAAACTAATTTTCCAAATACTCCTATCAGTTGTTTTACCGCAACTGCAACCAGAAGTGTAGAGCAAGATATCCTTAGAACTTTATCAATTGATTCTTCAAATGTAGTAAGAAGTAAAATACAAAGAACAAATTTAATTATAAGAAGTCAAAAACGAATAGGTAATGGAAGAGATCAAATAGTCACATTTTTAAAAACACATAGTGATGAGTGCGGTATAGTATATTGTTTTACCAGAAAAGAGACTGAACAAGTGTCAGAATACTTAAACAGTAAAGGTTTTAATACTTTAGCTTATCATGCCGGACTACCTGCAAATAGCAGAGATGATATATTTAAAAAATTCAAAGATGAAAGTGTAAAAATAATTGTCGCAACCATTGCGTTTGGTATGGGGATAGATAAAGGAAATATTCGATTTGTACTTCATACTTCTATGCCAAAAACATTGGAAAACTATTCACAAGAGATTGGACGTGCCGGGCGAGATGGAATGAATGCCGATGTTTTACTTTTATATTCAAAAGCTGATGAGATGGGTAAAAAGCGGTTTATTGATGATTTGCCAGAGGGTACATATAAAACTAATAATTATAAGAAATTAGAGCAGATGTATAGATTTTCTATATCTTCTAAGTGTAGACATAAGTTAATTGCTGATTATTTCGATGATGAGATTGAAGAGTGTGCAGATATTTGTGATAATTGTTTGGGAGAAGAGAGAGAATATCAAGATATTACAATTGAAGCTCAAAAATTTTTATCAGCAGTTTTGAGATGTGATCAAAGATTTGGACAGGCTTATATCATAGATGTATTAAGAGGTTCTAGAGGGAAGCGAATTTTAGATTTCGGACATGACAATTTATCTGTATATGGTATAGGGAAAGATTTTGCAAAAGAGCAATGGGGCAGTGTAGTAGATACTTTACTTGATATTGATGCTATTTTTATAGATGGGGAATTCAGAGTTATTAAAATTACAAATATCGGTAATGAGATATTAAAAAAACAACGATTAGTTCAAATAGATGCTTCAAGCTTGGAAGTTTTAAAATCATATAATAAAGAATATAAAAAAGAGATAGTAACAAATGAACTTTTTGAGCAGTTTAGAACTTTAAGAACTTCACTGGCACAAGAAGAAAAAGTACCGCCTTATTTAATCTTTAGTGATAAAACTTTAAATCAGATGTCAAATGAACTTCCCATTACAGATGAAGACTTTTTAAATATATCTGGAATTGGGCAGATGAAATTAGAAAAATATGGAGAAGTTTTTATTGATCTTTGCAGCAAATTAAGAAGTGAAAAAAACTAATAAGATAATATTTTAAGTTTTTAAGATATAATCCGATTTAACTAGATAAAATATTTTGGAGTATTAAAGGTGATTTTTAGAGTATTTTTTATCTTTCTTCTTATATTTTCATCATCTTTTGCATCTATTAGGGATTTAGATAATAAAATTAAAACTAATAAAAAACAGTATAAGAGTGTTGCAAGTAAAAAATATAATTTAAATAAAAATATCCATACTTTAGCATCTAAAATTATGCAAGAAGAAAAATCTTATCAAAAAAATAATGTTATTTTAAAGAAAATCAATACAAAACTTATTTTAAATAAATTAAAACTGTCAAATAGTATTAAACAATTTCAAGAATTAAAAGAAAAGTCAATACATCTAAGAGAAGATAAGTCACAAATTGAATTAGATGTAGTGGAGTTTGTTATTGAGAGATATTCAATGAGTTTGGGTATTAAACAAACTAATAAAAAATTACCTAAGGATATAATAGGCAAAGAAGTTTATACTTTAATTTTTGAAAATGCCAAAGAAGAGGTATTAAATCTTAATGTGGACTATTTAAAAGTAAATAATGCGATTAGACATAATGTTGAAACTACAAATAAATTAAATCTTTTTATTAAAGAACAATATAGAATCCAAGCACAATATATGAAGATGAAAAAAGATCAAGAAGAAGCCATAGAGTCTTTAAAGTTAAAACATAAACTTTATAAAAATAGATTAATAAAAATTGTTAGTAAACAAAATAAAATTACAGATCTTCTTGGAAGTTTAAATATATTAAAGAAAAAAGAGATAAAAGCAGCACGGCTTAGAGTAAAAAAAGCAAAAGAGAAGTTACGAAAAAAAGCACTGTTGAGAAAGAAAAAAGAACTGGCAAAACAAAAAAGGTTAAAAAAAGAGAAGAAAATTAAAGAATTAGAATCTAAAAATATAAGATTATCTTCAGCTAAAGATTTAAATATTAAAGTGCGAAACTTAGGTTCATCCGCTAAAGGTATTAAAATATTGAAATATAAAGGCAAAAAAACCATTGCTCCTTTAAAATCATACACAATAACTAAAAAATTTGGTAAGTACTATGACGCTGTATATAAAATGGAACTTTTTAATGAATCAGTATCTTTAAAAACAAAAAAAGAAAATGCAAAAGTATTGAATGTATTTAAAGGTGAGATTGTATATGCTAAGCAAAATTCAGGACTTTTAGAAAATGTTGTTATTGTTAAACACAGAAATAATTTACATACTATATATTCTCATCTAGACAAAATATCACCAACAATCAAAGTTGGTAAATGGATACCAAAAGGTTATGTTGTGGGTAGAATTAATGATACATTATTATTTCAAGCTACAAAAAACAGCAAATATATAAACCCAACTCGTTTGTTTAAATAGTAAAGAAGTGAATTTTATATATAATGCATAAAAATAGATATAAAGAAGTGAAAATTAAGTGAAAGAAATATTAGACATAATAGTTTGGGGTGGCTTTATATACATCCTTTTTATTTTTGTAAGAGGTATGAATGAAACTCAAGTACAAAAACATCAAGATATGTTAGAAAAGAATGAGCAGCGAAAAAAAGATGCAATTTCGCAGACACAAGAACAAAAAGAAAAGTTAGAAGGAACAAAAGAGAATGATTAAACCATTATTGATAGAAATAGCAGTAGAGGAACTTCCTGCAATACCATTTTTAAAAGAGTTACCAAATATTGAGAAAAAATGGGCAGATATACTTGAAGCTAATAATTTATTATGTGAATTTAATTTTTATTACACACCAAGACGGCTTGTATTCTGGCATAGAGAGTTTAAAGTTGCTCAAGATGATAAAACAGTTGAACTTTTTGGAGCACCTGTAAAGATTGCATTTAAAGATGGAAAGCCTACTGGTGCTGCTCTTGGTTTTGCTAAAAAATGTGGTGTCAGGGTAGATGAACTTGAAAAAATTGACCAAGGTCGTGGAGAAGTACTTTACTATAAAAGTGAAGTAAAAGGCAGTGATTCAAAAGATTTATTAAATGATATGGTAAATGAATTTATCTCAAAATTAAATTTTGGTAAGTCAATGAGATGGGGTGCTAGAGATGATAATTTTATTAGACCAATAAGAGGTCTTAGTATCGTTCTTGGTGAAGATTTAGTAGATGGTGAACTTTATGGTATGAAATCAACTAAAACAAGCTTTGCACATAGAATGGTAAGTTATGAGCCATTTTCTTTTGACTTTGCCGGAGATTATTTTTGTAAGCTAGATAAAAATGGTGTTATTTTATATCAAGATGAGCGAAGAAAAATTATTTTGGAGCAAATGGCACAAATTCAAAAAGATGCTGATATAACAATTGAGATAGATGAAGAGTTACTTGACGAAATTGTAGCTATTACCGAATATCCTACAGCTTTACTTGGACAATTTGATGAAGAGTTCCTTGAACTTCCCCAAGAGGTAATAATAGGTTCTATGAAAGAGCATCAAAGATATTTTGCAGTTTATGAAGATGATAAAATTACAAATAAATTTATAGTTGTTTCAAATTCAAAAACAGATGATTTTAGTGAAATTATTGCGGGTAATGAAAAAGTTTTAAGACCAAGACTAGCTGATGGTATGTTCTTTTATCGAAATGACCTTAAAAATGGGCTAAATAATGAAGGATTGAAGAATATCACTTTTGTTAATGGTTTAGGTTCTATGTATGATAAATGTGAGAGAGAAACTAAGATAGCTTTATATATTGCAAAGACTCTTGATATTGACAAGATGGAGTTATTAGAAAAAGCAGTTATGCTGAGCAAGGCAGATTTACTTACAGATATGGTTTATGAATTTACAGATTTGCAAGGCTTAATGGGATATTATTATGCTAAAAGTGCCAAAGAAGATAAGCTTCTTTATACAGCATTAAAAGAACAATATTTACCAGATGGTGAAGAAAGCGATATGCCTTCAAATACATTTAGTTGTATCGTTGCCATATCAAATAAATTAGATTCTTTAATGGGATTATTTAGTGTTGATATGATTCCAACAGGAAGTAGAGATCCTTTTGCACTTAGACGAGCAGCAGCTGGAATAATGAAGATATGTTATGAACATAAACTCCATTTAGATTTACACAGTATTATAGATAACTGCGGTCAAATGTATAACAATCTTAAAAAAGAGCAGCTTTTAGAGTTCTTTGATGACCGTCTTTATCAATTATACAAAGATGTAAATCCAAGTGTAGTTAAAGCTGTATTAAAAAGTGGGGAAACTGATATTTTAAGACTAAGTCAAAAAATACAAGCACTTGATCCTATAGTTAACAGTGATGATTTTAAAGAGTTAAGTACAACTTTTAAAAGAGTTGCAAATATCATTAAAGATATAAATACAAATGATGAGCTTGAAGTTAAAGTTGAACTTTTTGAAGAAGATGCAGAGAAAGAATTATTTGCAAAATTTGAAGAGGTAAATCAAAAAACATATACAATTTATGATGAAAAGTTAGATGCTTTATTTTCATTAAAACCGCAGCTTGATAAATTTTTTGATGAAGTATTTGTAAATTGTGAAGATGAATCTATTAAAATAAATAGAAAAAATACTATTGGAAAAGTATATCAAGCATTTAAAACGATTGCAGATATTAAAGAGATTACTATCTAAAAGGATTTGGTGTATGAATGTTAATACGAGTACACTTTTAAATATATTAGCTCCCAAGCTTAAGGGCGAGACTAAAAGCACAATAGAAAATTTAAGTAAAGACGGTAAAGTTGATATAACATCTTTACTTAAAGATACAAATATAAAAACACTTTTAAACAGTTTGTTTAAAGATTTAGCCAGCGGCATAAAAACTAAAGAGAGTGTTAACCGACTTTTACAAAACAGTAAGCAGATGTTTGATTTTAAAAGCCTTTCAAGTGATGTTAAAGAGATATTAAAACATATCCAAACAGATCCAAAATTAGAAAAACAAACAGCAGTGTTAAAGCAGTTTCAATTAGATGTTAAGAATTTAGATGAAAAAGTATTAAAATCAAATATCTCTAACAGCGGAGTGTTCTTAGAATCAAAATTGGTAAATAATAAATTTACTATCTCTAAAGTGCAAAATGACATCAAAGCAGTTCTTTTACAGGTGCAAGAACAATTAGACTCAAAAGGGGCAGATATTCCAAAAGAGGTAAAAGCACAGGTGGAAAAAGTATTAAGTCAAATTGAATTTTATCAGCTTACCTCTTTGGCATCACAGTCAAATCATACTTATCTGCCATTTTCGCAAGGTTATATTGAAGATGCTGATATTAAATTTAATTCAAGCTCAAAAGATACTTTTTCATGTCATATCAGCTTAGCATTAAAAGATCATGGAGATATAAAAGTTATGCTGCTGTTGGATAATAAAAATAATCTAAATATCAATATCAGTGTACAACAACAAGATTTTAAAAGCAAACTTCAAGAAAATCTGCAGCTTTTAAGACAAGGGATAAATAAAATAGGATTATCTCTGCAAAGTTTAAATGTTTTAGATATACAAGACCCCTTAGAGCAAACTTATGAACAAAAAGCATATAACAGCAGTGATAATTTAAGTTTCGGGATTGATTTAAAAGCATAATGCAAAAAAATACAATACAAAAGGCAGCAGCTTTAAAATATAAAGAAAGTCAAAATGAAGCACCAATAGTTACTGCAAAAGGCAATGGACAAATAGCTAAAAATATTATTCAAATAGCACGCCAAAATGATATACCTATAAAACAAGATGAGGATTTAATAAATATGCTGAGTCAAATTGAATTAAATCAGGAGATACCGGAAGAATTATATAAAGCAGTTGCCGAAATTTTTAGTTTTATTTATGGAGTTACTAACGATAACAATAAATAAAATTATATATTATTGATAATTTTTATAATTTTATTTGTATTTTTTATATCTAAAGTGCTATACTTATCGTGCTATTTATGTAAAAATGAAATTTATAATAATTTAATATCAAATTATTATAGGACAATGCTCATAAAGGTCATTACAAATGAAACAACATAATAAAATATTTATAATTTTTGCAATGATTTTGTTAATAATTATGTCAACAAAATTGTATAAAGATTACCACGCAAACGAAGAATTAAAAATAATGATTATACAAAATGAGGTTGATTCACTATCCTCTTTTATAAGTGCATTCAGGCAAACTTATCAAAAAGCATTTATAGATAATAAAATTCCGGTAAATGATAAGACGGTACATTTGCTACCTGTAAAAACTATCAAATCTATGGGTGATATGTTTGCTAGAACGCTGGGTGACAGGACAACAGTAAGAACAGTATCCAACAGACCAAGAAATATTGAAAATCAAGCCAATGCCAAAGAGCTGAAAGTGATAAAATATTTTAATGAAAATAAAGATGAAAAATCTTATTTTAAAGTCTTAGATCATGATACTTACTATTATGTCAAACCTTTGTATATTACAAATCATTGCTTAAAATGTCATGGTAAAAAAGAAGATGCACCACTTACAATTGCTCAAAGATATGATAAATCTTATAACTATAAATTAGGTGAGCTAAGAGGAATTACAACTATAACCATAAGTAAGAAGGATATAGTTAATAAGCTGCATATCAGCTATATGAGAAATATAAAAATAGCAACAGTTGTTTATATATTATTTTTACTTGCTATTTATCTTATGATAAGAATTATTATAAAAAATCAAGAACAATATACTAAAAATCTGGAAGAAAAAGTTATTAAGAGAACGCAAGAACTGCGTCAAGAAAAAGAGCATATTCAAACTGTTATAGAATCAAATAACAATGCAATCATAGCCATAGATTGGAGTGGTAAAATTACCACTTTCAATCAAAAAGCAGAAGATATGTTTGGATGGACAAAAGAGGAGATGATAGGCAGTAGAAATCTTTTAAGAATCATTCCTCCTAAATATAAACAAAGACATACAGAAGCTTTGGCAAATTATTTTAAAACCGGTATATTAAGCGGTAAATTAGATAATGCACATCAGGCTGAAGGTATAAATAAAAATGGTGATATTTTTCCAATAAGAATATCAATAGGTTCAAAATTTAAATCTAAAAATACAATAGTAATAGCTAATATATCTGATATATCACAAGAAAAAAATCAAGAAGAGTTGATTCATCAACAATCAAAAATGGTAGCAATGGGCGAGATGATAGGAAATATTGCTCATCAATGGAGACAGCCTTTAAGTGTAATATCTACAGCATCTACAGGTATGCTGTTGCAAAAAGAGTACGGTACCCTTACAGATGAATCTTTTAATCAAACTTGTGAAGCTATAAATCAAAATGCACAATACTTATCAAATACAATTGATGATTTTAGCAATTTTATTAAAGGAGACAGGCAACTTGAAACCTTTAATTTAAAAAAGAATATAAATAGTTTATTACACTTAATTGAAGGTTCTGCTAAAGCTAATAATATAGCTTTAATACTTGATTTAAAAGAAGATATAAATATTAAAGGTTATCCAAATGAATTATCACAATGTTTTATAAATATATTTAATAATTCCAAAGATGTTCTAAAAGAGATGGACAGTGATAGATTTGTGTTTATCACAACTTATATAAATAATAATAACGTAGTTATTAAATTTAAAGATAATGCCGGAGGTATTAAAGAGGAAATAATACCAAAAATATTTGATCCATATTTTACTACAAAACATAAATCAAAAGGTACAGGACTAGGTCTTCATATGACTTACAATCTTATAACTGATGGTATGAAAGGTAGTATAGAAGCTTCTAATGTGAGTTTTGACTATGATGGTAAACATTATTATGGTGCTCAATTTTTGATTTATTTACCAATTGGATAAATTACTAAAATTATTATATTTATAATATAAAACTTATGGTAAAATAGAGACAGTACCAAATTAGATTATAAGGATGTATATAGTGGAAAAGAATAGTGTATTTGAAATAGATGGTGAAAATATATCTTTAGAGGAACTGATATCCTCTTTTAAAAATTCAAAAATGAAAAAAGGAAGCGAAAGTAAAGCTGAACAAAAAAGAAAGCAGGAACAAGAGTTAAAACCTTATCAAGCAGAACTTATTAAATTGCAGCAACATATTGAGGCAACTGACCAAAAAATGATAATTCTTTTTGAGGGTCGTGATGCTGCCGGGAAGGGTGGAACGATTAGAAGAGTTACTAGATATATGGATGAAAAACATTATAGGATAGTAGCACTTGGCAGACCAACAGCTGAGCAAAAGTCGCAATGGTTTTATCAAAAATATATCCAACACTTTCCAAGAGGTGGTGAGATAGTGTTGTTTGACAGAAGTTGGTATAATAGAGCTATGGTAGAATCAGTTTTTGATTTTTGTACAAAAAAAGAATATGATGACTTTATGAAAGGTGTTAAAGGATTTGAAAAAGATTTAACACGGCAAGGTACTATTGTAGTAAAGCTTTATTATAGTGTTACTAAAGATGAGCAGGCAAACAGATTTGAAAGACGAAAAAATGACCCTTTAAGACAATGGAAACTTAGTGAAATAGATATGCAGGCACAAGAGAGATGGGATGACTTTACAAATACAAAATATACTATGATAAAACAAACTCACTCACACAACGCTCCTTGGACGGTGGTGAGATCAAATGATAAACATAAAGCAAGGCTAGAATCTTTAAAAGTAATTTTAAACGCTGTAAATTATGACCAGCGAGATGAAAGCCTAGACTTTACTTTAAATGCAGATGTAGTGATATCAGGAGCTAGAGAGATAGAAATTATGGATGCTCAAAGAGCAAGCAGCGGTAAATTTATAGGTTAATAATTTAAATAAAAAGGATAAAGAATGGGACAAAGTAGAAGTATAATTGATGATGAATTCAAAGATAAAGAGGAGTTAGATACAGAACATAAGGAAAAACATAAGCCTAATAATTTTAAACGAAAAAGAAAGGATATGAAAAAAAAAGGTAGTAAAGTTCAAATTTGGGTTAAACAAGAAACTTTAGAATATGAAAAGGAACTTACTCTTTTACAAATAGAGCTTTTAAAATTACAAAATCATGTAAAAGATAAAGGACTTAAAATTTTAATGATTTTTGAAGGTCGTGATGCTGCCGGGAAGGGTGGAACTATTAAAAGAATTACTGAACATTTAAATCCAAGAGGTGCCAGAGTAGTAGCATTGGAGAAGCCAAGTGATAAAGAAACCTCACAATGGTATTTCCAAAGGTATTCAAAACATTTACCTAGTGCTGGCGAGATGGTTTTATTTGATAGAAGTTGGTATAATCGTTCTATGGTAGAGCCTGTTATGGGATTTTGTACTGAAAGACAACATCATAAATTTTTAAAAGATGCTCCTGAATTTGAAAAAATGATTGCAGATGAAGGTATTAAAATTTTTAAATTTTATTTTTCAGTATCTAAAAAAGAACAAGGCAGAAGATTTAAAGCAAGAGAAACAGATCCTTTAAAACAATATAAATTATCTCCTGTAGATAAAGAATCACAAAAGCTATGGGATGAATATACTTTAGCAAAATTTATGATGCTTAGTGCAACACATACAGAATCGGCACCTTGGACAATTGTAAAAAGTGATAATAAAAAAAGAGCAAGGATAAATTGTATAAAACATGTTTTAAATTTTGTTGATTATCCACATCAAATTTCTAAAGAAAAGATAGTTACAGATAATGAAATTATTGTTTATGGGCGAGACGAAGCAATAGCGATGGAAAAAATGTTTAAATTTTCTTTGAAGTAATTATATCAGCTTTTTAACAACACATTTTAAGTAAAATGTCATAAAAATAAATAGGGATAATATAATGGTATATACAAAAGAAGAATTTGCTAATAAAGTAAAGGATATTCAAGGGCAATCGTGGTATAAAAATCCAATTGGATTTGGAATTGCTAGGTTAGATAGAGGTCAATTGAACCCACAAAAAGTTTTACAGGCTACATATCCAGTAGTAAATTGGGATGAGAACTTTGGTAGTGCGGCTATTTTTATGGATGCTTTAAAAGAAGCCGGTATTGATGTTGATACAACAAAGAGTGAATTAGTTTGTGATATGAGTGATCTGTTTTTAACTGCTTGTATAGAATCTTTTAGACCTTATATTCCGGAAGCTCGCGGGGAAGATCATAAAAATGTACAACTAATTTCACATCTTGCATCTCTTCCAATTGAGACAGGTTTAACTGCGGATAATTTTAAAGTGATATTTATATTTGAAGATGAGAACCCACAATCAGTAGAAACTGCTTATTTAAAACTTTATGCTTTAAGTACAGGAAAAGCTGAACTTAGAGGTGTAAACTTAAATGGCGCATTTGGATTATTACACAATGTAGCTTGGAGTGGAAATACACCTATTGAACTTGATTGGTTAAGAGCTAACGAGTTAGACTTAAAATTAAGTGGAAAATATCCAACAATTGATATGGTTGATAAATTCCCAAGACTACTAAGCCATGTAATTCCTGCTGATAATACAAGAATTTTAGATAGCAGTAAAGTTAGATTTGGTGCTCAACTGGCAGCTGGAACAACAGTAATGCCTGGTGCTAGTTATATTAACTTTAATGCAGGAACTTTAGGTGCTGTTATGGTTGAAGGTAGAATCTCTTCTTCTGCAATTGTTGGTGCCGGTTCTGATGTAGGTGGAGGAGCTTCAATTTTAGGTGTTTTAAGCGGTACAGACGGTAATCCTATCTCTATTGGAGAAAATACCTTGTTAGGTGCTAATTCAACCACTGGTATCCCTTTAGGTGATGCTTGTATAGTTGATGGCGGAATATCTATTTTTGCAGGAACTAAAATTTCAATTTCAGATGATCAAATTGCTAAAATACAAGAGGCTAATCCGGATGCTAAGTTAAGTAACTTAATGAGAGCAGATGCACTTCAAGGCTTAAAGGGTATTCACTTTAGACAAGATTCTCAAACTGGTGCTTATATGGCTATGAGAAGTACAAGAGAAGTTAAACTTAACGCTGAACTTCACTAGAGATTAAATGCTTCTTTATCAACCACAAAGTGGGTATTGCTATAATAGTGATACCCACTTTCTTTTTTCATTTATTTGCAAAAATTTAGAACAATTTAAGAATATCAAAGGTGAACTTTTAGATATAGGCTCAGGTAGCGGAATACTTGGACTCTTAGTTGCCAGAGATTTTAAAAAGTTAAAATTAAATCAAGTGGAGATTCAAGAAGAATTTCAGTTTTTATCTCATAAAAATTCGCAAATTAATAAAATTGACAATCAACTGCACAAAGGTAGTTTTTTAGATATTGATTTTAGGGACAGTTTACTAAAGAAGCTTCGCTTTGACTATATAGTTTCAAATCCACCTTTTTATCCAAGCAGTGTAGTTCAAAGCGGAAATGAGAGTATCAAAATTGCAAGATATAATGATAATCTTCCGCTAGAACAGTTTATTATCAAGGTATCAAAGCTTTTAAATAATGGTGGAAAGTTTTTCTTTTGCTATGATGTTAAGCTATTAAATGATATTATAAAATATTGTGATAAAGTTAAATTGAATATTGAGGCTTTACAGTTTTTGCATCCAAAGCAAAGTAAAGAAGCATCATTGGTTATGGTTATGGCAAGAAAAAGTTCCAAAACAAGATGTAAAATACTGCCTCCTGCTATTATGTTTGATGAAGATGGTGAGTTTAATGAAGTTACAAATAAAGTTTATTCTCTGTGTGCAACTCACAGTATTAAGTGTGAAGTATGATTTTAGAGCAAGAAGGGTATTCTTATAAATTTGATGCCATTAGATGTTCGACTTGTGAAGGTAACTGTTGTATAGGTGAAAGCGGATTTATTTGGATAACTAAAGAAGAGATTGAGAAGTTAGCTTTATTTTTAGAGCAAAGTATTGAAGAAGTTGTGTCAAAAAGTTTACGAAAAGTAGGGTATAAATATTCTATTAAAGAAGTTCAATTATCAAAAGATAATTTTGCTTGTAAATTTTTTGATTTAACTAAAAAACAATGTAGTATTTATGATGTGCGACCAAGTCAGTGTCGTACTTTCCCTTTTTGGGATTATTTTAAGCAAAATATAGAAGAGGTAAAACAAGAGTGTCCAGCTATAGTAGAATAATATTTCTTATTGTATTTTTATTTAGTGGCTGTGTGAATGCACAGCCTCCGTATAAAGATAATAGTCAACATGATACA
Source organism: Arcobacteraceae bacterium (assembly GCA_023138835.1). GTDB lineage: Bacteria > Campylobacterota > Campylobacteria > Campylobacterales > Arcobacteraceae > CAJXII01. The sequence goes on from JAGLOP010000002.1 coordinate 38,065, forward strand.
TTGATATTAGTTGCTTTGGATTATGAGTTGGCTAAGCAATATAAGCACAGTGCTAAAATTTATATCGAACTTTTTCAAATGACAAATAGTGAGGAATATTTAAATAAAGCAATCTCTCAAACTATTATGACTAAAGATTATAAAGCTTTGGGTGAACTATGTAAAAATAATTTAGATAAATATCCTAAATTTAATGAAAGATTTTATAGACTGGCGATAATGGCATCTTTACAGCAAGTAAAATTAGATGAAGCATTAAATTTTGCAAAAAGACTTTTAAAGCAATATAATAATGTAACAAATTATGAGATAATGGGAAATGTATATTATGCAAAGGGCAAATATAAAAAAGCTATAAAGTATTTTGAAAGTGCCTACGCAACTAATAAGAAGCCCAAAACTCTAATATCTTTGGTTGATGTTTTATATATATATCTAGATGAAAAACAAAAGGCTATATCATATCTTGAAACATATTTACGACTTTTTGGCTGCCAAGAATTAGTATGTAATAAATTGATTTTATTTTACCGAGAAGAACAAAATATTGATGGTCTGATTTCTATTCTAAAAAAAGCTTTTAAAGAGTATAAACATTCACATACAAAGAATATAGTTTTAGCGCTGTTAATTGATGTTTTAGAAAAAAAAGATATAAAAGAAGCGATAAAATTTCTTGAAGATAATAAAATAGATAACACTAGGTTATTAGTTCTTTATGAAAGAGTTAAAGATTACAAAAAAGCATTAAATTTAGTTCGTAAATTGTATAGAAAAACTAAAAATAAAGAACTATTGGGACAAATTGCAATATTAGAGTTTGAGATGGCTGACGATAAAAAAACCATAATGAAGCATGTAATTGCTAATTTTGAATTAGTATTAAAAACCAGTGATAATCCAAATTATAAAAACTATTATGGATATTTATTAATTGATTATGATATTAATATAAAAAAAGGATTAAAACTAGTTAAGGAAGCTTTAAAAAGTACACCAAATAACTGGGCTTATATGGACTCAGTTGCCTGGGGATATTATAAAATTAATAATTGCAAAGAAGCTTTCAAATATATGAAAAAAATTGTTGACCAAATTGGTCTTGATAACGAAGAGATAAAACTACATTGGGAAAAAATACAGGAGTGTAATAAGTGATTTTAGATGAGATAATAAGAAAAACAAAAGATGATTTAGAAAAAAGACAAGCAGAATTTGATTTGGATTGGTTGGGGAGAAGTTTGGCATATAATCCATATCCACCAAGAGATGTAAAGCCATTTCTTACAGCAACGCCAGAAGAACCTATTAGAATTATTGCTGAAGTAAAAAAAGCCAGTCCTAGTAAAGGAATTATCAGAGAAGATTTTGATCCATTATTTATAGCTCAAGAATATTCAAATAATGGTGCCAATGCTATTTCAGTTTTAACTGAACCTCATTGGTTTAAAGGTGATTTAGAATATCTTACAGGGATAAGAAGATACGTAAGCACTCCGTTGCTTAGAAAAGATTTTATAGTTGATAAGTATCAAATAGTTGAGGCTTTGGTTTATGGTGCTGATTTTATTTTACTTATCGCAAAAGCATTGTCTAAAAAAGAGTTAAAAGAATTATATGAATATGCTTTACATTTAGGACTTGAAGTTCTTGTTGAAATTCATGATGTTGAAGATTTAAAAAAAGCGATGGCTTGCGGTGCATCTATTATAGGTATAAACCATAGAAATTTAGAAACTTTTGAGATGGATATGCAACTTTGTGATAAACTAATTCCAATGATTCCCAATGGTAAAATAATAGTAGCTGAAAGTGGAGTAAGCAATTGTGAAACAATACAAAGACTAAGTGAAATAGGTGCAGATGCATTTTTAATTGGTGAACATTTTATGCGGCAAGATGATATTGGTGCAGAAGTGCGAAGACTAAAGAATAGTCCAACCAATCTATTTAAATAAAAAACCATGGCTGATTCTCAAGAATTAAAAAAAGCTTTCTTTTCACATCAAGATAGCTTTTTTGGTAAGAAGCCAACAACTTATCATAATTTTCATATGAGAGAGATTACCTCTATATTTAGTAGTATCGCTAATAAACCACAGTATCAAGAGATACGAAAAAGATATAAAATTCATCATGCTATAAAACTTGGACTCTCACAAACACATTTAGGCTTTATTGTTTATGTAGCTTACAAAAGTCCGGTTTTAACAATTATGGCTACAAATCATGTTGGACAAACTGAACTTAATTATCAGAAGATGGCTTTAATTAAACACTTAAAGAGATATAAGGATTTTAAGGATATTCAAAAAATAAGTATTTTAAGATATGATAGAGTTAAAGCAGAAGAGGAATTAAAGTATCCTAAGGCACAAAATGAAAATATTAAAATAAAACCACAAACCTTTAATGAAAAAAGTTATGGAATTTTTGAAAATAATATAAGTGATGAAAAGTTATATAAAAAGATTGAAGAGATAAGGAAATTGATTAAAAAGAAACTTTAAGTGCCTGTGCTAATTGATGTACAGACATAGCATAATATGCGCTGTGATTATATCTTGTGATGACATAAAAATTTCTTGCAGCATACCAAAGTTCATCATAAGAAGACTTGCTGAGTTTTATCAGTCTTACCTTATCCTTATAATTCCATCGCCCATATTTAGGTTTTATCCCCATAAGGTCAGCTCGATTGTATTTTCTATTGTACCCTGTTTTATATTGTCTAAATCGCTCACCCTTATATGATACTCTTGTAGCAACTTTTTCATCTTTTTTCCAACCATTTTCTTTTAAATAGTTAGCAATACTGGCAATGGCATCTTGTGGATGTTGTAAACTTATTTTTCCATCTTTATTGAAATCTATACCGTATGCTTCATAATTACTTGGCATAAATTGTCCAAGCCCAATCGCTCCAGTATATGAACCCATTACATTTTTTGGATTAATTTTATGTCTGGAGGCAAGTCTTATAAATTCTTTTAACTCTTTTTTGAAAAAATTATTTCTTCTGTTTTTCTCAAAGCTGAGTGTTGTTAAGGTATCAAAAACAGGGAATTTACCTACATTTTTACCATAAACACTTTCAATACCAATAATCGCGGTAATATATTCAGCAGGAATACCATATTGTTTCTCCACTTTTTCAAAAGTTGATTTATATTTATTCCTAAATTTAATACCTTGACTTATTCTTTTTTCAGTTACTTTATATTTAACATAACGATCCCATGCACCATGTAAAGGATATTTTTTTGTTGATTTTGTTCTTGTTGATTTTGTTCTTGTTCCACTAATAATATTAAATGGTATTGTTTGTTTGTTAACATTTGAAAAAAGATTATTCAGATATACTCTTTTATAATTATATTTTTCAACCATCATATTTATAAACTCAATAGTTTGTGGATTTTTAGAATAATCTTTTAATAAATTTTTAGTTTTTGAAGCATCTATATTTACTGTAAAAATAAATATAAATACTGTGCCCAGTAGAATTTTAAAACTATTATTTATTTTTATAGATAAATTAAACATTATTTAAATAAAGCAGACCCGACTCTTATCATATTTGAACCGCATTCAATAGCAAGTTCGTAATCTCCACTCATACCCATAGAACAAATTGTGGCATCTTTACATTTAGCAAAAATATCATAAGTGAGTTCAAAACTTTGTTTGATGATTTCTTTATCATCAGTATGAGCTCCAATACTCATAACACCTTTTAAATTTATATGTGGACATTCTTTTACAATTTTATTAAAAGTATCAACCGCAATCTCCGGCATCACACCTGATTTAGTATCTTCATATGCAGAATTTATTTGTAAAAGGCAATTCATTTTTTTACCCTTAGCCTCTAACTTTTTATTTAACTCTAATGCCAATTCCAAACTGTCTAAAGAATGTACCAAAGCAGGGTTAAGGTCTATTAGATTATTTATTTTGTTTTTTTGTAAACTTCCAACAAAATGCCAAGATAACGGTAATTCATCAAGCTCTTGTGCCTTTTGTTTTAAATCTTGAATTTTATTTTCTCCAAATGCTCTTTGACCCGCATTATAAAGCGTAGTTATATCATTACTAGTTGAGTATTTACTAATGGCTACAAGTTGCACAATATGATGATCATCTACTTTTAATCTTGCTTTTTCTATTTTTTCTATTACAGTATCTAAATTTTTGATTGCTTCTGTTCTTTGTATATTTTGCATGGCAATTCCTTTCGTCATCATTTTTTATCCCATCATTCTATTAATATCATTATATAAACCAAGACCCATAAGAGCAAATAATATTACCCATCCGGCAACTGTTAAACTTATTAAAACACTATTGCTTGGTTTTCTTTTTGTAATCATCTCATAAAGATTGAACATAATATGACCGCCATCCAGAGCAGGTATTGGTAAAAGATTCAGAACCCCCAAGTTTACAGAAATTAAAGCCATAATTGTTAAAAGTGCTACAAAGCTTGATTGACTTGCTTGTGAAATAACTGTTCCTATGGCAATAACTCCGCCTATTTCACTTGTAGGAATTATCCCTTGTATCATCTTTTGTAAGCCCAAAAATATCATTTTACTTGCATCATAAGTTTTATCGTAGGCAAAGATTACAGATTCAATAGGTGAATAATATATTGTGACTGTTTTAGGAGCAGGGGCTATTCCTATCATCCTTTTTTGTATCTTTTCTCTAAACATATTTTGGCTGTCGCTAAGTTTTGCACTTATGATAAATGTTTGCAGTTTTCCATCTCTTTTAATATAAAACTTTAAACCGCCTTTTGAATTTTTGATAATAATACTTAAATCATCCCAAGTTTTAATTTTAGTATTATTAATTTTTAAAATTTCATCATTGGCTTTCAGTCCGGCTTTTTGTGCCGGAGAATTTTCAATTACTTTTCCAATAGTAGGAGAGAGATGATTGTTTCCCAGTAATCCAATTGCAATATAAACTACAAAAGCTAATAAAAAATTTGCAAATGGACCTGCAAGTAAGATAAGTATTCTTTGAAATGGTGTTTTAGTATTATAACTGTCTGGATCATTATTTATTAAAGCAGGATTGATATCTTCCTGCCCTTTCATTTTTACATAACCGCCAAGAGGAATAAGAGAAAAAGACCATTGTGTTCCTTTCCATTGTTTTGAAATTAATTTTTTACCAAAACCAATAGAGAATACATATACTTTAACACCAAGAAGTCTGGCAACTGCAAAATGCCCTAATTCATGAAAAAAAACTAAAATTGATAATACAATTAGAAAAGTAATTAAACCCAATTTTTAAACCTTTAAAATATTATTTGAGATAAGAGCGAATATATTCAAATCCAGAATATAAAGTTAAAGCTACTGCTAACCATAAAAGTTCAGTAGCAAATGGCCAATTCATAATTAAAAAACCAATAGCAATCATCTGTACTACTGTTTTAACTTTTCCTGCCATTGTAGAAGCCACTTCTTTACCTTCTGATACTGCAACAACACGAAGACCCGTGATAAAAAATTCTCTTGAAAGTATTAAAAATACTGCAAAAGCACCAGCTCTGTCTAAAGCAATCAGACCAATAAACCCTGCAAGGATAAGCATCTTATCAGCAAGAGGGTCAAGTATGGCACCAAGCTTTGTCATTTGATTCCAATTTCTGGCAATAAAACCGTCAAAAAAATCAGTAATAGAAGCAATTACAAAAATTAAACCGGCAAAATAATCAAACCAGCTAGGGTCCCATTTGGCAAAAATCGGATTTGATTGATCTACCATAAACCATAGCATTAAAGGTGCAAGTAAAATTCTAAATGCAGCTAAAATATTCGGTAAATTTAAATTTGTATTAGTTTTTTGGTTCATAATTATTTTTTAAAAGTAGTCCCGCCATCAACTATTAAAGTTGAACCGGTAATCCAACTAGATTCATCACTACATAAAAAGTAACAAGCACTTGCTAAATCTTCAGGTTGTCCCATACGATTAAGCGGGGATAATTCAGCAGTTTTTGCAGCAACCTCTTCATAGTTTGTAAATGCTTTAAGAGCATCTGTATCAATAGGTCCGCCAGAAACTGCATTTACTCTAATTCCCATTTGTCCAAGTTCAGTAGCTGCATATCTAACCATAGCTTCAACTGCTGCTTTATTTGTACCATGACCTGCATAGTTTTCAATATATACCAAATTTCCTGTACTGCTTAAAGATACAATAGCACCGCCGTTAGTCATCCTTTTTGCAGCTTGTTGAGAAGCACAAACAAAGGCATCAACAGTTGCAGTATAAATATTGTTAAGTCCTCTTGGTTTTAATTTCATAAATTTATTATATCCACCAACAACAGCACGACCGTAAATCATAGCATTTGAGATAAAATAATCAACTCTGTCAAAATCTTCATCTATTTTTAAAAACAGTTCTTTTGCAGTTTCAGGTTCTAAAATATTATAAGGATAATATCTGGCTTTTATTCCAAATTGAGCTTCTAAATCAGCTGCAATTTCTTTTGCACTCTCTTCATTTGAATTATATGTAAAAGCTACATTGATTCCCTCTTTTGCAAATCTATAAGCACAAGCTTTACCTATACCTTTTGTTGCACCTGTTATTACTAAAGTTTTTCCTGTATTTGACATTATTTTTGTACCTCATATTGTTCTAATATTTTTTCTATAGCTTTCATATTTTCAACACTTGGTGCTGTTAATGGAAGTCTATACTCTAATGTATCAATTAGACCTGCTATATACATTGCAGCTTTAATTGGTATAGGATTTGCTTCACAAAACAGTACTTTATTTATTGGATAAAGTTTTTCGCTTAATGCTTTAGCTTCTACTAGATTTCCTGCTAATGTATCGTGAACTAATTTACTTTTCAAATCAGGTAAAAGATTTGCAGTTACAGAAGTGATACCTGCACCACCACTAGTTAAGATTGAATAATCAATAGCATCATCACCGCTTAGTATTTTTAAATTGGGCATTAATGATTGAAGTTCAATAACTCTATCCAAACTACCGGTTGCTTCTTTAATTCCATACATATTTTTACAATCATTATATAGTCTTTGAACTGTTGATGCTAATATATCTACACCAGTTCTTCCTGGTACATTGTAAAGCATAAAACCTAAATCAGGTACAGAATCTGCAACTGCTTTATAATGTTGATAAAGACCTTCTTGTGTAGGTTTATTATAATAAGGACTTACAGAAAATATAGCATCAACACCAAGTTTTTGAGCTTGTTGAGCAATTCTTATAGCTTCATGTGTTGCATTACTTCCTGCACCTGCAAGTACTTGAGTTTTTGTTCCTTTACAAACTTCAACAGCAATTTCTATACATCTTACATCTTCATCAAATTGTAATGTACAGCTTTCCCCCGTAGTTCCTACAGGACAAACAGCATCTATACCATTGTCAATTTGTCTTTGAATTAGTCTAGCATAAGTTTGCTCATCTAGTTTACCATTTTTAAATGGTGTAATAATAGCGGTCGTTGCACCTGTAACTATAGTCATCTTTTCATTTCCTTATATCTATTCTTATTTTATATCCGCGATTATATCTAATTATTTTAGTTAAGTAGCTTTTGTAATTATTAAATATAAAGATTTCTAAAATTATTTGTTTTAAGGTTTTTTTATGACATAATTCTTTATGGAAAAAATTATCCAGTAAAATTAAAAGGAGATAAAAATGAGACAATATGAATCGTATAGATGTAATAAATGTGGAAATATCGTTGAAGTACAAAATGTAGGCGGTGGAACTTTACATTGTTGTGGTGAAGCTATGGAGATGATTACGGAAAATTTAACAATGGTAAATTTGGGCAAAGCATTTGCCGGTGAATCGCAAGCAAGGAATAAATATGAATACTTTGCTAAAGTTGCTCAAAAAGAAGGATATAGAGATATAGCAGAACATTTCCAAAGAGCTGCAGATAATGAAAAACATCATGCAAAAATGGAACTTGCTTTAAATAATAGAATGACAAATAACAGTGAAGATGATTTTAATAAATCAAGTGGAGATACCACGTGTGGAAACACTGCTCAAAATCTTCAAATGGCAATAGATGGTGAATCTTATGAAAATACAACTATGTATCCTGATTTTGCACAAATTGCTAAAGATGAAGGTCATAAAGAGGCTGCAAAATTATTTACAGGTATTGGTAAAATTGAAGTTGAACATGAAAATATGTTTAAAATACTTTTAGAAAGACTTGAAGAAGATGCTGAGTTTATAAGTGAAGATGAAGATGAAGCTTGGATTTGTGAAGTTTGCGGTCATGTACATTATGGTAAAAAAGCTTTAAAAGTTTGTCCTGTTTGTAAGCATGGTCAAGAGTATCAATCTAGATTAAATTCTAAAAAATAACTCTTAGAATAGTCTCTAAGACTAGAGACTATTCATCTTTGTATTTTTTACTGTTTACCTTTTAAAATAACAGTAGTAGAATTGTCTTTAGTTAAATACTTTTTAGCAACTTCTACAATATCTTTAATCTTTAAGCTCTCAATATCCTTTTCATAGCTCATTAAAGGCTCAATATTTCCTCTAATCAAATAACTGCCGTAAAGATTGGCAACACTCGTGCTGCTTTCTAGTGAAAATATAAAATCAGATTCTGTATTTATTTTTATCTTATCAAGTTCCGCTTGTGACACATCACCATTTTTTATTTTTTCAATCTCTTTTAAAATCTCTTTTTCAACATCAACAGCTTCTATTTGGGGATTACAAACTGCTAAAAATAAAAATACACCAGGATCTTTAAGCTCCATATTGTAAGCATAAACTGTATTTACCATTTGTTTGTTATCAATTAAAAGTTCATTTAATCTACTGCTTTTACCACTGCTTAAAAGCTCACTAAGTGCTGACATAGCAACTTGGTCTTTGTGATTAAAATCTGGAATATGAAAAGTTATTGCTAGCATTTGAACCTGAGAGTCTTTATGGATAATTATTCTTTTTGCTCCATCTTGTTTTGGTTCAACTGTATGAAGTTTTACAGGCATATCCTTGGTGTTTTTAATATTTTTAAAATATTTTTCAGTCTCTTTAAATACGGTATCTTTATCAATATCCCCGGTTATTAAAACTATTGCATTTTTTGGTTGATAATAAGTGCTATGGAAATCTTTTATATCTTCAATCGACCAGTTTTGAATATCATTCATAAATCCAATCGGTGTCCAATGGTAAGGGTGGTATGTGAAAGTGTTGTTAAATAGTTTAAAGTAAAGATATCCCATGGGTGAGTTATCTGTTCTCCATCTTCTCTCCTCTGCTACTACATCACGTTCTGGTTGAAATTCTTCATCTTTTAAAGTTAAGTTTTCCATTAAATCTGCAAATAGCTTTAAAGATTTTGGCATATTTTTTGTGCTTGATTTGATAAAATAATGTGTATAATCAAAACTTGTAGATGCATTATTAACACCACCAAATCCCTTAACTATCTCATCAAATTCACCTGCTTTAAGATTTTTTGTTGATTTAAAGTTTAAGTGTTCAAGCATGTGTGCTATACCACTTTTTCCCATCTTCTCATCACGACTTCCAACATCATAAAAAATATCTGTTGAGATTACATTTGTTCCATTTTTAAGTGGAATTGCTACTATTTTTAGACCGTTGTCTAAAGTCTTTTCATAATACTTTGGTAGGCTGTTAGTTGCCATTAATACTCCTATTGTTAAAAAAAATGCTAATATAATTCTCATTATTTAAAGTCTGCTCCAATTGCTTGACTTATATGAGTATATCCATCTGCTTTAAGTAATTCAATTAATCCCTCATTGATATTCTTACACATACTTGGACCTTTGAAAATAAATCCTGAAAGTATTTGTATTAAACTCGCCCCAGCTTTAATTCGTCTATATGCATCTGCGGCATCACTAATTCCACCAACACTTATCAAAGTTGTTTTATCATGCAGTTCTCGCCCAATCTCTTTGAATAAATCATAAGCCTTATCACTCAATACGGCACCGCTGATTCCACCGAAATCTTTTGGATTTGGTAAAAGTGAATAGTCTTGTGTAGTATTTGAAGCGATTATACCATCAGCACCGCTGTCAATTGCAGTTTGGCAAAGTGTAATTGCAGTTTCACTAGACATATCAGGAGCAATTTTTAATAAAATTGGTTTATCTGTAATGCTTTTCGCTAATCCAAAAATTGATTTAATAAATTCTTCATTTTGTAAATCTCTTAAATTTGGTGTATTTGGACTAGAAATATTTACAGCTAAATAATCACTAATATTTGCAAACCCTCTTATTAAAGTTTCATAGTCATTTATAGCGTCTTTTTCGCTTGTTAGTTTATTCTTACCAATACTAGCTCCAATCGGGATAGAAAATGGATATACTTTTTTTAAGTTTCCAATTACCTCGTGAGCACCGTGATTATTAAATCCCATTGCATTTTGGATTGATTCTTGTTGGGGAAATCTGAAAAGTCTGGGTTTAGGATTACCTGCTTGAGGTTTTGGTGTCATAGTTCCTATTTCTGTATATCCAAATCCCATAGCCGGCATAGCTTTTATCATGGTTGCATTTTTATCAAATCCGGCACCAAGCCCAATTGGATTTTGGAATTTAACACCGAATACTTCTTGAGTCAGCATCTCATGATTTATAAAGTTTCTTTCAACCATGTAGTTATTTATCATTCTACAATATGGTAAAGCTTTTAAACCATATTCTGCAATAGTATGAGCAGTTTCCGGCTCAAAATTAAACATTATTTTTTTTATAGTTTCGTAATTAAACATTGATTTCCTTTTTTAAATATTCGCTAAATTATATAGCCGTTGATATTCAGTACAACTTTCAAGAAGCTCTTCTTGTTTCCCTTGGCAGATTATCTCTCCATCTTTAAATACAGCAATAATATTGGCATTTTTAATAGTACTTAATCTGTGAGCAATTACAAATGTAATTTTATCTTTTGAGACTTCTTCCAAAACTTCTGTAATGATTGATTCACTTTCATTATCAAGTGCTGATGTTGCCTCATCTAAAATTAAAATTTGTGGATTTTTGTACAATGCTCTTGCTATTGCTATTCGTTGTCTCTGACCACCACTTAGATTTGTTCCAAACTCATCTAAAATTGTATTTATTCCATCTTCAAGTGCTAATACGAAATCATACGCATGAGCTTGCTTTAAAGCATCTATTACTTTTGTTTCATTAAACTTTTGCCCGTAAGCCACATTTTGTGCAATTGTATCATTAAAAATATAAACTCTTTGAGTTACTATTGAGATATTATTCCGTAAGCTGTCTAATGATAAATCTTTAATATCCTGACCATCAATTGTAATTTGCCCGACAGTTGTATCATAAAATCTAACAAGAGTGTTTATTAAAGAACTTTTACCGCCGCCGCTGTCTCCAACTAAAGCAATTGTCTGCCCCTTTGAAACCTCTAAAGTAATGCTGTTTAAAGCTTTCTTTTCATTGAATACTAAACTGACATCCTTAAATATTATTTTATTGATTTGATCAGATAATTTTTTAGTACCGGATATAATATCTGGTTTTAAAGCAAAAAGTTCATTGATTCTTTCATTTGCTGCTAGGGCATCTTGCATTTGATTGTAAAGGCTTGATATTCTTTTAATAGGAGTATAAAGCATAAAAAGTGCGGTTAAAAATGAGAAAAAAGAACCAACTGAAAGCTTGTCATCTATTACATATTGTCCACCAATAGTAATAACAGTAGCAACCGCAACTGCTCCTAAAATCTCCATAATAGGGGATACCATTTCATTTGTTTTAACTGCTTTTATATTAATATTGAAAAACTCTTGATTGTGTTCTTTAAATTTTGCAGTTTCAAGTTCTACTGCTGTTGAAGCCTTTATAATCTCTATGTTATTAAATGATTCACTTAAATGTGCTGTAATATCTGAATTTTTTTCTTGTGAACGAAAAGAAAGTTTTTTCATCTTTTTTGCAAGAAGTATCAAAGGATAAACAGCAATCGGCATCACTACTAGACCATAAAAAGCTAATTCTGCACTTTGATAAATAACCAATCCAATAAGTGCAACAATTGTTAAAGCTTCTTGGATTAAAGATGCAATTTGATTTGACACAGCAGCTTGGATACGATTTATATCATTTGTAATTCTACTTATTAAATCTCCGCCATGCCGTGAATTAAAAAATGCCAAGTCCATATTCAAAATATGATTAAAAAGTTTATCTCGTACTTTTCTAATAATATCCTGCCCAATAAATGAGATGTAATAAGCTTGGATATATCTTCCAAAACCTTTAGCTGAGTAAAGTGCAACCACCATCCAAGGCAAAAGTGCTAACATTTCTTGATCTTTATTTATGAAAATATCATCAAGTAACGGTTTCATAATATAAGCAGTTCCGCTAGTTCCGCCGGCAACCAATATAATACCGATAAATGCTAAGATAAATTTGGGAATATAGTCTTTATAGTATGGAATATATTGTTTTAAAAATTCTTTCAAGTAAAAGCAGCCTTTAATATTTTTGTTTTATAATGTTTAAAATTTTATTATATCCAAACTCTTTTAAAGTCAAGTGAAGCAAGCTAAATGTGATAATTTTAACAGCTTGTAGGCTTAGTAGAAAAATCGCAAGTTATAATTTGTGACTTACAACTTAGGAAATTATCTTTTTTTGTTATCATTAATAAAACCAATTTTTCTAGTATTATTTTTTGCTTCATTTTGTATGTTTTGCATATTTGAAACTACTTGAACTACTTTATTTAATAATTCTTTTGTATCTTTATTATCTACTTCTACTGCTTCAAGTCTTTTTATTATATCAAAGTATGGTACCGCTTGATTTTTTAATCTGACAAATGTTCTCATTATAGATATATTAACTTCTGTTGCTATTTTACTCTTTAGTATTGTGGCTAACATATAGACACCTTGCTCAGTAAATACTTTTACTTTTGATGGATTGAACTTTAAACTTTGCAGGTTATCGCATTTTGCGATAAGCTCATTTTTTTCATCTTCTTGTAGTTCAAACATAAAATCACTCGGAAATTTCTCCATATTTCTTTTTACTTGTTCATTTAATCTTCTTGTTTCCACGGCATAAAGTTCTGCTAAATCTTTATCTATCATCACTTGTTGATTTCTAATAGTGTATATCTTACCTTGTATTTGTTCTTGTCTTGCTATATCCATCTTTATCTACCTTTTGATAATTTTACATATCATAGCATTAAAATTTTGGTTTATTAAAAAATATGTCAATTTGTAATGTTATTTTCATTAATATTAAAATGGCATTTCATCACAATATTGCCAATTATGAACACTACATCCATTTGCTTTTAATTGTTCTAACCATTTTTCCTGCTTAGATGTTAAATTAAGATTAGGATTATTATTAAGAACTAAATAATGAAGATTAGTTAAATTGCATATTTCATTTGGTAATTCAGTTAGCTGATTATCATTAAGAACAAGGTATTCTAAATTAACAAGTTTTCCTATTCCAGAAGGAAGTGTTTTTAATTTATTATTTGATAAATCAAGATGAGTTAAACACATTAAATCTTTTATTTCATCTGGAATACTATTTAATTCATTATTTATGATATCTAATGTTGTTAAATTAATAAGTCCAGATATTTCTTTTGGTAATTTAGTTAATTTATTTCTATCAAGAGTAAGTTCTGTTAAATTTATTAATTTACCTATTTCTTTTTGTAATTCAATTAAATCATTATTCCCAATATTAAGTTTTTTTAAGTTTTTTAATATATTAATTTCTGGTGTAATAGCTGACAGATTGTTATTGTCAATATAAAGTTCTGTTAAACTTAATAATTTATCTTTATCTCGTGGTAAACCAAGCCATAATCCACCATCATCAAGTTCATCAATTTCTAACCATTCAAAATCCGAAATATTATTTTCATCAGCCCATTTCCAAAGCTTCTCAATCAAATTATCATTAGTTAAATTAATTATATCTTTATTTATAAAGTTTTTTATTTTACTAACAATACTTTTTGTCTTTTCTTTGGTTGTATTTATATAATTTGATTCCAATATATTATCTTTAACTAATTTAGTAATTTCAGAAGCTGATATTGCTTTATTAAATTGTTCTATTGCATCTATTAAATTTGATGTTTCAAAATGTATATTATATGGATGAACACCAACTTGTTCAGTTATAACTATTGCATTTTGTGCCGAAATAAGAATATTGGATGTTTCTTCATCTAATGTAATTGAATCTGTAAGTATAACTTTTTTCATAAGTTCAATTTTTTCTATTCTATATTTATATTCTTGGTTATATCTATATTCAATATATTTTATAATATTTTCTTCTTCTTTCTCTTTTAAAATTGTTATTGTTTGATAAAACTTCTTTTCTGCAATTTTAAGATTCTTTTCTGCAATTATTATTGATTTATTCATAATAACTTTGATTGCCTCATCAATAGCTTTTGTTTCTTCTTTTAATAAACTCATTAATTTAAGTTTATCAACTAATTTAGTTATGGTAATTGAACCTAATACAGCACCAACTGCTCCACCAACTACGGCAGCAGCTGGCATCCAAATCATTCCACCTAACATAAATAATTGTGAACCAGTTAATCCACCTACAATTCTTGCTGTACTCTCTTCAACTGTTTTTCCTATAGCATTTTCAATATCTATTTTATTTTGTAATACTGAAAAAATATTTTTACCTGATACAATAGCTATTGTAATTAATGGAATTTCATAATCAATTATTTCACTTGCACTTTCTAAATTATCAATTGTTAATTGGGTAATTTCATCATTTCTTACACCTTCGATAGGAAATACTTTATCGTTATTAATAAAAAATTTACCTAATTCTTCATTAACTAAAACAGGAATATCTGGATATTTTTCAAAGTGTGTATTTACAAGAGATTCACTCTCTCCACATTTAACTTGAAAAGGTTCATTATTAACTAATAAATCATATCCTGGCTGATTTGATAATTCTGGAAACTCTACTTCATAGCCTTGTGATTGTAGTTGTTGCGCGACTAGTCGCTCTGCAACATATCCTTTTAATTGACTAATATTTCCTATACTTTCAATATCTATTCTTTCTGAAAAATATGCGAAACTGAACATATCTGCTATATCATCTTTTCTAGCAAAATCCACAGATTCAATTACAAGTGGATCAATACGACTCATATCGTATATTAAATCACCAATTGTTAAAGAAGTTATTGAAAAATTTGTTTCTTTTGAATATTCATTATATGATTTATTGATAATAGAGTGAAGTCTATCATGTAATGATGTTTGAACAATTGGCTGATTTAAGAATTCCATCGAACTATCACAAGTTGCTAATGTTGATGATGGAATGCTTGATAAATTAAAAACTGATTGTTTTTCAAGTGTAATATCTTTTAATCCAAGTATCTTATTTTGCATTACCTCTGTTTTATATTCATTTGCTTCTTTAAAATCTAACATGATTTTATTGTAATTATTTATATGTTTTTCACTTGTACATAAATAGTTTTCAGATTTTGCAGATAAAATACTTATTAGTGTAACAATCATTGGGGAAAGACGATTTTTTATAGATTCATCAGACCTTTTATTTAATACATAAAGTAGAAATCCCATTACGCTTATTAAAAAAAATGGATTTGCTAATACAGCTATTGCAGAGGTTAATCCAATATATCCTGAAAAAGGAACTGTAACACCTATTAAACTCGCCATTGAAGCTAAGGCACTTGTTGCAAAAGTGTATGCAGAAAATCCAGCAATACTAATAGTTGTGGCAAAAGCAGCACCAAATGTTCCTGTGGCTATTGCTTTCATAACAATATCTTCTGACAGTTCATTAACATTTAATTCATCTTTTAATTTTTGTTGCTGTTCATCTGGCATTTTACTAATTGTTTCAAAAATATTTTTAGCAATTTTCTCTTTTTTGTCTTCATTATCTTTATCATTAAATTTTGTTGATAATTCATCAAATAACTTTTGGAATATATAACTTATCATTTGGTCAAGTGATGTTTCATTAAAAGCTTTATCACTTTTTCTTAAAGCTTCAATAGAGCAATTTTCTATTTTTATACCAATTTGTTCAAGCGAATACATATTTAAAGTTTTTGGTAATTTAATTTCAAAGTATGATGCTAATTGCATAATCATCATAGTTCTTAATTCATTTGTATCAACTTCTTTTAATTCTATTTTTTTATTTTCTAGAATTTGTGCAAATTCATCATTATTTTTTTTATTAATAATTTTATCGTATAAATCAAAACCTTTATATTTTATAATATTTGATATTGTTGATTTATCCCACATAGCAATAAAATTTGCTAATATTTCATTATCTGCTGAATAAAGACCTGATATAAATTTTGAACGCATTGAGTACCTTTCTGTAATATTAATATACTTTATCTTTTAATATGAAATTATAGCATAAGTAAATCACTAAACTAAGTTATTCATTATCTTTCAAATACACCTCAATATTCTCTCTAACTTTAACTTTCAATTCATTTGGTTCTATAACTTTAATATATGGCATATATCTTTGAATAGTTGGTATTATCTCCATTAAATCAGTTATCATTAATTCTACTTCTATAGAATTATCATCATACTTTTTTATAATTCTTTGTGAAGAAGATATTGGCTTTCTAATAAAATATCTAGCAACCGTACTATCTATAAATAATTGTATAGTAAGTTCATTGTCTGGTTTATAATAAGCTGTAATTGCATTATCAAAGCTTTTTATTTTATCTTCACTATAAGTAAATTCAAGATTTGTTACTTCAATATTTTCAATTGTATTTAGATGAAAAGTTTTAATTTTATTATCTTTTGGCTCATAGATTATTAAATACCAATACCCTTCAAGATTAAGTATTTTTAAGGGGTATATTTCTCTTTGCTTATCACTGTAAAAGCATTTTATTATATTCTTTGATTCAATAGCATTTTTAATTTGAATTATCTCATCCTTAAAAGTATCTATCTTTTCTACTGCTGATTTTTGATAGATACGATTGCTTAACTCCTCTTCAAATTTATGAAAAAGTATTTCAGTTTTTTTGAATAAATCTTTATCACTATATTTATCTTTTGACTTAGCTTTTAATATAGAAATGATAGCTAACTCTTCAGCACTAAAAAGTGTTTTTGTCAAGAAATTATTTTTTGCTTTATAAGTTTTTGATGAATAATCATAATATATTTTACCATTTGAAAATAATGGTATTAAATACTCTTTTAAGTCTGTTTGGATTATTTTTTTTGTTGTTTTAAATTTGGTTACTAAAGATGGAGTTGATAGTCCATCTCCTTTTGAGAGTTGTGTGATGATATTTGACAGTCTATCAATTCTATTCATTAAAATTTATTTTTCAATATTTTCAATACTTTGTTATATCCAAACTCTTTTAAAGTCAAGTGAAGCAGAATAAACCCACTTAAACTACTAGCAAGGGCAAGTCCTGCAGCTTCAAATGGAATAATAAAAAGTAAAGATAAAATTATATTCCAAAGAAGTGAAATAGCTGTAATTTTTGCTGCTTTGCCTTGTCTTTCCTGTGCATATAACCAAAGAGAAAATATCTTTGCTATTCCAAAAGGGATTAGTCCAATTAGATACATTACAAGAATCATTGCTGTATTTTGAGTATCAGTGTTGACAAATGCTCCTCTTTCAAATAAAAGTTCTACGATAAATTCGTTAAAAACTATCCCAATAAAAGAAGCTGTAAAAAGTAATCCAAATAAAATATAAAAAGCTTTTTGTAAATATTTAAGTGCTTTAGCTTCATCATTTTTCTTAATGGCTTTTGCAATTGTTGGGAATAGGGCAACCGATGTTGCAATGGCAAACAGAGCAAGTGGAAGTTGAAATACACGGTTTGCATAATACAAATAACTAATGCTTCCGCTAACTAAAAATGAAGCTAACCAAGTATCTAAGAATGCTGCAATGTGTGCTGAACTGCTTCCAAATACTGCAGGGTAAAATTGTTTATAAAATTTACTATTTTTAAAACTTTGTTGACTTCTTTTGATTTGTGATGTAAAGAATTTAATATTTAATCTTTTAACAGCAATTAGATGAACAATAACTTGTAAAATACCACCAATAACTACACCCCAGCTAAGATAAAATGTAATTGTATATTTATCTAAATTAGCCGATAGAAGCAAGGCTGTGATTAAAGAGATATTTAAAAGTGCTGTACTAAATGCTGTAGTTGCAAAATGATTTTTATACTGAAGCAGGGCAGCTAAAAAGGTAACTATAAAAATTAAAGGTAAATAGTAAAAACAAATTGCAACCAAAGGACTGGCCAAATCAACAGTAGTACTGTCAAATCCAACAGCAATTGCCTTTGTAATAAGAGATGCAAAAAGTGTTACAATCAAACTAAGAGCAACTATAAAAGTTAAAAATTGTAAAAATATAACTGAACTAAATTGAATTTTATAATTTGATTTTGCATATGCAGGGATAAAAACCTGAGTAAAAGCACCCTCTGCAAAAATACGACGAAAAAGATTTGGTAACTTAAAGGCTACAAAAAATATATCACTATATATATTTGCTCCAAGTATTGAAGCAGTTAGTAAATCTCTTAAGAAGCCCAGTATTCGTGAAAATAATATACCGGCACTGTTTGTAAATATATGTTTAATCATTTTGTATTTTTATATCACTTTTTTTATGTATCAAAATCTGTACCTTAGATTTATAAATTCCAAGATGCCCTGAATTTATTTTAATTTTAACATTATTTCTTGGTTTTTTAAATCTTTTTGAAAAATATAGTTTTATTCTTTTATTATTATCTAAATATAAGTAGCCTTTTTTGTAGTTTCCTATTAAATTTGTCACTATATCATTTGTATATTTTATATCAAAAATATCTATTTGTGTTCCATCTTGGTATAAACTTTTATAGTTTGAGAATTCTGACTTTTGGCGTATTTTACTAATCTCTTTAACCTCAAGAAGTCCAAAATGGTTTACAATAGTATTGACTGTTAAATCATATTTTTTACCTATTTCTAAGTCTTCAGCACAATTGTAAAGATAAATAGCTCTCTCATTTAACTGTTTTATAACAGCATGCTTTTTAAATTTATATATTACAACTATATCTTTTATATCTATAGGTTGAGTAATATGCTCAATATTATAGAGTTGCTTTATTTGTGAGCTTTGAGGTTTATATTTTATTTTATGTTTAGTTGTATTTATTTTATCTGTTGTAAAGGAGCTGATGATTGGCAGATGATCTGAATACCCTTTGTTTTTATGCCATCTATTGATTTTCTTATTTTTATAAAGATAATTTGGTTTAAATACTTTAAAACTATTAAGTATGTATGAAATATTGTTATTATCAAATAAAGCTTTTGGCAACAACATATTATCAGGAGTATTGTTTTCACCTCTGAATTTATAACTGAATCTATTTTGTTTTCGAAGTTCAAGCCAAAGATTATAATGCACCTGTTTGTCATAATTCATAATATCAGATGATAAAATAAGATTATCATCCATAATCGTATTTAAAATATGATTAATACCCGTTATTCCATAAGTATTATTAAGTTTTTTATCATATTTAAAAGTTTGCCATTCATTGTAATTTGAGTTAAAGTCACCTAATAAAACATAATCTGTGCCACTTTCTTGATTTATAAGTTGGTTTTTAAGTGCTACTGCATATCTGGCCCTTGTATTTTCAGCAGCATTTTTTGATCGCCAATGATTATTGTAAATTATAAAGTTTTCATTATCAATTTTAACTGTTACGCTTAAAATTGGCCTTGCATATTTGTCAAATTTATCTATTGGTATAGCTTTAGTTTTTATAATTTGATATTTACTTAAAACAGCTACCCCCACAGAAGAATCATGGTTTTTAAGAAAAAATCTGTACTTATAAAATGGAAGTTTTTCAGATAAAAGTGCCAATACTTCTTTTGATTCTATCTCTTGAAGTGCAATTATATCTGCATTTAAGTCTTTGATTGTATTTGATATATTTTGTATTTTAGTAGTTAAAGTTTTTTTATTCCAACATTTGCTGTTTTGCAAGTGTGAGTTTTGCAAGTATGGGTTCCGCAGGCTCCACGCTTCGCTACACGGTTTGTATTCTTTGTATTCAGTTCCATCATATTTTAAGTCAAAAAGATTTTCCACATTATAAGAAGCTACTGTAAATTCTTTTGCATTTAGACAGACAGTAAGTAGTAAGCAGTAAAAGAGAAAGAGAGTAAGATATTTAATCAAAATACTCTTCTTATATTATTTATAAATTCCATCAAGTAAACTATCTACAAACTCATCTGGACTAAAGCTGATTAAATCAGTTGCTTTTTCCCCAATACCAATGTAAAAAATAGGAAGTTCTAATTGATTTGATATGGAAAACAAAGCACCGCCCTTAGCAGTACCATCAAGTTTAGTTACAATGATACCATCAATACCAACCATCTCATTAAATGCACGAGCTTGGGCGATTGCTGTATTTCCTTGTGTACCGTCTAAAATCATTAGTTTTTGATGAGGAGCACCCGTACACGCTTTTCCACATACTTTTACTATCTTCTTTAACTCATTTGCCAGCCCAACTTGTGTTTGAAGACGACCGGCAGTATCAATTATAGCATGATCAATGTTTTTTGCAACAGCTGAAGTTATTGTATCATACGCTACTGCACTTGGATCATGTCCTTGTTTTGTTTTGATAATTGGAACTTCTAGTTTTTGGCTCCATTTTGTCAACTGTTCTATAGCTGCAGCTCTAAAAGTATCTCCGGCACCTAAGATTACCGAGTTTCCATTTTCTTTATACATATGTGCCAGTTTTGCAATTGTTGTAGTTTTACCTGCTCCATTTACCCCAATTATCAGTTCAATAAAAGGTCTGGGAAGAGAAGATGTATCAATGTCCGGTGCATGTTCAAAAAGCATTACAAGTCGATGTCTTAGTTGATCTCTTGTAATAAGATTTGGAAGTCCATCCATCGCTTTTTCGATAATTTCATATTCCATATCAGCTTCAATTAGAAGTTCTTCAATGGTGTCAAATTCTATTTTTTCTTTTCTTTGTGGAACTATTGATTTAAAATTATCAACAGTTTTCTCTAATGCTCGAGTGAAGAAGCTTTTAGTTGAAATATCTTCTTCAACCTTAACTTCTTGTTCAATTCCGGCATCAACGACAACATCTTGTTCGCGTTCATGAGGAATTATATCTGTCTTTTCTTTTGGTAAATCAGAATTTTCTAAATTCTGCGGCTCTTCTTTCTTCTTTTTTTTAAAGATTCCAAACACTTTATTTACCTAATAGCTTATTTATATCACCTTCCAACATCTCTTGGGGTACCATACCAACATAATGAGTTACATATTCACCTTTTTTATTTAATAAAACCATAAAAGGGATTGAACCATTTGGATTTAATTCACGAAGTGCACTATATAATTTACCATTATCACCGCCTATAGATACAGGATATTTAATTTCAAATGTCTCAATAAACTCTTTGATTACTTCCATAGTTGTAACTCCACCGCCTCTAGGACCTACATCAACACCAACAATTTCAAAATCATTTTTTAGTTTTGATCTAATATCATTTAAGTGTGGTATTTCAGCTTTACAAGGTGGGCACCAAGTTCCAAAAAAGTCTAATAAAACTACTTTATTTTCTACACCTTCAAATTTCCAGCCTTTTTCAAAATCTGCGATTATTTTAATTGCATTTCCGTTTACTACTTTTAAATCAAATGTTGGTATTACAGGTTTCGCCTTAGCTTGTGCTGTTGTTTGTTGCGATGGAGTTATCACATCTTGTGAAATTTTTTCCTTATCGTCACAACCTGCAAATATAGTTATTGCCAAAATAGCAAAAAAAGCCAACTTTTTAATCTTCATTTTTAATTCCTTTAGTTAAAATATAGATGGATTTTATCCAAAAGAGGCTTAATAATGACACATTCGCAGAATTTAGTAAATCAAGACCAAGGTCGTGTGATTTATAAAAATAATTTAAATAATGCTAAGTGTGATTTTAGAAAAAAATGTATTGAAAGATTACGGTTTAGTAGCAATATTGCAAAGATAAAAAAAGATAAGTATATATGTTCAAAGATTTTTGAACTAATTTTGTTGCATAAACCAAAAACAGTATTGGCTTATATTCCACTTGATATTGAAGTGAATATATTACCATTGATAAATAAATTACGAAGAGAAAAAATTTGTGAAGTTTATGTCCCGTTTATGGTAGGCAAAACTTTTAAAGCAGTTAAATACAGGTTACCATTAAAGAAAAAACAATTTGGTATAAAAGAACCAAACAACTCGCACTTAAAAGTTAAAATTGATTTAGCGATAGTGCCTATAATAGGTACAGATAAAACAAATCGCAGAGTTGGATTTGGTCGCGGGATGTATGATAGATTTTTTGAAAATTTATCTCCGCAACCAGTGAAAATATTTACGCAAACCGTCCTTTGTAAGAGTGAAACTACTGTAACTTCAATACATGATATTAAAGCTGATTTTATAATAACTAATAAATAAAAAGGCTGTAGAATGGAACAATTACTTATCACAGCAGGTGCTGTAGGGGTTATTAGTTCTTTGATTACATTTCTTATTGCAAGAAAGATTAACAGTGCAAATTTTAATATTTATGTAGAGCAGGCAAAAGCAAAAGCAAAAGTGATAGAACACGAAGCTAGTTCAATATTAAAAGATGCAAAAAGAAAAGCAAAAAGAGATTATGACAGAGAATTTAACCATATAAAAAAAGGATTTGAAGAGCAGTTAAATGCAATTGCCAAAGATTCAAATGATGCTAAAAATTTAAAAATAGAAGCACAAAGCTTAAAAGATGGATTTGAAGCCCAAAATAAAGAATATAAAGAAAAAACAAAAGAAGCTATCAGAATACTGGAAAATGCAAGTGGTTTGACTAAAACTGAAGCAAAAGAGTTGATGTTAGAAAAAGTCAAAGAAGATTCAAGAGCGCAAGTTGCATCTATCTTTAGAAAAGAGTACAAACAAGCTCAAAAAGATTCAAAACTAGAGATCAATAATGTCTTATCTCATGCAGTTACTAGATTTGCGGGGGAATTTGCAGCTGAAAGGCTTACTAATAATATTACTTTAAAAGATGAAGAAACAAAGGGTAAGATTATCGGTAAAGAGGGTCGAAATATTAAAACATTGGAGATGACAACCGGTGTTGATATTATTATTGGAGATATTCCAAATACTGTGGTTATTAGTAGTTTTAATCTTTATAGAAGAGCAATCGCAACTAAAACTATAGAAGAGCTGATCGCAGACGGAAGAATTCAACCAACGCGAATTGAAGAGGTCTATAACAATGTTAAAAATGAATTTGATAAAAACATCTTCAAAGAGGGTGAAGACACTATTTTAGAACTTGGTATCAAAAAGATGCACCCAGAACTTATTAAACTTGTAGGACGGCTTCGATATAGAGCCAGCTATGGACAAAATGCACTTGCACATACTCTTGAAGTTGCTAATTTAGCGGGTCTTATCGCTTCACAGTTAGGCGGTGATACAGTGTTAGCAAGAAGAGCTGGACTTATGCACGATATTGGCAAAGCTTTGACGCATGATGTTAAGGGCAGTCATGTTGATATTGGTGCTGAGATGTGTAAAAAGTTTAATGAACCCGAAGAGGTACTTAATGCTATTTATGCCCATCATGGACATGCGGAAGCTACAAGTATAGAAGCTGCTGCTGTTTGTGCTGCTGATGCGCTTAGTGCCGCAAGACCGGGTGCCAGAAGAGAAGTACTTCAAAGTTTTCTTAAAAGAGTTGAAGAAGTGGAAGCAATTTCAACCAGCAGACCTGGGGTTATAAAAGCATATGCAATTAATGCGGGTAGAGAGATACGAGTAATTGTAAATGCAAATTTAGTAAATGATGATGAATCAATTTTACTAGCAACTGAAATTGCCCAAGAGATTGAAGATAAAGTTCAATATCCCGGTGAGATAAAAGTAAATGTAATTAGGGAAACTAGAGCTACAGGATATGCAAGATAATGGCTAAGGGCAATATTAATAAACCAACAACAAAAATAATAGGCGGTAAATATAAGGGTAAGATTTTAAATTTGCCTAGTTTGGATACTACAAGAAGTAGTAAATCTATTTTAAAAGAATCATTTTTCAATGTTTTACAGTTTGATATTATTGATACAATATTCGTAGAAGCCTTTGGCGGCAGTGGAAGTATTGGACTTGAAGCTATTAGCAGGGGAGCTAAAGAGGCTTGTTTTTGTGAAATTGACAGGTCATCATATAAAACTCTACAACAAAACTGTAAAGAGGTTGAGGAAAAATCTTGTACTACGATTTTTGGTGACACATTTGAAAAATTTCCAACTTTACTACAATCTTTAAAAAATAAAAAAGAGGAAATTATTATCTATATTGATCCTCCATTTGATTTTAGAGACGGTATGGAAGATATTTATGAAAAAACTTATGATTTAGTACGAAATATTGAAAATGATAATGTTATGCTGATTACTTTTGAACATATGACCGGTTTAGATTTACCGGATACTTTAGGTAAATTTACAAAATTTAAGACTAAAAAATTTGGGAAAAGCTCGCTTACATACTATCGTATGTAAGATTGATGCACAAACAAAGTGTTTAGAATTTCTGTTTGGCTTTTGGCTTTAGTTGTTTTATCAAGTTTTTTCTTACCATTTATTTATACTTTATCCGCCTACGAATTAAATCCTCAGGCTATTTTATTATCACCTTCATTTGAACATATTATGGGTACAGACAGGCTGGGACGAGATCTGTTTGCTCGTATTTTGGTTGGCGGTCAAACTTCAATTATTATTGGTTTTTTAAGTGCTATGATAGCTTCTTTGATAGGTTTAATAGTTGGGATTAGTGCAGGGTATTTTAAAGGGAATACGGATAAAGGTATAACAATTATTATTGATCTGTTTTTAACATTTCCAACTTTCTTTTTACTTCTGGCACTTGTAAGTTATATGGAAGCTTCAATTGGAATTTTAATTATAGTGTTGTTTATCACAGGTTGGATGGGGATGGCAAGGATGATTAGAAGTGAAAGCTTTGCCATATCTAATAAACCATTTATTAAAATATTAAATCTTGCTAATGTTAGTAAAACTAAAATTATATTAAAATATTTTGCACCGCTGTTAGCTCCAATCTTTCTGATTTCATTTACTTTTGGAGTAGGGGGTGCAATCTTAGCGGAATCTGGACTAAGTTTTTTAGGACTTGGGATCAATCCTCCTCAAATAAGCTGGGGAAGTTTATTAAGCGGCGGAAAAGAAGTAATAGAAATAGCTTGGTGGGTTAGTTTCTTCCCTGGACTTTTTATATTTATAGTTACATTTTGTTTAATGCAAATTGCTGACTTTTTACAACAAAAAGCAAATACAAAAGAATTAAATTAAATTTTTTCTAATATCTTATCAAGTTTGGCAGTTGACAAAATTCGTTTTAGATATCCTAAAATATAAGTAGCTTTTGTTATATAATATCTAGGCTTTACTTTTTTTGCAGTTATTATCTTTTCAACAATTTTAGCTACGGCAAGAGAGGATAAAGTAAATGGTACATCACTTTTATTCGAACTTAAACTTTTTTCATAATTATCTTTAAATCTTGAATTTTTCATATCTATATTTTGTATGATTTTTTCTTTTGCATTATCTCTAAATTTACTTTCCACGGGACCTGTATTTAAC
This sequence comes from Arcobacteraceae bacterium, assembly GCA_023138835.1. Classification (GTDB taxonomy): domain Bacteria; phylum Campylobacterota; class Campylobacteria; order Campylobacterales; family Arcobacteraceae; genus CAJXII01. Next base: position 63,935 of record JAGLOP010000002.1, read on the forward strand.
AAAGTTACATCTATGTTAGTGTCATACAGTTCCAATCTCAAAGTGTCCGTAAGCCCCTCAACAGCATATTTACTGGCATTGTAAGCGCCTCTTAGTTTAAGTGAAACAAGTCCTAATACTGAACTGTGTTGTATAATTTTTCCATAACCTTGTCTTTTCATAATTTCTAAAACTTGAAATGTCACTTCGTGTAATCCAAATACATTAGTTTCAAACTGTTCTTTGAGCACATCAGTTGTTAAATCTTCTAAGGCTCCGGGTTGTCCATAACCCGCGTTGTTAAATACAATATCCAAAGTTCCACCAGTTTGCTTAAGAACTTTGTCTAAAGTAAATTTAATTGTTTGGGGCTTTGTAACATCAAGTACAAATGAAGTTAAACCCAACTCCTGTAAATTTGTTACATCTTCTTCACATCTTGCAGTTGCAAATACTTTATAGCCTTTATCTTTCAAATAAAGAGCAGTTTCTTTCCCTATACCAGTAGAGCAGCCTGTGATTAAAACACTACTGCTCATCTATTAATACTTCTGATAACCTTCTTTTAGGTACAAAATGAGTTCCATTTTTACCTCTATAGTAGTTTGTATCATCTTTGACATCAACAACTTTTATCTCTTCATTGCAAATACCAAGTGCTATTATAAACATAGGTTCAAGATGATCTTCAAGTTTAAACAATTGCTTATATGCAATCTTATCAATAGAAGCCAATATACATCCGGCATAACCTTTAGCAGTTGCACCTAACATAATAGTCTGCATAGCTATACCACTGTCAATAGCGCTAAATCCTTCAATACTTGTATTATTTATTACTAAAATATAAGCAGACGGTTTTTCATTTTCTTTTTGATCCCAATTGCTTAGATGTGCGGCCCAAACCAATGGTTTATAAACTTCATCTTTAATTTTGTCATCTGTAATGGCGATATATTTTAACGGCTGCATATTTTTTCCGCTGCTGACAGTTCTAGCTATATCAATTAATTCAACCAATTCATCTTTTTTGATAATAGTATTTGGTTTAAATCGTCTGACACATCTTGTATTATTTACTATATTTTTAAAATCATTAAATTTAGACATGGTAATTTCCTTTGAATATTACGATATTATATCGTATATTTCCATAGCCTCTTTAAATTTATATTTCTTAATCAAACTTTTTAATTGATTAAAAAGTTCTTTATCTTTAGTATCTAGCTGATATTTTTCTATCTTGGATATACTGGACTTACATTCTTTAGGTCGTTTCGTTGAAATTGCCTCTTTTAATTGATTAAAAATTTCATCTCTTTTTTCAGGACAAAGTTCTAAGAGGGTAGTGTTAAGTTCTTCATCATAAGGGAGTAAATCTTTTAACTCATCTAATACTTTACTTAACTCTTCATAGAATTTAGACAATAAATTATTATCTTGTGTTTCATCTAACTCTTCTAATATTATATTAAGCTTGCTAGCTCCAATATGTGCCGATAAACCTTTAATAGTATGTATTTCTCTTATAAATTCTTCATTATTTAACTCTTCTAATTGTAAAGATGAATATTCATTATAAAAATCATTTAATATTTTTAAATATAGTTTTTTATTTCCAACCATATGTGACAGTCCATTTTCTACATCAATATTTTTAAATTCCGGGATATTTATCTCTTCATCTTTTTGGCTTGATATTTGAGATTTATCATCTTTCTTTGATATATATTTTAGTAAAGCAGCATAAAAAATTTCTACATCAATTGGTTTATTCAAGTGTTCATTCATACCAATTGCCTGCGTTCTTTCCACATCCTCTTTCATTGCATTTGCAGTCAGGGCAATGATTGGTATATCTTTATCCATCTCTCTTATGATTTTAGTGGCTTCATATCCATCCATAATCGGCATTTGTAAATCCATTAAAATTAGTTCATAAGTGTATCTTTTAAACTTATCAATTGCTTCTTGTCCATTATTGGCTATATCTATATTTATACCACTACTTTCTAGCAGTCCTAATATTATCTCTTGATTTATAGTATTATCTTCAACTAATAATATATTACTGTCCTCTAAAGAGGGTATATCGTTTTTTAAAGAATATTCTTGATTAATATTAGAATATGTTGATCTTGCATCATCCAAAAATATACCGCTTAATATATCATTTAAAACAGATGGGTTTATTGGTTTTTGTAAAAATATATCTATTCCTACATCTGAAGCTAGTTTAACAATACTGTCTTGTCTAAAACTGCTCACCATTACAATTGTAGGAGGCAGTTGACCTTGACACAAATATTTAGTACGACAATCTACGCATTCATTATTTATTTTCTTTGCAGTAGCAATACCGTCAAGATCAGGCATATTCCAATCCATCAAAATGAGATCATATTTATTTTTACATTCAATGGTCATCTCAATAGCTTCTTTACCGCTATATGCTGAATAAGTCTGGATACCAAAGAGATTTAAAGTGTTCTCAAGTATCTCATGCCAAGTTTTATTATCATCTACTATTAAAACTTTTTTATCATTAAACTGATTATATATTTTAGTTTTAGTTTCACACTCTTGAAGTTCAAGTTCAAATATAAAATTACTTCCTGTATCTTTTTGACTTTCAACCCATATCTTACCACCCATAAGTTCAACAAGTTGTTTAGATATAGTCAGACCCAAGCCTGTACCGCCATATTTTCTGGTTGTACTTCCATCTGCTTGTGAAAATGACTGAAATAGTTTTTGCTGCTCCTCTTGTGTTAATCCAATACCGGTATCTTTTACCTCAAATCTAAATTTATTTTCATCTGTTTTATAAACATATATACCAATCTCACCTTTTATTGTAAATTTAACAGCATTGCTCATTAAATTTGTAAGTATTTGTGCGATTCGTAAGTTATCTCCATAGAAGTTTTTAACTACATTTGGATCATAACTAACTATAATATCTAGATTTTTTTCGTGTGCTTTAAATTCTATTAGATTTATCACTGAGTCTATAACTTTAAATAGATCAAATTCAACTTTTTCTATAGTTAATTTTCCCGCTTCTATTTTTGAAAAGTCTAAAATATCATTAATAACCCCTAAAAGTGATTTTGCACTATTATCAATTTTTTGTATATAGTTTCTTTGCTTATTATTAAGTTGTGTTGATAAAGCTAAGTGAGACATACCAATTATACCATTCATAGGTGTTCTTATCTCATGAGACATATTTGCTAAGAATTCTGACTTTGCTTTTGTTGCAGATTCTGCTCTTATTTTTGATTCTAAGATACTAGTTTCCAATTCTTTTTGTATTGTAATATCTTTTGCGCTTATAAGCATCCGTTTTTTATCTTTCATCAATACTATGGACATATTGATGATAATTGTTTTTTCATCTTTGGTTAAACATCGCTTTTCAAAATCTTTTATATAACCTTTTTCAAAAACTTCATCAATTGCTTTTATACTTCTGGCTTTATCTTCATCGGCACTCAGTTTTATACAACTTGTTCGTAAAAGCTCATCTCTTGTAAATCCGGTCATTTCAGTATAGGCATAATTTACTTCTAAAAATGCCGTAGTTTCGGAATCTATAATTGATATACCATCTTTTGATGTTTTAAAAATAGCTTCAAAAGTCTCTTTTTGTGAATTAATCTCTTTTGTTCTTATTAAAATATTCTGTTCTAAATCTTTTTTTTCATCACTCCAAGCGTTATAAAATATAATATTGTTTAGAGTATTGGAAATTTGAACTGTTAAATTTTCCAGCCCCAACATTACAATAGGATCAATTTTGATTCGAGAATGACTTTTTAATGCTTTTGCACTATTTCCCACAATAATAAGTCCAAATGGTATATCCACCGTACCTCCGATAAGCTCAAAATAACATTCATCCAAAAAAAGTGATTTAGCAAGTTTTTCAACTTTTTTATCAGGACACTCTGCAGTGTGAATTATTGGATTACGGCTCACTCGTAAATAGTCTATAACTTCACCGGATAAAAGTAGATTGATTATATTTAATATCTTTTTTTCCGTTGGATTATCATATCCTATGGACTTTATAACTTTAAACCATCCATTTTTATCATCATGTTGGAATATTAAACATTTTTCAAAATTTAACTTATATTTTGTAAAATCCATAACCATATCATAGACCTCTTCAATTTTTAAAGTTTCATTTAAATTTCTGCCGATATCACGAAGATTATGATATATATTTGCCTGTTTTATATTTAAACTTTTCAACTCTAATGAAGTAGTATTGACAAGGTGAGATAATGCTTTTAATGTATCGCTGCCATTACCTTTAGATTGAAAACTATTTTTGTTTATATCTTTATCTATATTATTAGACTCACTCAGTGCCAAAATAGTCATAGTTTGATTTAGTAATGCTTTTTTTACACCACTGTAAAACTCACCATAAGTAAAAAATCCGCTAGTGGGTGCTATTTGATTAAATGGTTTGATTTCTGTCTCAATATCATTTGGCATAAATCTTCTTCTTGCCATACAAGAATATATAAAAATAGATTCTACGGGAACATCTATAATTTTATCTATATTTTGGTTTTGAGAGTACAATATTGATTCACTGTTACCATAACCAAAGCGTACTATATCACCATCGTTTATATTTCCGGCAAATATCAAAGAACCGTCATCTTCACGGCTTAAAACTGCTCGAGCAATTGTCATATCATCTCTTTGAATAATCAAGGGAAACTCTATCCCCACTGCCGGTAATTTGCTAGCTATATTTTCTCCTAAATAATGCAAATAGGTTTCATAAGCTGTTCTGTTATCAATAGTATAAACACGATTTTTTATAGATTTTGTTACTTTTAATTCTTTTCCTATTGGCAACCAATTAAAACTATACTGAGTATGTACATTTAATGATGATGAATTTAATGCGACTGCTGCAATACCATTTTTGGCAATAGTATCTTTTGTAAAAATATAAGTTTTAGTAAAAGTTCCATTATCACCCGCTAATCCACCCGCAACTTTTATATCTTGATTAATTGAGCTAATCCCATTTAAAAACTCTTCCCCATTTCCACCAAGACCATCTATAAAAGATATTATAACTTTAGTATCGTTACAAATCAAACTTGATGCTATTTCAACACCGCCTTTGAAAAAATCATCAACGTTAGAGATAATATATGTTTTTAGAGTTGTATTTGTAAAAGCAGTAAAACTTATAACAGTCTGCCTTGTTGAGACGATACCGTCTTTTATTTCGCCATCAGTTGTACTCCCTATAATTACAGCTAGTGGCAAAATATCATTTATCTCTTTATTTAAATTTGAGATAAACTCTTTATCATTAACAGATGTAAAAATCTGAATCAATAAAGACTTAGAATCTTCTATATTATTATGTTTAATAAACTCTTTTAAATCTTCTTGTGATAAATAATAGGTATTTAGCGTTTTCATTTTTATTTTATAGCCAAATCTCTACTTCTAAAAAATCATCTCCGCAAGAGATACCTTTGGTCATCTTTGTTTTATATTTAACTTTAGACCTTCTCATGTTTCTAAAGCCTTCTTCAGTTTCAATTCTTTCACCATTAACTAAATCAGTACCGTATACAAGCTGCATCAATCCTGTAAATCCGCCACTATTTGCCCAATGTATTGGATAGTCAGATTTTCCATACATTCTCATATAACTTAAATCTTCAAAGTCATTATAGTTTCTAAATACTGCTTTTTGTTCTGATAGTTCAATAGCAGTGTGGTATCCCCACCCCATAGTGTTAACTAAAGCGGCAAGACCTTTTATCCAATCCTCTTTTGTTTTAAGATATGGTTTAACAGCACCTTCCCACTCAGGAGAGGTCATGATTCCACCATAAGTAAAGAATCCACAAGCATGACCGGCTTCCATTAGAAGTTCACCTGCAATTGTAACTCCATATTCCCCGGCAACTTCTGTCATAGCTCTTACAAATTCAAATTGAAGTCTATTTACATAATCACTTTGATTTCGCACCAAATACACTCCAAATGCAGGAATATATCCCTCTTCATTTCCAATCATAGTAGCATGTGCTCCTAAAAAAGCATTTGTTACTGTTTCTTCATGTTCCCAATTTAAAGATACTTTTGGTACATCTTTAAATTGTACCGGAGCTTTTTTTGGATAAAGAGAAAAGTTACACTCACCTAATTTTATCAGATGAGTATTTATATCATCACCACAAGCCATACATGTAGTTTGCTGTACATTTATATCTTTTAAATTTTTATTATATATCACTGCATATGCTGCTGCTAAAAATCCGGAAGTATAATAATCAACAGGGCTAGAAGCTTCATCAAATTTCATTTTCCAAGTTTTAGAAAAAAATGATTTTGTAGATTTTAGCTCACACCCATTTTCATCCATATTGCTTAAATCAATAAGTCCATATCCGAAGACTTTATATATATCTTGAGCCATATGTTTAGATTCTTCTATATTCAATCCTTCACAAAGATTGGCAAGTTGATTATAAACAGCATCAGCGGCTGAACCTATTAAAAATAGTTTACTATCTATATAATCTGCATCCAAAATAGTTCTTTGTAAATTTGTAATATAGTGATGACAATGAAAAATCATAGCTTCTCCACCAATTTCCAAATAGTTATGCTCTAAGTCAAATTTATAATTGTTAATATCAAACATTATGTTTCCCTTTATTAACTATTCCAAATATTATAACAAACTAAAGTCCCAAAGTAGTCTTATACAGTTTTAAGACTACTTTGGGACTTTATAATTGTATAATTATATAAATTTATTTCGGGGTTTATTATGAATAAAAAAGATACTATTTTAATAGTAGATGATACTCAAACAAATATTGATATATTAATAGAATTACTTGATGATTATGATATTGTTGTAGCAACTGACGGGTATAGCGCAATTGATATTTTAAATACTGATTCTAATATAGATTTAATTTTATTAGATATTATGATGCCTGATATGGATGGATTCGAAGTTTGTGAAAAGTTAAAATCAAATAATCAAACTAAAAATATTCCTATTATATTTATAACTGCAAAAACGGATGATAACAGCATTCAAAAAGGATTTGAATTAGGTGGTGTTGATTATATAACAAAACCTTTTAGACCTATTGAATTATTAGCTAGAATAAATACACATTTAAATCTGGTTAAACATGAAAAAAAAGCAATTGATGATAATAAGTTTGATGCTTTAGCAGAACTTATTAATAATATTTCACATCAATGGAGACAACCTTTATCTGTAATTTCAACGGCTGCCAGCGGAATGTCGATGCAAAAAGAGATGGAGATGTTAAAAGATGACACATTTTATGAATATTGTGAAAGTATTAATAACAATGCACAATACCTATCTTCAATAATTGATAATTTTAATGATTTAATTAAAAACAAATCTGCAAAATCTGTATTTAATTTAAAAGATTTAATTGAACAAAATCAAGCATTGCTTTTTGAAAATTTTTTAAATAAAGAGATCACGATAACTATAAATATTGAAAAAGATATTGAAATATATGGTTTAGAAAATGAATTTATACAAGCTTTATTACATATAATAAATAATGCAAAAGATATCTTAAAAAACTCAGAATGTGACAATAAAACAATCTTTCTAAATATAAAAAAAGATGATTTTAAAGCTTATATAGAGATAACAGACAATGGAGGCGGTATATCCAAAGATATAATTGATAAAATATTTGAGCCGTATTTTACAACACATCATCAATCACAAGGAAAAGGTTTGGGACTTTATTTGGTACGCAATATCATAATTAATTCTTTTAGTGGTACAATTGATGTATCAAATACAGAATTTGGATATGAAAACATGCAACAAAAAGGGGTAAAATTTGAAATACAAATTCCTGTTAATTAGTTTTTTTATATTTTCTAGTTTTACCGTAAATATTTTCGCAGCGCAATCTTTAGAAAAAGTATCAGTTCAGCTTGAATGGAAACATCAATTTGAATTTGCAGGTTTTTATGCAGCTGTTAAAAAAGGTTATTATAAAAATACAGGTCTTGAAGTTGAACTAAAAGAATATAAAAACAACATAAATATCAGTGATGATGTAATAAATGGCAAATCAACTTTTGGTGTCTCTTCATCTTCTCTTATTTTAGAAAGACTTCAAAAAAAACCTGTAGTCTTACTTAGTTCTTATTTTAAACAAAATGCCCTTGCATTTGCAGTAAAGCCTAATATCAAAACCCTAAGTGATTTAAAGGGTAAAAAGATTATGGTAGTTGATTGGGAACTTGAACATACCAGTTTAGGTGCGATGCTTAAAGATGCAAATATTAATAAAGATGATATGAAAATAGTTCCCCATGATTTTAAAATTGATAAATTTGTAACAGGTGAAGTGGATGCTATGAGTATTTTTATCACATCACAACCATATCAATTAGATAAAGCAGGAGTAAAATATAATATTATAAACCCTGCAGATAAGGGGATATATTCTTATGATGTAGAATTGTTTACAAGTGAAGAGACAGCAAAAAAGAACTCTATAATGGTTCAAAATTTCATAAAAGCAACCAACAAAGGGTGGAAATATGCTTTTGAACACAAAAAAGAGATAGTTGACTTAATTTATGATAAATATACAAAAAGAAAAACAAAAGAAGCTTTACTTTATGAAGCAAATAAAACGGAGGAACTATTTAAAACACATATTTTTCAAATAGGAGCAATTGCGCCGGAGCTGGTAAAACTAAATACAGATATGTATATAAAACTAGGGCTTGCAAATAAGAGTTTGGATTTAAATAATTTACTTTTTGATTATGTTTTAAAAAAGCAAAAAAATGAAATAATTTTTACACAAGAAGAATTGCTTTATATCAATCAGAATAAAACTATAAAAATAGCTATGTTAAACAACTTCAAGCCCTTTTCATTTGTAGAGTATAATATACATCAGGGTTTAAGTATAGATATATTAGAAAGAATATCAAGAATAAGCGGTTTAACTTTTGACATTCAAATATCATCTTGGTCAAAAGCTTTAAATAATTTTAAAGAAAAAAAGGTCGATATGATAAGTGATATCTCACAGACTAAAAAAAGAGAGAAGTTTTCACTTTTTTCAAAGGCATACTATAAGATACCAACATATATCTTTGGACTTAAAAACGATAAAGTATACAAAAATATTGAAGATTTAAAAGGAAAAACGGTCGGAGTAAGCAAAGATATATTTTATATTGATAAATTAAAAAAACTAGGAATCAAAATTATTCAATATAAAAGTAGTGTTCAAAAAGCCAAAGCTTTAGCTTTTGGTGATATTGATTATTTTTTAGCATCATTTACATCCGGACAAAAAGCTATTATTTCTCAATCTTTAACAAATATTAAACCTCTTGATGAATTTAAAGGTATTAAAAAAGAGGATTTGAGATATGGTATAAATAAAGAAAATAAAATTCTTCATAGTATTATTCAAAAAACATTAAATCAGATTAAGAATAAAGAGTTAGAATTTTTAATAAATAAGTGGGTATTAAAATTAAAAGAATTAGAACCAGATTTTTTAAAATTAACTAAAGAAGAATTGAATTATATAAAGACAAATCCAATTATAAAAGCACACAATGAAACTTCCTGGCCGCCGTTTAATTTTAATGAAAACGGAATTGCTAAAGGTTTCTCAATAGATTATATGAATCTATTGGCAAAGAAACTAGATATAAAAGTTGACTATATCAACGGTCATAGCTGGAGCGAGTTTATGGTTATGCTTCAAACACCTGATATAGATGTAATAATAAATATTGCAAAAAACAAGCAAAGGGAAAAAACAATAAGCTTTACGAAGCCATTTTATATAGCCCAAAATGCAATATATGTAAATAAAAACAATCCAAACTTTAATAATTTAAAGGATTTAGAGAATAAAACAATCGCTATACCAAAAGATTTTTTTACTCAAAAATTTATAGAAAAAAATTATCCAAATATAAAACAAATTTTAGTCAAAGATCAAGTTGAAGCATTAAAGCTTTTATCATTGGGAAAAGTTGATGCAGCTATTGGTAAAAAAGTTGTTATGGATTATATTATTTCGAATAACAATATTTCCGAGGTTTTACCAACAAACTTTATTAATGATATAAGATCTATAAGTCAAATAAGACTTGGTGTGTCTAAAAAAGATAAAATTTTAAGTGATATTTTACGAAAAGCTCAAGATAAAGTCACTTATACAGAATTTAGAAAATTAAAAGAGAAATGGTTTGGAGTAAAAGGAAAAGTTCAATTAAACAATATAAAGCTTACAGAAAGACAACTAAAATATCTAGAAAATAAAAAAGAGATAACATTTTGTTCCGATTCAAATTGGATGCCGTTTGAAAAAGTGGAAAATGGTCAACATATAGGTATTGGTTCAGATTATTCTTCCCTTTTTGAAAGAAAACTGGGAATTCCTTTTCGGCTTATTGAAACATCATCCTGGTCTCAAGCTTTAGAATTTGCTAAACAAAGAAAATGTGATATCTTGTCTTTTCTGGCTATGGAAACTCCAATGCGAAAGGAATATCTAAATTTTACAACCCCTTATTTAAAAGTTCCGCTTGTACTTGCTACAAAACTTAATGTGACATTTATAACAGATTTTGCAACTTTAACAAATGAAAAAGTTGGTATTTCACAAGGTTATGCATTTATGGAAATTTTAAAAAAGAAATATCCAAAATTAAATATTGTAGAAGTTAAAAATGCTAGAGATGGATTGGAAAAAGTAAAAGACGGAAAACTTTTTGGATATGTAGGAACACTTGCTAGTGTTGGTTATTTGTTTCAAACAGAGTTTACAGGACAACTTAAAATTGCCGGTAAATTTGATTATAATTGGGATCTTGGCATAGCGGTTCGAAATGATGATAAAATACTTTTTGAACTTTTGCAACAAATAACAAACAGTATAGATAAAACAACTCATCAAAATATTCTAAACAAATGGATTGCAATAAAATATGAAAAAGGTACAGATTATACTTTGGTATGGCAGATTTCACTAGTTACTTTATTGATTTTATTATTGAGTTTTTATTGGAATAACAGATTATCTAAAGTAAATTATGAACTTAAACTTGCAAGAAATAAAGCGGAAGATGTTTCAAAAGCCAAATCAAACTTTTTGGCTAATATGTCACACGAGATAAGAACACCAATGAATGCAATTATAGGGATGACATATTTAGTCGATAAAACATCACTGGATATTAAACAAAGAGAATATATAAAAAATATTCAAAGCTCTTCAAATATACTTTTAAAACTTCTTAATGATGTTTTAGATTTTTCTAAAATTGAAGCAAAAAAATTGAAGCTTAATAAAATTAATTTTAATTTAATTCATCTTGTAAATGAGATTCAAGATACAGTAAAAATAAGTATGGAGGAGAAAGGTTTAGACTTTAAAATAAGTTATGATAAAAATTTATCTTATAATCTTTATGGTGACAGCTTAAGACTTACTCAAATTTTAACAAATTTAATAACAAATGCCATTAAATTTACCGACAAAGGAAGTATAGAATTAACCATTATACATATTTCAAAGGATAGATTCAGATTTAAAGTAAAAGATACCGGAATTGGATTGAGTAAAGATCAAATATCTAAATTATTTAACTCTTTTACTCAGGCCGATGAAAGTACAACCAGAAAATTTGGCGGTACCGGATTGGGACTGGCTATTTGTAAAAAACTTGTAAAATTAATGGATGGTAAAATATGGATTGAGAGTAAACTAAATAAAGGTAGTGAATTTATTTTTGATATTAAACTAGAGAAAGATAAGAAAAATATTGAAAAAGAAATTCTTACAAACAAAAAGTCTAAGAGGGATACTGTTATAATAATCAAACAATATGTTACAATTGAAGTAATTAATAAATTATTTAATGACTTGAAGGTTGCAGTACAAAGAAGAAGACCAAATTTATGTACGCCTATAATAGATGAGCTTAATGGTTATAATCTAGATATGACGGATCAAAAATTATTTTATGAAGTGAAAAGTTTAGTTAAAAAGTATAAATTCAAAGAAGCGAGCAAAGTTTTAAATGACAGACAATAAAGAAACTATTTTAATAGTAGATGATAATAAATCTAATATAGATGTATTGCTTGGTATATTAAGTGCTTATGATGTGATACCTGCATTAAGTGGGCAAACAGCCATAGATGTAGTAACCAGTGAAAATATTGATTTAATTTTATTAGATATTATGATGCCGATTATGGATGGATTTGAAGTATGCAGGATATTAAAGAACAATTCAAAAACCAACAAAATACCTATTATATTTTTAACTGCAAAATATGAAATGGAAGATATAAAAACAGGGTTTAACTTGGGTGCAGTTGATTATGTAACCAAACCTTTTAATCCAATTGAACTACTTGTAAGAATAAATACACATTTAGAGCTTAGAAGTTATCAAAAAGATTTAGAATTAAAAGTAAAAGATGAGATTGAAAAAAATAAACTACAAGAACAGATACTCTTTCAACAATCAAAACAAGCAGAAATCGGTGAGCTTTTAATGCACATTGCACATCAATGGAAACAACCGTTAAGTGAACTTGGAAGTATTAATACTTACAATATGGGAAAATTAGAATTAAATCATACTATTGAAAATGATGAATTATATGACTGTCTGAATCAAAGTTCAACAATTTTAAAATTTATGTCAAATACAGTTGAAACATTCCAAAAATTTTATAAGCCAAACTGTGAATCTGATCTCTTTGATATTTATGAGGCTATTTACTGTGCAACAAATATGATAACTGCAACTCTAAATTATCATAATATAAATTTAACGATAAAACAAAAAGAATGTCAAAAGATTTATGGTAAAAGAAACGAATATTCACAAGTAATATTGTCAATTTTAAATAATGCTAAAGATATATTTCTAGCAAGAGATGTAAAAGAACCGACTATTCATATAGAAATAAGTTCATCAGACAATACTGCAGTTGTGACTATTTTAGATAATGGTGGCGGAGTTAGATTAAAAAATCGTGAAGATATATTTTTACCATTTGTAAGCCAAAGCAACAGCAGCGGTATTGGTCTATATATGGCAAGAATAATTATAGAAAAGAATAATGGAAGCATTGAAATAGAAAATTTTAAAGATGGAGCGAGATTTAAAATAATAATGCCGAATAATACAAGAGAGAATAGAGAATGATGTATAAAAATTTAAAACACACAACCGTATTATTTTTAGAAGACAATATAACATTTGCACAACACACTGTAAAATTTTTAGAACTTTTTGTAAAAGAGGTGGTTCATTGTATTAGTATAAAGAGTGCACTTAAACTTTTTTCAGAACTTGATATCGGTGTAATTATAAGTGATTTAAAGGTTGAAGATGGAATTGCTTTAGAGTTTATAGAACAAATTAGACAAATGGACAAAAAAATACCAATAGTTGTATTAAGCGCACATAAAGATGAAGATTTTTTATTAAAAGCGATACCTCTTGGTCTTATAACCTATGAAATAAAACCAATAGAGATTGAAAGATTTAAATCTATTTTACAAAAATGTGAATCACAATTAAAAGAACTGAATCAACATATATTTCAACTAAAAGATAATATATTTTACAATTCAAAGAAGAAAGTTATTATAAAAAATCATAAAGAGATAATATTAAGAGAAAAAGAGGCAATATTTATAGAACTGCTTCTTGAAAATAAAGATTCTATTGTTTCAAAAGAAGAAATTTCTCAAAGAATATGGCAAAATGAACAAATGAGCGAATCTGCTTTAAAAAACTTTTTATTGAGAATTAGGAAAAGTGTTGGTAAAGATTTGTTTTTTAATGTGCAAGGGCTTGGATGGAGATTATAAATATAAGACAACTATTAGATGATGAGGTTAGAAAAAGAGATACAACAAATGAATTAACAGAAGATAAACCAGACCCATTAATGATAGCAAAACAACACAATAATGAATATATCGCTTTAATTTGTGCTTTATTTGCTTATGGAAATGCCAAACAAATAGTTAAATTATTAAAATCCTTTAATTTTGATTTACTCAATCTTAGTGAAGATGTTATAAGATCTGAACTTAAAGGATTCTATTATCGTTTTCAAACTGAAAATGATATTACAGAATTCTTTATATCACTAAAAAGACTAAAACAATTAAATAGTTTGGAAGATATTTTTAAAGCAGGGTATGATAAAAATAAAAATGTATTAGACGGTATTGAAAATATTATAAAATCAATTTTACAGATAAATGACTATCGTAGTGATGGTTATAAATTTTTAATTGGTAAATTGCCTAAAAAAGACAAGAATGGAGATATCAAAGATATTGGAAACTCTCCATATAAAAGATATAATATGTTTTTAAGATGGATGGTACGAAAAGATAATCTGGATATGGGATTGTGGACTGAGGTAAGTAAAAAAGATTTAATTTTACCTCTTGATACTCATACTTTTAAAGTGAGTCAAAAGCTAGGACTGTTGACTAGAAAAACTTATGATTTAAAATCAGCAGTTTTAATAACTCAAAAATTAAAGGAATTTGCCCCCAATGATCCTATAAAATATGATTTTGCAATATATAGGCTGGGGCAGGAACAGATTATATAACTATTCCAGAAGCTAGATGAATTTGATCTCTACCTTCATCTTTTGCGTTATAAAGTAAAAGATCAGTTTGCTGCATAGTATCTAGATAATTATCATGTTTTGATCTTAAATCTACACCTGCACTAAATGTAATATGCAACTTTAAATCTTTATATTTAAATTTATTTGTTGTTACCAAACTTTTAATTCTTCTAAGATATTTTAACAACTCTTCTTCATCATGATACCTGATAGCGGCAACAAATTCTTCTCCACCGTATCGTCCAACAATATCTGTTTTTCTTGTAAGTTTTAATAAGATTTGTGCAAAAGTTCGCAAAACCACATCTCCGCAATCATGACCGTAATCATCATTTACTTTTTTAAAGTGGTCAAGGTCAAAGAATACTATTGCATAATCTTGACCTTCTCTCGTATAGTTCTCTTCAAACTTTTCTATCTCTATATCATAAGCTCTTCTAGTTAGTAATCCTGTAAGATGATCAGTAGAACTCTCTTTTTTAGATTGAACCAAATCAGATTCAAGTTGTTTAATTTTATCTTCCAAATCAGATACTTTACTTTTACCTGATTCAAGATTTTTATTTACTGCATCCATCTCATTTTCTATTGTTATCGCTGCTTGTACTAATTTGGATTGTAGTTTATTTAACTCTTCTCTGGTTGAACCGGCAACACTTATAGACTCTATTTCACCTTTAATATTAGATACATTAGAAGACCCGTGCTTATTGCTATCTATTGCATCACCCAAATATTTACTCATTAAAGTTACAAGTCTTGCTATATCTGCTGTTTTTCGTGCTACTATTCTTTTATCTACTTCAAATCTTTCCTCAATAAACTTTTCCATCTCTTGTTGAATAGATTTTTCAAATAGAAGTGATGGAGAATCTCCAATTTTAATAGAAAAAGATTCTAAGTCTTCGCTAATAGATAAAGATATAGACGGTTTTAACGACTGTTGAACAAGATGAGACATTTTATCAATATTTTTCTTTTCAATTCTTTGTAATAAAATATCAATAAGATCATATAAAGATTCAATTTTTTTATCTTTTTGTTGCTTTAATTCATCATCACTTAATTGAGAGAGTGCATATTTAAAGTATTTACATTCATCAATTGATAGATTAATATTATTAGCAACCTTACAAAATTCTATCTCATAAGCTTTTGGTGTAGCATCAATATTAGAATTTGATAGATTTGTTAAAGTTTGTTTTGTAATATTTGATATCTCTTCCATAATTTATCCTAAAAGTTTTTTTACCATTGCGCTGATTCTTTTACCATCAGCAGCTCCACCAACTTGCTCTTTAGCTGGATTCATAACCTTACCCATATCCTTCATACTTGCAGCTCCAGACTCTTTAATAATCGCAAGAATAATGCTTTCAAGTTCATCATCATCAAGTTGTTTTGGCAGATATAAAGTAAATATATCAATCTGTTCTTGTTCTGTTGCTACTAAATCATCTCGGGAAGCCTCTTTATACTGAACGATCGCTTCTTCTCTTTGCTTAATACCTTTTTGAATAAGTTTTATTATATCTTCATCATTCAATTCAATTCTCTGATCAACCTCAATTTGCTTAATCATTGTATTGATTGATCTAATTGCATCTCTTTTTATAACTTCCTTTGCTCTCATAGCATCTTTCATATCACTTTTTAGTTGTTCTTTTAAATTCATTTTTATCCTTTTATATGTTGTAAATCTTTTTTAATCTTATCAATATACCTATAATCAACTGCTGCACTTAAAAACCCAACTTTTTTGAACTTTCTAAATATAGGAGTAATTATTCTAATAATATCTTTATTGTTTTTGCAACTTACGGTCTTGGAAATATATATTTGTCCCTCTTGTAAATTATCAATTTCATTAAAATAAGTTTCTTTTTGACAATAGGTATTTTTCTTTTTAGATATATTCATTTTCAAAACTTCAATACTTGATTTCTTATATATCTCTTTTCCCTTTAAGTTAAAAAAAGAAATTTCTCTATAAATGGGTAGTCCATTTACTTTATTAGTATGATAAAAGCTATTTAGCAGTTTTTGTCTTATTGTAATTCTTGATATAAATAAAATATCTTTTTTTCGTTCATTTATAAAATTATCAATTTGTTGTTTTTTATACAAATCTAAATTATTTCTAATTTTTGATAGTCTTTTCTTGGATAACATTAGATTATTAGCTTGAATATTTATATTGTTTTTTAACTTTTGTAATGCATTAAGAGATTTGTTTTCCGCCTCTTTAATTCTTTTTATAGAATTGTCTTTTATAATACTGGTATTATTGGTGTATAGTTCATTTAATTTATCTATATTTTGTGTATAATTATTATTTAACACAATAAAAGTAAGCATAATGCCTATAATAAATACAATTAATATTAAGAACTTATTCATGTAGTAATTTTATCTTTATATGGCTTAATTATTTTATAAAACTTTCAATTAACTCTTCAAGTTCTAAAAATCTTTCAACTTTTTGCTCATAAAGTTCATTTTTACTATTTAGCTGCTTAGTCATCTCTATAAGACCTAACTCTTGATAACATTGGGGATTCATTACACAATTGTTTAAATCCTCAATTTCAGCTTCTAATTCAGCTAATTCGTGTGGTAAACTGTCATATTCTCTTTGATCATTGTAAGTTAGTTTTATGATTTTCTTTTTAACTTCAATAACCTCTTCTTTGA
The DNA here is from genome assembly GCA_023138835.1 of Arcobacteraceae bacterium. Lineage (GTDB taxonomy): Bacteria > Campylobacterota > Campylobacteria > Campylobacterales > Arcobacteraceae > CAJXII01. The sequence goes on from JAGLOP010000002.1 coordinate 81,345, forward strand.
TAATTTTTTTATCATCTTTTTGTCCTCGTACCTGCGGAATTACATTTTCTGATTGAATTTGTTTTTCAAGCAGCTTTAAATCATCAGCATCTTTTTGGCAATTTAGATATTCACTATATGGTATAAAACTTTCTTCAATAGTCCCATCCCCTTTAAAAATAAATAGCTTTTTGGCAATTTTATCTACAAAATATCTATCATGAGATACAAATATTAAAGCGCCTTGAAAAGAACGCAAATACTCTTCAAGAATATTAATAGTTGGGATATCCAAGTCATTTGTAGGCTCATCCATTATTAAACAATCAACTTTTTTAGTAAAGAGCAGGGCTAGAGCTATTCTATTTTTCTCTCCACCGCTCAATGCGCCAACTTTTTTATCCAAATATTCTCGCGGGAACAAAAAGTTTTTTAAGTATCCAAAAACATGCAGGTTTCTGCCATCATCCAAAATAACTCTATCCCCGCCGTTTGGACAAAAAATTTGCATAATAGTTTTATCATCATCCAGCATTTCTCGATTTTGGTCAAAGTATCCTATTTTAAAATCGCCTTTTTTAAAATCACCTTTGTCTATTTTCATTCTTTCTAAAAATACCTTTAACAAAGTTGACTTTCCGCTTCCGTTTGGTCCCACTATTGCAATAGTGTCTTTTTGTAAAATTCTAGTTGTAAAATTTTTGATTAATTCTTTATTTCCTAAACTCAAATAAACATTATCAAGCTCAAATAACATCTTTTTTTTATTTAAAGTATCTCCATCATTAAATGATTTTGCTTCCCTTTGAAGATCTAAGCTCATTTTTCTTATTCGTGCAGGATTTGATTTAACCCTATCTTTTAAATCAAAATAATTATCTTTTCTCAGTACATTTCTTTTTCTTCTTGCTGTTACACCGTGTTGCATCCAATGTGCTTCTGCTCTTAACTCTCTTACTAAATTATCATGATTTTTTTGCATATCTTCAAGTAATTTTTGCTTTTGTTCCAAATAAGAAGAATATCCACCATTAAATTTTCTTAAACTTCCATCTTCAATCTCAAGAATATTTGTAGCAACATTATCCATAAAGTATCTATCATGAGAGATAAAAATCAAAGTAAATTTTTCCTTAGCCAAAAGTTCTTCTAAAAATTCAACCATATAAACATCAAGATGATTTGTAGGCTCATCCAGCAATAAAATATCAGGCTTTTTCAAAATTAATCCGGCAAGTCCGACTCTACGCTGTTCTCCACCGCTTAAAAGTGATACATCCTTGTTTTCATAGGCTTTTAAGTCAAACTCCATTAAAACTCTTTGGACTTTATTTTCTAAGTCCCAAGCATTGTGATGGTCTAAATATGCACCAACTTCACTGGCTTCTTTTAAAAGTTCTTCATTCTCATAGTCAGATTCCAGTTGTTGAGAAATCTCATCATATCTTTTTTTGGCTTCTGTAAGTTCTGTCAACTGCTCTTCTATAGCATCTTTTACACTTATACCGCTTTTAAATTTAGGTTGCTGGTCAAGCATCTCTATTTTAAGTTTTTTATTAATAGCTATCTCACCGCTGTCAGGCTCAACTTGTCTCATAATGATTTTCATTAAAGTTGATTTACCCTGACCATTTTGTCCAATTATTGCCACCCTTTGGTCTTTTTGCAGAGTAAAATTTACATCTTTTAAAATTACTTTTATATCGTATTGTTTGTTTATTTTTTGTAGATCAATTAATGCCATTTAGTTTTGTAGCCTTTAGTTAGTTATAAAGTTAATAATATCTAAAAGTTAATGTGATACAATTTAACCATGAAAATAAAATCTATATATATCTCATCTTTAGAAGCCGGTACTGGAAATTTATCTGTTAGTATTGGATTGATGCGATTATTTAAACAAAATTTTCATAAAGTTGCTTTTTTTAGACCTGTTATTCAAACTGTTACAGATAATGATATAAACTTTATGCTTGAGCATTTTGGATTAAAACAAAAGAAAAAAGACAGCTTTGGATTTTTAGTTGAAGATGTACAAAATATGCTGGCAACCAATAAAAGTCACGAATTGTATGAAAAGTTAATTGAAAAAGTAAAATTTTTAGAACAAAATTATGATTTTGTATTAATTCAAGGATTATCAAAAGAGGCTTTATCTTCTACTATTGATTTTGATATAAACTTAACTTTTGCCAAACATTTCAATTCACCTTTTATTAGTATTTTAAATGCCAAAGATAAAACAAATGATAAAATTTATGAAGAGATGCAGCTAGAAGCTAAGAGCATCTCTAAAGAAGGTTGTAGTCATTTTGCTACTATTGTAAATAAAATTCAAAATAAAAACTATCAACAACTAAAAAGTTTGGTACCCAAATGCTCTTATTTGACTTTTTTCATCCCTTTGGTAGAGGAGCTTGAGAAGCTGACAATGTTAGATATTAAGTCTAATTTAAATTGTGAACTTTTCTTTGGTAATACTAAAAATCTAAATCAAAAAATAAGTGATATAAAAATTGCTTCAATGACTTTAGAAAACTATTTGAAATGGGTTGAAAAAGAAAATTTAATCATAGTATCAGGAGATAGAAGTGATATTATTTTAGGTTCATTGAATGCAATACACTCACAGAATATGCCACATATTTCAGGTCTTATTTTAACCGGTGGATTAAAACCTGATGCCTCCATTATGAAATTACTTGAAGGATTTAAAGATATTGGAATTTGTTTGTTAAGTGTTGATACAGATACTTATCAAACCTCTTTGGATATGCAAAATATCAAACCACAATTAACTCACAAAAGTTATACCAAAATAGCTTTAATACTTGGTACTTTTTCAAAATATATAGATGATAATTTATTAACAAAAGCCTTTAATTTAACAACTTCTGATATTATGACACCTATTATGTTTGAATTTAATCTATTTCAAAGAGCAAAAAAAGATAAAAAACATATAGTGCTCAATGAAAGTAATGATGATAGAATATTAAGAGCTTGCGAAATTTTATTGTATCAAGATGTTGTTGATATAACTTTAATAGGTAACAGCGGTGATATTTTACATAAAGCAAATATATTAGGTATTGATTTAACCAAAGCTAATATTATCGACCCGCTAACTTCACCATTAACCGATAAATTTGCTAATGAATTTTATAATTTACGAAAGTCTAAAGGTATTTTATTAGAAAATGCACAAGATATTATGCTGACAAACAGTACTTATTTTGCGACTATGATGGTTTATTTAAATTATGCTGATGGACTAGTGAGCGGTGCAGTTGGAACTACAGCAGATACAGTTAGGCCGGCATTGCAGATTATAAAAACAAAATCTAATATTGATATAGTGTCAAGTGTCTTTTTTATGTGTTTTGATACAAAAGTTTTAGTTTACGGAGATTGTGCGATCAATCCATCTCCAAAGGCAAAAGAATTATCACAAATAGCAATTAGTTCAGCACATACGGCCAAACAATTTGGAATTGAACCAAAGGTTGCAATGTTGTCTTATTCTACCGGAGTTTCCGGAATTGGAGAAGATGTAGAGCTTGTGGCAGATGCAACGGCACAAGCAAAAAAGCTGGATAAATCAATAATTGTAGAAGGGCCAATTCAATATGATACAGCTATTGATAAACAAACAGCCTTGAAAAAATCACCAAACAGTAAACTACAAGGTGATGCCAGTGTATTGATATTTCCAGATTTAAATACTGGAAACAACACTTACAAAGCAGTTCAAAAAAGTAGCGGTGCAGTTGCCATTGGACCTGTTTTGCAAGGATTAAATAAACCTATAAATGATTTAAGTCGAGGATGTAAAGTAGTCGATATTGTAAATACTGTTGCTATTACAGCTATTCAGGCTGGTTTAGTGATTAAGGATTAGGATGAAGATTTTAGTTTTGAATAGTGGAAGTTCTTCTGTTAAATATAAATTATTTGATAGTGTAAAATTAGAAGTATTATTTGATGGTATCGAAGAAGAGATTAGCAACTTTCATAAAAGTTTTGAAAATATTTTTAATAAACTAATAGTTTCAAAAGCAATTAGTTCTTTAGAAGAGATAGGTGGTTTTGGACATAGAGTTGTTCATGGCGGTGAAAAGTTTTCTAGTCCTGTAATAATAGATGATGAAGTTATCTTAGAACTAGAAAAGTTAATACCTTTAGCACCCTTGCATAACCCTGCTAATATAGATGGCATCAAAACTATAAAAGCCAAGATTAAAAATAGCTTGCAAGTAGCTGTATTTGATACTGCCTTTCATCAAACTTTACCTATGAAATCTTTTTTGTATCCAATACCATTTGACTTTTATAAAGAACACAAAATAAGAAAATATGGTTTTCACGGAACATCACATTTTTATGTAGCAAAGCAATGTGCCGAATATTTCAATACCAACTTAGAAAATCTAAACTTAATCACAATACACCTTGGAAACGGTGCAAGTATAACCGCCGTTGAAAAAGGAAAATCAATAGATACTTCTATGGGATTCACACCACTTGAAGGACTTATGATGGGAACCCGCTGCGGAGATATAGACCCTTCAATTGTATTGTATTTAGAACAAAATTTAAAGTTAAGTGCTGATGAAATAAATGAAATCTTAAATAAACAAAGTGGACTAAAAGGGATTTGTGAATATAGTGATTTAAGAGAAATTATAGCTTTAAGCCAAGATAATAATACTCAAGCTATTCTTGCTATAGATATGTTTGTAGAAAGAATTAGAAAATACCTAGGTGCTTATATCTTAAAATTAGAAAAACTTGATGGTATAATTTTCACAGGTGGAATAGGGGAAAACAGTAGTTTAATAAGACAAAAAGTTTGCGCTGATTTATCATTAAATTTAGGTATCAAAATAGATGATGACAAAAATACTCAAAAACTAATTAAAAATGTAGAAGATATTTCATCACCTTGCAGTAAACTTAAAGTATTAGTAATCAAAACAGATGAAGAGAAAAGCATAGCAATACAAACAAAAGTATTATTAAGCAAAGATAATAATTAATTTAGAGAAATAGTATTATAAAGTTTTGTATATTTTTCTAAGATAGCATAATTGTTATGTTTAGAAGCACCTTTTATGATAATATCTAATTTATAAAGTAGCTCTTTTTGAATCTCAATTTTATATTTACTATTTAAGTGTTTCTCAAGTGCTTTAATCCTAAAAGTATCCATCATAGGTGTTTCGAAAGATAGTTGCCCTTTATGACCTGCTGTTTTTGTGATAAGTTCTTCATTGATCAGTCCCAACTCATACTTTAGTAAAATCCTAAGCCACAAATCATAATCTTCACAAGCTTGTAATTTTTCATCAAATAAACCAACTTCATCTAAAATAGATTTATTTAGAAGCAAGGTTGAGGCTCCTATTTTACAAGAATGTAAATTGTCTTTAAAACAATACCCGTTTGGCTTCTTTTGATGAGCTTTCTTCTTAATAATTTTATTATTGAATTTCCATAATTCATCTGTATGAGATATTAAAATATTTGGATTTTCTTTATGAAAATTTATCTGTTTTTCTAATTTGTCTTTATGCCAAATATCATCACTGTCACAAAATGCAATCCATTTATATTTAGATTCTCTAATCCCTGTGTTTCTAGCAGAACTAACACCTTGATTATTTTGATAAATATATTTTATCTCTACACCGGCTTGGTTCTCACTACATACTGATTTTGTATCATCAGTAGACCCATCATCTACAATTATTATCTCATCTGGCTTAACCGTTTGCTTTAAAATAGCATCAATAGTTCTCAATATAAAATCAGCACGATTAAAAGTTGGAATTATGACTGAGATTTTCATATGTTTATTTTATTTCTTAGGATTTAGAATAGCTTTTAGTTTTTTAGGAAGTTGTGCAAATACTATATTTGCTTTTTTAATAAAATTATCATCTTTATCAAAACAATTTACATCTACAGACATCTTGTTTTGATTAAAGAATACAACTTTCATAGTCATGCCGTTATGTTCAAAAGATAAATTTTTTTCCATTTTTAAGTATCTTTCCATTCTAAAAGTTTATTTTGAAGTTCCAGTACCGTTTCAAGGGCATTGTCTTCATGGTCTGTAAACCCCCAATTAACTAAAATTGAATCTATATTTGCACTGTTAGCTGATATTAAATCTTTATGACTATCTCCAACCAAAATAGTATCATTTCTATCAAAATGATGTTTATCTATTAGGGCATTTAACATATCAGGGTGCGGTTTAGCTTGTACAACTTTGTCTGCTCCGATTATATCTTTAAAATAATGATTAATATTTAGATGTTTTGTCATCTGTATTGCAAAAACAGTACTTGCATTTGTAGCAATAGTAAAAATAAACTCATCTTTTAAAGTTTCTAAAAGATTTGCAATCCCGTCATATAAAACAATATCACTTATACAGTGTTCCTCATAGTAAGTTTCAAAGAGTTCAGTATGAACATCTGTAAAATTATCAGTTTCATAAAAAAATTCAGCACTGTTTATATGAGGATTATTTATATTTTGGAGTAAATAATTTTTTTCCATAGCTTTTAATCCAGTATTTGTTCTTACATGATTTATAGTATTTGCAATGATATTTCCACTGTTTATAAGCGTACCATCCATATCGAAAATTATTGATTTTTGTATTTTTTTCATATTAAAGCTAATTATATCAAATAAATATAAATCTAATATGGTATAATGCAAAAAAATAGAAGGAATTTCTATCAAAAAGAATTTAATATCCATAATTACTGTATTTATTGTTGTATCTGTAATTATTGTATTATTTGTGTCGATGTCAACATCACAAAATATGACAGTAGTGTATACAGGCAATAGTGCTAAAAAACCAATACCTATTATTTTGGGTAAATTTCAAGATAGTGATTGCGGAATGGTAATAGATGATATAACTTATGCATCACAGGTTATAGCTCCAGATGGTAAAACCTGGTTTTTTCATGACCATGGCGGTATGGTACATTGGCTTGAAAATAAAGAATTTAAAGATACGGCACTAATTTGGGTAAGAACAAAAGATACCAAAAAATATATTGACGGCAGATATGCTTGGTATAGCAGAACTGATGATACTCCTATGTTTTACGGCTTTGGAGCTTATGAAAATAAAAAAGACGGTTTGATAAGTTTTCAAGCTATGTTTACACATATGGTTAGAGGTGAACATTTGGCTAATCCCTATATTAAAAAACAATTATTAGGGGAGAGCCAAGAAAAATAATGGAAACAGTTGATTTTATATCTATTATTACTATCGCTTTTTTAGGCTCATTTGGGCATTGTATTGGTATGTGTGGCGGGATAGTAATAGCATACAGTAGTACAAAAATAGAACAAACTTGGGGCAAAACCCAACAAACTTTTGCTCATCTTTTATATTCATTTGGCAGAATTTTAACTTATGCAATTTTAGGTGCTGTTTTTGGGTATCTAGGAGGAGTTGCCACTTTTTCAAATACTGCTAATGGTATTTTATGGTTAGTTGCAGGTTCTGCTATGCTTTTAACCGGACTTTCACTTTTAGGGAAAGTTAAATTTCTAACATTAATTGAACATTCTTTTTCTTCATCAACCTGGTACAAAGAAAATTTCAAAGCCTTACTTAGCAGCCAAACTTTATTAAGCTTTTTTCTATTGGGTATGTTAAATGGTCTTTTGCCTTGTGGTTTTGTATATTTCTTCGCAATAACAGCTGCTAGTACGGCAAGTCCTTTTTATGGTGCTGTTGTGATGATTATATTTGGTCTTAGCACAATTCCTGCACTTTTTTCACTTGGATTTTTTGTAGGTCTTTTTAAACAAACCGGTTTACGAAATATCATGATAAAATTAGCCGCAGTATCTGTTATTATATATGGTGGATATACTATTTATAATGGTTATGACTATTTAATCAGCCCTGATAGAACTATTTTAGAATGTCATTAATTTATAGGTTATAATTTGCTTTATTACAGTGGATTAATCCAAATACTTTTAGTTATTTTAGTGCTTTTTATTACTATTGAAACGATAAAGTGGATAAACCATCTTTTACTTTTAAAAGAATTAAAAACTATACCTTTTCCCAGCCACTATGAAAAAGTTTTAAAAAAGATTCCATACTACAATCTTTTATCTCAAGATTTAAAATTAAAACTTCACTATAAAATGATGATTTTTATAGAAGAAAAAGAGTGGTTAGGGATAAAAAAAGATGTAACTTATGAGATGAAAGTTGTGATTAGCTTTTATGCTTGTTTAATGATTGTTAATTTAGACAAGGAAGTCTATGAAAACCTAAGTACTATTTATGTGTATCCTTATGAATTTATTCTTGATGAAGTTAAAAGTTATGATGGGATATACACAAAAGAAAAATTTATTTTAGAGGGGCAAAGCAGTGGAGGGGTCGTGATTATCTCTTGGCACAATGCAAAAAGAGAAGCTTATCATTTTAAAAATCATAATGTTATAATTCATGAATTTGCACACGAATTAGATTTTGAAGATGGAGTTGCCGATGGTGTTCCTGTTTTAGACAACTTAAAATATAAAGCTTGGGCAGACGTTATGTTTAAAACATATAAAGCATTAAATGCAAAAAGTCTTACAAACAGGTTTTGGGGAAAATATAAACTATTCGGTTCAAGTGGTGCTATTAATACAGCAGAATTTTTTGCAGTTGCCAGTGAAGTGTTTTTTGAAAAGCCAAAATCATTACGAAAAAACTTTCCAGAAGTTTATGAGCAACTAAAACAGTTTTATAAAATAGACACTATCAAATTATTTATAAAAGGAACCAATTAATATGTTTAAATATTTCACTTCTTTAGTATTATTTATATTTATAACTTCAACATCAGTTTATGCAAAAGATGAAATCTATTTTTTACCTAAAGATTCACAAATAGTCAAAGAGCGTATCTTGAAGATTATAAATAATGCAGATAAAAAAATTGATATAGCGATGTACAACTTCAGCTATAAAAAATTTCATAAAGCTCTTAAAAAAGCATCAAAAAAAAGTGTTGATGTGACTATTATTTATGGTAAATCAAAATTAAAGTTTTATAAAAAATTAAAATTGATACAAACAAAAAGGAAACAGCATATAAAATTAGCTATAATCGACAACAAATTTGCAATATTTGGTAGTGCAAACTGGACTAAAGAATCATTTGAAGATAATTATGAGATTATTAATATAACAGATGATAAACAAAAAGTTAAAGAATTTATAAAAATATTTAAAGAATTAAAGGAAGAAAATTAATGTTAGAGATAGCAGTTGCAGGTTATTGTATATACTTTTTGGTAAGTATTTATACATCATTTATGCAAGTAGATTATGTAAAAAAAGCGAAAAACTTCGATGCAGTGATATTGACACCATCAAAATATAAAGTAGCAGCCGATTATAGTGTAGATAGTCAAAAAATGAGTATGTTAAGTACTTTTTATGATTTTATATTATTTTTTATCTGGATCGGTTTTGGTTTAGTTGCTTTAGATGAAGCTACAAGCGGATTTGTTGGATGGCAAAAAGCTGTTGTATTTATTGATTTATTTATAATTATCAATTGGATTTTAGCTTTACCATTTGATTTGTACAGCACTTTTAAATTAGACAAAAAATATGGTTTTTCAAATATGACACCAAGTCTGTATATTAAAGATACTATTAAAAGCGGGGCATTGTTTTTAATCTTTGGAAGTGCTGTTATTGCAGGACTTAGCTTTATTATTACGAGTTTTCCAAACTGGTGGATTTGGGGATTTGTATTTATTTTTTCTATTATTATTTTAATAAATATGCTTTATCCTTTAATTAGGGACAAGATGTTTGATAAGTTCTCCAAACTTGAAGATAAAGAGTTGGAAGCTAAGATTGAGACTTTATTAGATGAAGTAGGATTTAAAAGTAGTGGAGTGTTTAGTGTAGATGCATCTAAAAGAGATAACAGACTTAATGCTTATTTTGGTGGATTAGGAAGTACAAAAAGAGTTGTTTTATTTGATACTCTAATTGAAAAACTAACACACAATGAACTTTTAGCGGTTCTAGGTCATGAATTAGGACACTTTAAAAATGGTGATATTCTTAAAAATATAGGGATTATGGGATTAATTATGTTTGTATTTTTTGGAATCTTTGGGAATTTACCTGAGGAACTTTTCTTACAATTACATTTACAAAACGAACCGTATGCTATTATTTTAGTATTTATGATGTTTAGTCCAATATTATCATTTTTCTTAATGCCTTTAGTAAGTGCTATGAGCAGACATAATGAATATGCAGCAGATGAGTTTGGTAGTAATTTAAGCAGTAAAGAGGATTTGGTAAATGCTTTATTAAAACTAGCAAATGAAAATAAATCATTTCCACTATCTCATCCTTTATACATATTTTTTCATTATTCACATCCACCATTGGTTGAGCGACTTAAAGAGTTGGGATATACAGGGGCTGGAATAAGTCAGATGAAAAATGATGAGGCTTTAAAAGAAACTTGTGAGGCTGATATTAACTAATGATTGAGATACTAATTTTTATTGCAGGACTGATACTAGGTGGAATTGTTATTTGGTTTTCATTAAAAAATAAAAATGAAATACAAATCAATGCTATTGAAAATGAAGCAAATATAAAAATAACTTCACTTCAAACTCAAAATGAGTTCCTCTTATCAACAAAAGATGAATTAAAAAAAGAGTTTGAGAACTTAGCTAATAAAATATTTGAAAATAATAGTCAAAAATCAAATGAGAATATAAACTTAGTTTTAAAACCATTTAAAGAGCAATTACAATCATTTGGAACACGAGTTAACGAGATACATACAGCACAAACAAAAGAGAGCGGTACACTTCTTAATGAGATTAAAAGTTTAAGAGAGTTAAATACTCAAATAAGTACAGATGCCATTAATTTAACAAATGCTTTAAAAGGTCAAAATAAAACTCAAGGTGATTGGGGTGAGATGATTTTGTCTAAAATTTTAGAGCAAACAGGATTAAGAGAAGGGAAAGAATATTCAGTTCAAGGAAGCTTTACCAATGAAGAGGGGAAAAGACTTAGACCTGATGTAATACTTCATCTACCTGAAAATAAAGATATTATTATTGATAGTAAAGTTTCATTAACTGCTTATTTAAACTACACAGAAGCTCAAACAGATGAAGATAGAACGAAATCTACAAAAGAGTTGATTAAGTCGTTACAAACTCATATTAAAGATTTAAGCAGTAAACGATATGAAGATATTGAGCAGGTAAAAACATTGGATTTTGTTTTATTATTTATCCCTATTGAGGGTGCTTTTATGTTAGCTGCTTCAAATGATAATCAGCTTTTCAAATTAGCTTTTGAGAATAATATTATGTTAGTTTCTCCATCAACACTTTTTATCACCTTAAGAACTATTGAAAATATTTGGAGATATGAGTATCAAAATGAAAATGCTCAGCTTATTTCTAAAAAAGCAGCCGATTTATATGATAAGTTTGCCGGATTTGTAAAAGATATTGAAGATATTGGATTAAATATTGACAGAACTAAAAAAGCTTATGATGGAGCTATTAATAAATTAAGTACCGGTCGTGGTAATATTTTACGAAAAACTGAAGAATTTAAAGAGTTGGGTGTGAAGCCAAAGAAAAATATTAATAGTAAATTATTAGAAGAATAGGGTTAAGATTGTTAGAAATTAGTAAAAAATTATCAAGAATTACAGGGCAGACAAATGCACAATATGATTTAATAAAAGAGGGTGATAAAGTATTAGTTGGATTTAGTGGCGGTAAAGATTCTCTAACATTAATTCATACTTTAAAAAGAATGCAAAGACATGCTCCTTTTAATTTTGAATTTAAAGCGGTTACTATTACTTATGGTATGGGTGAACAAGTCCAATTTTTGGCTGATCACTGTAAAGAACATGAAATAGAGCATGAGATTATAAATACTGAAATATTTGATATAAGTAAAGACAAAATTAGAAAAAACAGTTCATTTTGCAGTTTTATAAGTCGTATGAGAAGAGGCTATCTTTATACTCATGCTTTAGAGGGTGGATTTAATAAACTTGCCCTTGGTCATCATTTAGATGATGCTATGGAGAGTTTTTTTATGAACTTATTTTATAATGGCAGTATGCGAAGCATGCCTCCAAAGTATAAGGCTGAAAATGGACTTATGGTAATTCGTCCTTTAATTTTTTGCAGAGAGCGGCAATTAAGAGGATTTGCCACAGATAATGAAATAATAGTAGTTGGTGATGAAAGTTGTCCTGCACTTAGAATAGATATTAAAATACCTCATGCTAGAGCTAATACAAAAGAGTTGCTTGCAAAACTAGAACTTGATAATCCTCAAATATTCGTATCAATGAAAGCTGCATTTAAAAACTTTCATCCAAATACTTTTTTTAATCTAGATGATTTAGATAAGGAAGAAGATGAACAATAAACCCAAACTACTTATTAGTGCTTGTTTAATGGGTGAAAATGTAAGATATGACGGTAAAAACAATCTTATAGAAGAACTTGTCAAGCTAAGTCAAAAATACGAATTAATTTCATTTTGTCCGGAAGTTGCAAGCGGGATGGTAATACCAAGAGTTCCAAATGAGATACAAAGCTTTAATCCATTGGTTGTCAAAAATGAATTTGGAATTGATACAACTGATTTTTTTATCGATGGGGCAAAACAAACACTACATATATGTAAACAGCACAATATCCAAATAGCATTGTTAAAATCAAAATCGCCATCTTGTGGAAATTTAGAGATTTATGATGGTAATTTTAATGGAACTTTAGTAAAGGGGCAGGGATTAACTGCTAATATTTTAGAACAACATAATATAAAAATATACAACGAAAATCAAATAGGAGAACTAATATGACATTTTTATTCACACCAAACAACCATTTTAACTTAGCTAATATAGTTACTTTTTTCAATATAGCAGCTGGGATATTGGCGATTTATTTTTTAACACACGGCGAGTTTTTTGGTGCAGCTTTATTTGCTTGGGCAGCTGGAGCATTTGATATAATTGATGGTAAAATTGCCAGAAAATATAATTTATCAACTGAGTTTGGAGTTCAATTAGATTCTTTCGCTGATTTTCTTTCATTTGTAATAGTTCCTGTAATGTTTATATTTTTTGGCGTAATTGACGGTAAAGAGATTCACTTTTTAAATACAGCATTTGTTGCCTTTGCCTTTATTTATTATGTTATATCAGGGCTTAGACGGCTTATTCAATTTAATATTGATACAGATGCAGGAAGTGTAAGTAAACACTTTGTAGGAGTTCCTACACCACTTGGAGCTATTCTTTTATGGTTAGTTTACTTAGGGTGGGCTTATGAGATGATTCCAAATGAAAATATAGTTCTAGGGTTGATGATACTTGTAGGATTTTTATTGAACTCTAAAGTAAAAATCCCTCATCCATAAAACGGACAAGGGATTTCAAAAAATACTTATATTTTATTTATATTAAACAAGCAGTCTTATACTCTGAGCCTGCAGAGCATTTGCTTGTGAAGATGCAACCGAACCTACAATATTAGTCATATTTGCAGCAGTAAAATCAGCTGATTCCTTCCCAAAATTTATCTCTTTAAACGGAGATTCCTGATGCGTTTTTTGAACTTCATCAGAGATAACACTTTGAGCTAATTGTTTAAAGTGTTCATTAACTTCTTGAACCTTATTTAAAGTGCTGGATAGTTCACTTCTTTTAGTTGCCATAGAATTATTTAACATATCTATATTCAATGGTATCGCACCCGCTGAACCATCAAAATATGTTGTACTGTCACCATCTAAATCTTCCAGTCTATCCATTTTTTCATTAATCGTCCCAGCAGAACTATTAAATTTTGATATAAATTGAGCAACTTCCGGCTGAATACTCTCTTGAGTAGACACGCCGCTAGTTACATTTGACATTTTGTCTTGTATGTTGCTAATAGCCTGTACTTGACTTTTTAACATTGAAGTTACCGAACTGGTTGTTGATATGTTATTAATATATTTACCAACATTACTAGCAACATCACTTCTTTTCGTAACATCATTAGTATCTCCAGCAATTCCTACTGCATCCCTACTTAATTCAGCAACTTTCCCTGCCGCGCTTGTTTTCTGAGCATGACTAATATCAACAGCATTTATACCAACCATTGTTGAACTATTTATTTGTTGTAATCCCATAATCTCCCCTTTAAAACATTTTGTATACTAATTATACATCTTTAATACTAAAACTTTTCTTAAACTTAGCATAAACTCCTTAAACTAAACATAAATTTGAGATAAATTTATAAAAAAAATAATTTTATCATAATTTAATTACTTTTTTAGTAGAATATTGGCTTATATAAAGATTTATTCAGGAGTATTGTTTTATGCAAATCAGCGGTTCAAAAATGGTAATAGAGGCCCTACGAGAAGAAAATGTAGATGTAGTATTTGGTTATCCGGGTGGTGCAATTATGAATGTTTATGATGAAATTTATAAACAAAATCATTTTCAACATATTTTAACTAAACATGAACAAGCAGCAGTACATGCAGCGGATTCGTATGCTAGAAGTTCAGGTAAAGTTGGTGTTGCTATTGTAACATCAGGTCCTGGTTTTACAAATGCCGTAACGGGACTTGCAACTGCATATACAGATTCAATCCCAATGGTTGTAATTAGCGGACAAGTTCCAACAGCAGTTATAGGTACGGATGCATTTCAAGAAATAGATGCAGTTGGTATTAGTAGAAGTTGTACTAAACATAACTTTCTAGTAAATGATGTTAAAGATTTAAACAGAGTTTTAAAAATAGCATTTTATTTAGCAAGAAGCGGAAGACCGGGTCCCGTACATATTGACTTGCCAAAAGATGTAACAGCAAATCTGGGGGATTTTGATTATAGTAAAGAGTGGGAATTACCTACTTATAAGCCTACAATAAAAGGTAATCCTCGACAAATCAAAAATGCTTTAGATCATATCAGCAGAGCTCAAAGACCATTGTTTTACATTGGTGGAGGGGCTGTATTGTCAAATTGTTATGAAGATGTCAGAGAACTGGTAAAACTTACAAAAATACCTGTTGTTGAAACTTTAATGGCTCGCGGCGTTATGAGAAATGATGATGAATATCTGTTTGGTATGTTAGGTATGCACGGAGAATATGCAGCAAATATGGCGATAAGTGAAACTGATATGATTATTTGTTTAGGTGCTAGATTTGATGATAGAGTTACGGGAAGACTTGATGTATTTGCAAAAAAAGCTCATGTTGTTCATGTAGATATAGATCCAGCTTCAATTGCAAAAATAATTAAACCAAATTATCCTATAGTTGGAGATTTAGCAATTGTAACTAAGCAACTTTTAGAAAATGCAAAAGATATTGAATTTAATGACTATTCAGCTTGGCATAAAACTTTAAAAGAATATAGAAAACAAGAACCATTAAGATTTATTGAAGATTCTGATAGATTAAAACCACAATGGGCTATTCAAAGAACAGGAGAACTGTTGGGTGATAAAGCTTTAATCTCAACAGATGTTGGTCAACATCAAATGTGGACAGCACAATTTTATCCATTTAATTATCCTAGACAATTTATGACAAGTGGCGGTTTAGGAACTATGGGAGTTGGACTTCCTTATGCTATGGGTGTTAAGCGGGCAAATCCGGATAAAATATCCATTAATTTTACAGGTGACGGTTCAATTATGATGAATATTCAGGAAATTATCACTTGTACACAATATAATCTTCCTGTTATTAATATCATTTTAAATAACAATTATCTTGGGATGGTTAGACAATGGCAAACTAGATTTTATGAAGATAGACTTGCCGAAACTGTACTTGATACACAAGCTAACTTCCAAATGTTGGCTGAGTCTATGGGTGGAGTTGGTTTTAAAGTTCATACAAAAGAGGAATTTGATAAAGCTTTAGATGAAGCTGTTAAATCAAATAAACCGGCAATTATAGAAGTAATTGTAGATAGAAGAGAAGAGGTACTTCCAATGGTACCAAATGGACATTCTTTAAATGAGATGCTTTTATTAGAAGGAGATAAATAATGAATAATTTTGATCACTTTTATGACAGTGAAGAAAGAAGAGAAGTTTTATCAATAATAGTTATTAATAGAGACTCGGTTTTATCAAGAATTGTTGACCTGTTTTCAGCGCGTGGTTATAACATAGACAGCTTGACAGTTGCACCTATTCCAAATACTGATTACTCTAGAATTACAATCATAACAATAGGAGTTGCAAGAACAATAGATCAAATTGTAAAACAACTAAATAAATTAGTACCTGTATTAAAAGTAACTGAACATAAAAATGTTATTGAAAAAGACACTGTACTTATCAAAATACCATTAGATCAAAGTTTGAGTGATGTTGATGTTTTAGCTCGTGCATATAATGGTGCTATTCAAAATGTTACTGAAAATGCCATAGTTGTTTCAGCAACAGATGAACCAAAAAGAATAGCAAATTTTATTAAAGTTATTGAAAAGTACAACCCAATTGAAATTGTTCGAAGCGGTGTTGTGGCGATGGAAAGATAATTAATGACATTAAATAGCATTGCTAAAGAATTAAATTTAGATTGTAATAGTGATATTAATATCACTGGACTAAATACTTTAAAAGATGCTTCTAATTGTGAAATATCATTTTTGGAGAATAAAAAATATCTAAGTGATTTAAAAGATACCAAAGCGGGTGCTGTTTTTATAACTGAAGAATTTAAAAATGAGCTGCCAAGTAATACTATTGCTTTGATAACAGAACACCCTTATTTATCTTTGGCAGGGCTGAGTAAACTTTTTGCGCCAAAAGTAGTTGAAACTGCTGGAAAAAAAGCTGTAATTGGTCAAAATTCTACAGTTATGGAAAATGTATCTATTGGTAAAAATACAATTATAGGTAATGATGTTACTCTTATGAGCGGCGCATTTATCGGTGATAATATAACTATTGGAAATAATACAATTATATACCCAAATGTTACTATTTACAGAGATTGTACAATAGGTGATGATTGTATTATTCATGCCGGTACTGTTATTGGTTCTGATGGTTTTGGATTTGCTCATACAAAAGATGGAAAATATATCAAAATATATCAAAATGGAAATGTAACTATTGGAAATGATGTAGAGATAGGTTCAAATACTTCAATAGACAGAGCGGCTTTTAAATCAACTATTATTGAAGATGGTGTAAGAATTGATAATCTTGTTCATATTGCACATAATTGTGTTATTGGTCGTGGTTCAATCATTACAGGTCAATGCGGCTTTGCAGGCTCATCTGTATTAAAAGAATATGTTATTATGGGTGCTCAAAGTGGGGTTGCCGGACATCTTGAGATTGCACCGTTTACTACAATTTCTGCTAAAAGCGGTGTTACAAAATCTATCAAAGAACCCAAAAAACAATGGGCAGGTTTTCCTCTTATGGAACATAGAACCTGGCTTAAACTTCAAGGTAAAATAAATAGACTCTTAACAAAGGATTCCAAATAGCTATTAAAATATCATCAATTATTTTTGCATTTATTATTATCTTTTTTACATTTGCAACATATATGCCAGACCCTGCATTAGTTGGAAAAATCGGTTCTATATTTGCTAAATTTTCCTTGGAATACTTTGGATATTTGGCATATGGATATTTATTGGTTTTTTTATATCCACTTTATAAACTAAATTTTAATTATATGACAAAAGTAATAGAAAAATCAATTACATTTATATTTTTATTTTTAACCCTAATTATTTTTCAAGCACTTGTAGTAACTGATAATTTATCAGGGAAAATAGGAGATATCATTATTTCTACATTATCTCCATTTATTGGTCTTGCCGGACTTTGGTTATTTGTTCTTATTGGAACTATAGTCTCTTTTTATGTATTTGTTGAAGATTTTGATTTTAAAATGAAATTTGATAACTTGAAAAAGAAGATTCAATTCTCAACAAATAAAATCTCAAAATCAAAATCTTCAACAAACAAACTAAAAAAATTACCAAAACAAAAAGTTATCGTTAAAGAGACTGGAAATACTGCAGAGATTATTTTAGAAGATATTAAGGATGAAAAATCAACTGATGATATCACCACATCATCTATTATAGTAGACGAACTTGAAGAAAATAAAAAACTGTTAGAAGATATTGAAACAGGTGATGTAGATAAACCGCAAGATTTTGAATTACCACATAGTGATTTTTTCAACAAACCGCCAAAACAAATAAAAAATAAAGTAAATGAAGCTGTTATTGATCAAAAGATTAACGATTTACTTGAAAAACTTGCAATGTTTAAAATAGAGGGGGATGTTGTACGAACATATTCAGGGCCAATTGTTACAACTTTTGAATTTAAACCTGCTCCTAATGTAAAGGTATCTAAAATTCTAAATCTACAAGATGATCTTGCTATGGCACTTAAAGCCCAAACTATCAGAATACAAGCACCCATTCCCGGTAAAGATGTAGTTGGTATTGAAGTTCCGAATGAAAATTTTGATACTATTTATATGAGAGAGATTTTAGAGAGTGAATTGTTTCAGAATTCCTCATCTCCATTAACAATAATTCTAGGTAAAGATATAGTGGGTCGTCCATTTATAACTGATCTGAAAAAGCTTCCTCACCTTTTAATAGCAGGAACCACGGGTAGTGGTAAAAGTGTTGGTATAAACGGTATGATTTTATCTCTTTTATATAAAAATTCTCCAGATGATTTAAAGATGATTATGATTGATCCCAAGATGCTTGAATTTTCTATGTACAACGACATTCCCCATCTATTAACTCCGGTTATTACCAAACCAATGGAAGCTATAAATGCACTAGCCTCTATGGTTGCAGAGATGGAAAGAAGATATATGATAATGGCTCAAAGTCGTACTAAGAATATTGAAAACTATAATGAAAAAGCAAAAAAAGGGGACTTTGATAAAATTCCTTATATTGTAATTATTATTGACGAGTTAGCTGACCTTATGATGACAAGCGGAAAAGAAGTTGAAGTTTCAATTGCCCGAATTGCACAAAAAGCACGGGCTTGTGGAATTCACTTAATTGTAGCAACACAAAGACCAAGCGTAGATGTAGTGACAGGACTAATTAAAGCAAACCTTCCAAGTAGAATAAGTTATAAAGTTGGTCAAAAAGTAGACAGTAAAATTATACTTGACGGCATGGGTGCAGAATCACTTCTTGGTCGTGGAGATTTGCTGTTTACACCTCCAGGGATGAGCGGATTAGTTAGAATTCATGCCCCATGGACAACAGAAGATGAAATTGACAAAGTTGTTTATTTTCTAAAAAGCCAACGGGAAGTTCAATATAATAATGAAATTGTAAAAGAGCAAGTAGAAGAGGGATTTAGTGGAAGAACTACTGCTGATGTAGGTGAGCTTGATAGTTTATATGAAGATGCTAAAAGAGTTGTAATAGAAGATAAAAAAAGTTCAATTAGTTATATTCAAAGAAAATTAAGAATAGGTTATAACAGATCAGCTACTATTGTAGAGCAATTGGAGATGACCGGTGTATTATCAGCTGCTAATACAAAAGGAAATAGGGAAATATTAATATAAT
This sequence comes from Arcobacteraceae bacterium, assembly GCA_023138835.1. GTDB lineage: Bacteria > Campylobacterota > Campylobacteria > Campylobacterales > Arcobacteraceae > CAJXII01. The sequence goes on from JAGLOP010000002.1 coordinate 101,021, forward strand.
TTTTGATACAATTAACACACAAAGATTATTTCATTAATCTTTAAATTTCTTTTCAAGGAGTTCCCTATGAATACAAGTATTGTTGGAAGACATATAACACTAACAGACGATTTAAAAAATCATATTGAAAGTACGATGGATACTTTTAATAAATATAATTTAGATATTATTTCTATAAATGCCATTATATCACAAGAGCAAAAGCAAGGAAAAAATGTAATTACATTTGAATACCTTTTAAATATCGCTCATCAAGATACAATTGTTGTAAAACAAAGAGATAAAGATTTACACACTGCAATTGATATTGCAACAGATAGAGTAAGTAAAATTTTAAGAAGACATTCTGATAAAGTAAAAGCTCACAATGCTGTAAAATTAACAGAAGTTGCTATAAGCCAAGAGGAAGATAGTATAGCAAAAGAGCTGGAAAAATTAGATTCAGAAGTTGTACCTATGAGGTTAAAATCATATAAGCCAATGGAAATTGAAGAAGCATTAAATGAATTAAAAACTGATGGCGGTGCATTTAAAGTTTTCTATGATATGGATGACAGCTTTAGAGTATTGTATAAAATGAAAGATGGTGAACATTACGGATTATATTAGTAATTATGTATAATTTTATCAAATAAGTAAAAAGGGTGGTTTTTTAAATCACCCTTTTTTTATTTATTATAGTTTCAGCATTTTTGTTTTAAAATGAATTACATAAGGATATTGTGATGTTAAAATTTATTATTACACTTGTTATACTTAGTACGGCTATGTATGCAGTTGAGATTAAGACATTTGGTTGTGGTATTACAAAGATGGCATATCTAACAAAATTAAATGCAGCATATGCAAAAAAAACAAATCATGAGATGAAAGTTGTAGGTAGGGGCGGCGCTCCAAGAGCTATTCAACTTATGGGTGCACAAAAAGTAGCAGTATCTTCAGGATGTAGACCACCTCTAGGATTAAAAGGTGAAGAAAATGTACAAGCACACCAAGTTGCCTGGGGTGCAGTTGTTGCTATCGTAAATAAAAATAATTCTGTTTCAAATATAACTTCACAACAATTTAAAGATATTTTAACAGGTAAAATAACAAACTGGAAAGAGGTTGGCGGGGAAGATTTATCTATTCAAGTTTATGCTAGAAATGGTAAAACCAGTGGCGTTGGATACTCTGTAAGAATGGTATTATTTGATGATAAAGAGATTTCATTTACTAAAGATGCAAAAAGAAAAGGTAGCTCTGGACCTATTAGAAGAGCAGTAACAAAAGCTATAAATGTATTTGCTGTTGATGATTTTGTGACCGCAAGTAAAAATAAAAGATTAAGAATATTATCAATTGATGGTATTAAACCCAATAAACAAAATATACAAAACGGTAAGTATAAATATTATAGACCATTATTTTTATACTCATATGGAGATCCATCAGGCGAAAATAAAAAATATTTAGAATTTACTTTATCAAAATATGGACAAAAGATCATTAGTGATAATGGTGTCGTAAACCTTGAAGAGGGTAAAAATCTAAAAAGATTATATTAATGGAAAAAGTTATGAATAAAACAAAAATATCAAATAAGTTTTTTATCACAATATCTTTGGTTACATTAGCGGTTTTAGTTATATCTGTACTTATATCATTTAAAGTTATGGATGAAATAAAAATAGATAATTATAAGTTAATAAATAAAAATGCATTAACTACTTTAGATAATAAATTGGCTGCTAAAATGGAAGTTGGTATCACAAATGCAGTATCTGTTGCAAGTAATGCAGATATTTTATTGGCAATATCTGAAAATGATAAAGACTTGGCATATGAAGTATTAACAGATATTATAAAAAAATATCAAAAATTTACAGAATTTAAAAATGTAAAAGTACATATACACACAGCAGATGTAAAATCTTTTTTAAGGTCATGGTTAAGAGAAAAGAATGGTGATGATTTAAGTAGTTTTAGACATACTATAAATGAAGTTAAAAAAATAAAAGAACCGGTATCCGCTATTGAAGTTGGAGTGGTAGGTCTGATTTTAAGGTCAATTGTACCAATTGTTGATGAATTTGGATATAACGGTTCACTTGAATATTTACAAGGTTTTGAACATATTGTAAAAAGTTATAAAAAAGATGATAAATATCTTTTAGTTTTTGTTAAAAAAGATCTTCTTCTGAAAACTACAAACAAAGACAAAGCCGCTCATAATTTAATACTCTCACAAAATGAATATAATTTAGATTTTTTTAAAGATTTTAAAAAAATAAATTTAAATAAACTTTTAAAAATTGGTTATTTAGACGATGATAAATACTTTTATTCTATTAAACCAATAATTAGTTTCAGCAATAAGGTCATTGGTTATTATGTTTTAGGTGAGAATATTGAAAGTGCGCAAAAGATAGTTAAACAATCTCAGGAGGTTGTTTATATTTTTATTGCTATTTTATTCTTACTTTCAATTATAATTATTGTTGCCGTTAATATATCTTTAAAAAAATTGGTTATAAATAATTTATATAAAGTCAGTGATGGCTTGAGTAGTTTTTTTAAATATCTAAATAAAGAAAGTGATAAAGTTGAGCAAATTAAAGTTTTAACAAATGATGAAATTGGTCAAATGGCCCATAAGGTTAACTCTAATATAAAAACAATTCAAACTTTAATAGATCAAGAGAATAAACAAGACTGGATAAAAGATGGACTTAGCGGTTTAAACAATACACTCTCGGGTAACAATGATATTACATCTGTATGTAATGATTCTATAAGTTATTTATGTGAATACCTAAAGGCAGGTATTGGAGCCCTTTATATACATGATAAAGAAGAAGATTTACTTCATCTTTACGGAACTTATGCATTTGTTCAAAGAAAAGACTTATCAAGTATATTTAAAGTAGGAGAGGGGACTGTAGGACAAGTTGCCCTGCAAAAAACACCTATACAACTTGAAAATATCATAAGAACTCACATGGTTATATCTACAGGAACTACAAATGAAGCTCCTTTAAATACATATACATTTCCACTTATTTATCAAGAAGAATTATATGGTGTTATTGAGATTGGATCAACATCTCTTTTTAATAAAACACAAAGGGAATTTTTCCAGCTTGCGGACACTGTAGTTGCAACCAAAATATTTTCTGCGATTCAAAATAAAAAAGTAAAAGATTTACTATTTGAATCTCAGGAAACCAATACTAAACTTCAAAAACAAAGAACAGAGCTTGAAGAGGCAAATGCTCAAATGCAGGAACAACAAGCTCAACTTGAAGAGGCAAACTCTCAAATGCAGGAACAACAAGCTCAACTTGAAGAGGCAAATGCTCAAATGGAAGAACAGCAGGTTCAACTACAAGAATCAGAAAAAGAATTAAAAATCCAGAACTCACAATTAGAGATATCAAAAGAGCAATTAAAGATAAAAGCAAAAGACTTGGAAGATTCAAATACATATAAAAGTGAATTCTTAGCAAATATGAGTCATGAGCTTAGAACTCCTTTAAATTCTGTAATTTTATTATCAAGTATGTTAGGTCAGAATAAAAAACAAAATTTAAATAAAGATGATATGAAAAAAGCACAAATTATTAATAGCTCGGGAGAAGATCTTTTAAGACTGATAAATGATGTTTTAGATCTTTCAAAAGTGGAAGCAGGAAGGATGGATCTTATTGTTGATGATTTTCATTCATCACAATTTATCCAAAAGATCAAAGATATGTTTGAGCCAAGCATTCAAAACAATGGTTTAGAATTTATAATTGAAGACTCCTACAATGATATAATTAAAACAGATGAAGACAAACTATCTCAAGTTATAAAAAACTTTTTATCAAATTCTTTAAAATTCACTCATAAAGGCAACATTAAATTAATAATTGAATCAGAAGGTTCAAATAAAGTGAAAATCTCTGTAAAAGATACAGGAATTGGAATTGCTACAGATAAACAAGAATTAGTATTTAAGGCATTTTCACAAGCTGACGGCAGTACAAGCAGAAAATATGGAGGTACAGGACTTGGTCTTTCAATTACTAAAGAGTTGGTTAAACTTATGGGTGGTACGGTATTTCTTGAATCACAAGAGGGTATAGGCAGTACTTTTAGTATTGTTATCCCTAATTTAACTAAAAATAAAGAGCTTGAGAAACCAAAACAAGAAGTGTTAAAAATAGTTCCAAGTAATATGCAAAAACAAATTAATAATATAATCATAGATGACTCAGAAAAAATAATATCAACAGATAAACCATTTTTAATTATAGAAGATAATGAGGCGTTTGCTTTAACATTAAAAAGTGTTATTAACGAAAAAGGAAATTATGCTTTAATTGCAACAACAGGGCAAAAAGGTTTAAATTTAGCAAATAGATATAAAAATATACAAGGTATTTTACTAGATCTCGGATTACCCGATATTGACGGGATAGATGTATTAAAAGAGTTAAAAACAAATATCTCTACAAGAAAACTGCCCGTTTATATAATATCCGGTCATAATAAACAAAATGATATAAGATTGATGGGAGCGGTTGGTTTTAAACAAAAACCGTTATCTAACAACGATTTAGAAAATGTATTTAATGATTTTAGCAAATTTAATAATAAGAAAATAAAAGATCTACTCGTTGTTGAAGATGACAAGATACAAAGAGAAGCTATGATTGAATTTATAGGCAATAACACTATAAGTTCCAAAGGTGTTGATAATATTGATGTAGCAAAAAAAGAATTAGACAAAGGTATATATGATGCTATAGTTGTTGATTTATCTTTAAATGGCAAAAGTGGTCTGGAGATTTGTGAATATATAAAAAGCAATAAATTAAATATACCGATAATTGTATATACAGGAAAAGAATTAACTGCTCAAGAAGAAAAGAAAATAAAAAAATATACTGATTCTATAATTGTAAAATCAGCAAACTCACAACACAGACTACTTGATGAAGTTGATATGTTTTTACATAGAGTAAAAACAGCAACTACTCAAAGCAGTAAAAATATAATTGCAAGTGATATCAACTTTGATGATAAAAAAATAATGGTAGTTGATGATGATATGAGAAATACTTTTGTACTTGTTGAGATTTTAGAAGAGAGAGGTGCTAATGTATTAACCGCATCTACGGGAAAAGAGGCACTGGAAATATTAAATAAAAATCTTGATACAAATATAATACTTATGGATATAATGATGCCCGTAATGGATGGATATGAAGCAATTAAAAGTATTAGAGCCAATAAAGATACAAAAGATATACCAATCATAGCAGTAACAGCAAAAGCAATGGCAAAAGACAAAGAGAAGTGTTTAGAGGTTGGCGCAAATGATTTCTTGACAAAACCATTAAATTTAGAAACTTTTGTGAGTATAGTTAAAGCGTGGATAACATAAGATATGATCCACTGGGCACAAAGCAATGGCATAACTAAAATACTTATTGATAATGATTGCAATAAAGAGGATACTGATAAATTATTAGAGTTAATTGAAGAGCAAAATAGACTAGAGATATCTTTTATCTCTGTATCAATATTATCATCAAAAATAATCAAAGCGTTAAGTTACTATCACAAAAAATTGGAATTAAGTACAGATGACAAATCGTTATGGAGATATTTGAGAAAAATTTCAATTGATATTTCACTTGAGAATGCTTACAATAAAACTAATCAGATCAATACTCCACTAAAAGCTATAGCAATAGGGGGAAGTGCCGGGGCATTGGAGAATATTATAAAAATATTAAAAGAGTTACCCTATGCTGATATAACTGTATTTATTGTTGAACATATTCTACCTGATGAGAAAAATAGATTAGCTGATATTTTACAACAATTTACAAGCTATAAAGTTAAAGAGGCAGATCATGGCGAATTGATTAAATCAAATCATATATATGTGGCATCTGCAAATTTACACATGGTTGTTGAGGGTGGTTATATCTATCAATCAAAAACACAAAGGGTGAATTTTTGCAGACCGTCCATAGATATGCTGTTTAAATCTTTAGCTTTAGAATATAAAAGTTCATTACTTGTAATCCTTACTTGCGGATATATGGATGATGGAGCAAGTTCTTTGAAAGAGATTAAGAAAAATGGTGCTGTATCTATTATTCAAAATCCAAATGAGTGTGAAGCAAATGAGATACCTTTAAATGCAATAATGACAAAAAATTATAATCATGTATTTGGCATAGAGCAGATAAATGAATATATTAAATCAAAACTTAATACCATAATTGATTTGGATGAGAGAATAAATAAACTAATCTATAATATTTATAAAGTTTATGGATATGATTTTAGAGATTATGATAAAAGGTCTGTAACTAGAAGAGTTGAATTGTTAAGAGGAGAATTGGGAATAGATACTTTTTCAGAATTTGAAGAATTGATTTTAAATGATGTTGATACTTTCGAATTATTTTTTAAAAAACTTTCTATCAATGTTAGTGAATTTTTTAGAGATACAGAAGTTTTTAAACAAATAAGAGAAAAGATAGTCTCTATTTTAGGAACATACCCGCATATACGGATTTGGTGTGCCGGATGTTCTCAAGGACAAGAGCCTTACTCTATTGCTATACTTTTGGATGAAATGGGATTATTAAAAAGATCAATTATTTATGCAACAGATTTTAATAATATGGTTTTACAGCAAGCCCAAAATGGCATATTTTCTAAAGATTCTTATAAACTGGATAAAGAAAACTATATAAAAAGTGGTGGAAAAAAAGATTTCGATAATTGGTTTGATATTAATGATAATTATGTAGAGGTTAATTCTTACATAAAAGATAAAGTTCACTTTTTTCAACATAATCTTGTCACTGACGGTGAAATAAATGAGTTTCATTTGGTTTTTTGTAGAAATGTGCTAATCTATTTTAATGAGAATTTACAAAACAAGGTATTAAAACTAATATATACTTCACTTATAAGAGATGGTTTTTTGATTTTAGGGAAAAGTGAAACTGTTAATTTAAAAGATGGTTTTATAAAATTTAACGAGAATGAGAATAATAAAATTTTTCAAAAAATAAGGGATGATGGATGATTGTAAATATTTTAATAGTAGATGACAATCAACCTAACTTAGAAACACTTAACTTTATGATTAAAGATATAGATTTTGAAGATAATATTGATATCAATGTAATACAGGCCGATAATGGAAATGATGCTTTAAATTTAGCTATGAAGCATGATATAGCCCTTATTATTTTAGACATACAAATGCCTGATATGGATGGCTTTGAAGTAGCTAGATACCTTAAAAAAAGCTCTAAAACAAAAGATATGCCAATTGCATTTTTAACCGCTGCCCATAAATCAGAAGATATGAGAGAATATGGATTGCATATTGGAGCTTTTGATTACTTTTTAAAACCAATTGATCCTTTGATATTGATACCAAAAATAAAACTATATATAAAATTTTATGCAATTGCAACAGAACTAAAAAATACAAATGTAATATTGGAAGAAAAAATAAAAGAAGCTGTTGATAAAAATTCTAAAATGGAAGCAAAACTATATCAATCTGAAAAGTTAGCTGCTATGGGTGAAATGATAGGAAATATTGCCCACCAATGGAGACAACCTTTATCTATAATATCAACGGCAGCAACTGGTGTTAAAGTTCAAAAAGTATATGGGGAACTTTCAGATGAAGAGTTATTTAATTTAATGGACGGCATTAATAATTCTGTTCAATTCCTATCTAAAACTATTGATGATTTTCGAGATTTTGTTAAAGGTGATAATGATCAAAGTGTACTTTTTAATTTATCAGAAGATATTGAAAAATGCTGTGAACTTGAAGAAGCAGTTATAAAGCAAAACAATATACAAGTAATAAAAGATTTAGATGATACAATAGAATTAACTAACTTACCAAATGGTTTAATTCAAGCTCTTTTAAATATTGTAAATAATGCAAAAGATGCATTAAAACTTATTGAAAATAAAGCTGATAAATTTATATTTATTGAATCAAAAAAAGATAAAGATAATATTTTTATACTTATTAAAGATAATGCGGGTGGAATTCCTGATGATATAATTGACAAAATCTATGAACCCTATTTTACAACTAAACATAAATCTCAAGGGACAGGATTAGGTCTTCATATGACATATAAAATTATAACCGAAAATATGAAAGGGACAATAGATGTTAAAAATGTAGAATATGAGTTTAAAGGTAAAACATATAAAGGAGCACAGTTTAAAATTACTCTGCCCCTAAATACAGATTAAAAATATTTTTTAATAATCGTATGCTACTTTATATTTAGGATCATCCTCTTCATAAGTACAAAATTGACCGGCATTTGTCATAATAGATTTACACTCAGCACTTAAGTGTCTGATTCTTATTGTTTTATTTGCTTCAAGATATTTTTTTGTAATTGCATCAATCGCTTCAACACCTGATATATCCATAACTCTTGCATCTTTAAAGTCAAGAACAACAACTTCAGGATCATGAGCTAAATCAAATTGTTCATTAAAAGCAGCTACTGAACCAAAAAACAATGGACCGTCAAAATCATATATTTTAGTTCCGTCATCTTCAAGATGAGTACGCGCAGTTACCTTTGCATGTTTCCAGGCGAATACCAAAGCAGATATAATAACTCCAGAGATAACAGCAATTGCCAAATCAGCAACTATAGTAATAGCAGTAACTGTTACAAGCACAAAAGCATCACTTCTAGGCATTTTTGTAATTCTGGCAAAACTACTCCATTCAAAAGTTCCTATTGAAACCATAAACATAATACCAACTAAAATAGCAACAGGGATTATATTTAAAATATCTGTCATGGTTGCTACTAAAAGTATAAGTCCAATAGAAGCTGTAATTCCAGATAATCTACCCCAACCGCCTGATGTATAGTTAATGATTGATTGCCCTATCATTGCACATCCAGGCATCGCACCAAACATACCACAAGTGATATTTCCAGTTCCTTGAGCTATACATTCTTGATTTGCACTACCTCTTTTTCCACTGATTTCATCCAAAACTGAAAGTGTAAGAAGTGATTCAATCACACCAACTAAAGCAACAATAACGGCATAAGGGAGAACCATAATAAAAGCATCAAAATTTAATAAAGTTGTCGGTATTTGGAAACTTGGCAATAAACCTTTAAAATCACTAAGATTTGCCAAGTCACCTACAAGTTTGGTATCTAGTCCAAACATATAAACTGCCATAGTAAATACAATAATAGCAACCAATCCCGAAGGAACTGCCGAAGTAATCTTTGGTAAAAAATACATTGTAGCCATAGTACCGGCAATGATAATATACATCAACATTCCCGAACCCTCTAAAAACTTAAATTGACTGGTTGCAATAACAACAGCAAGACCATTTACAAATCCATGAAGTGCAGGTTGCGGTACTAAACGGATAAATTTACCCATTCTTAATGCCCCAATAGAGATTTGAATAAGACCCGCAACAATTGCTGTTAGGGTAATATATTGAATTATCTCAAATGATACAGCATCACCTGTCAAACCATTTGCCATTGCCATATCTTTAACCGCGATACTCAATCCCACTAAAACAATAGCAACAGCACCAGTAGCACCACTGATCATACCAGGTTTTCCACCCATAATAGCTGTAATCAAACCTAGTATAAATGCAGCATAAAGCCCGACTATCGGACTAACTTGTGCTATGAATGAAAAAGCAATAGCTTCTGGGACTAAGGCAACAGCAACAACCAAACCTGATAAAATATCATTTTTGGCAGATGATCCGATAAGTGTTTCTTTAAAATTTAACAATTATTTTCCTCTATTTTATTCTTAAAATTAGGTCGCGATTATATCTAAAAGATGATTAAAACACAATAGTCTTTTAGATATTTTAGATAAATATTTCATTTTTAATAAAAGTAAGATTTTTATCTTTGCTTATATTAAGATTTTATATATACAATTATAATAGTCATTCACGGAGGTGTCTATTATGTCAAGTACTGCTCTTATTATTTTACCATTATTTATATTGTTTTGGTTCTTTTGTATAGCTTCTGCTGTATTCAATAAATTTAAAAATGAAAAAGCAAAAGTGTTTTGGATTATAGGGTTGATTTTTGTACCATTTCTATCATTTTTTTACATATTTTTAAAAAAAGATTTATTAGAAGATTAGTTAAAAAAGAGTATCCATATCAATTGAAGCAATTGCGCAGTCAATAGAGTGTAAAATATTTAATAAGGCTTTTGTATCACTTGATCTTAAAAGTAGTTCATAACGATATTTATTTGCTATTTTAAAAATACCGCTTTCACCAAATCCTATTAATTCAACACTATTGTTTAAGTTACTAAAGATATTTACATATTTGTTTAATTGTTCTTGAGCTAAAAAAGCATTTTGATGGCTGAATACAACTCGTGCCAATCTAACATACGGTGGATATAAAGCAGTTCTACACTCTAACTCTTCATTTAAAAACTCTTCATAATTATTTTTTTCCAAGTAATTTTGAAAAAAATCTTTATTTTTAGTTTGAACTAAAACTTCACCTTTCCCTTTTCTTCCACTTCTTCCTGCTATTTGCAAAGCTAAAGAGAGAGCTTTTTCTCTTGATTTATAACTTGTCATATTTAATACAGAATCAATACCAAGAACAACAGCCAAAGTTACATTATGATAGTCATGTCCTTTAGATAACATTTGAGTTCCCACTAAAATATCTATTTTATTCTCATTAAACTTTTTTAAAAGAGATCGTAAATCTTTATCAGTTTTAATTGTATCTCTGTCAAATTTTTCTACAGTTTTATCATGAAAATAATCTTGCAATACAAGCTGTACTTCAGCCGTTCCTAATCTAAAATTTTTAATAAGTCCGGTTTCACAACTTGGACATTTTTCACTGATAGCTTGCGTATAATTACAATAATGACATTTTAAAGCTTTCATATTTTTATGCAAACTTAGACTGACAGAACAAAATGGACACTCCTGTGATTTACCGCAATCACTGCATATTTGATATTTAAAGTTTGCACGAGTCGGTAAAAATACAATTACCTGTTCATCTTTAGCAATTGTTTGTTCTATTTTGGCTAAAATATTTTCATTAAGTCCTAAGGGTGATTCATCATAACTAATCGATTTAACAGTATCAAAAAAAGTTTCTTTATTTCTAATATACGGTACTTTTATATATGAAGACAATGATGGTGTTGCACTTCCAAGTATCACTTGGATATCAAATTTCTTACCCAAATATAATGATAAATCTTTTACATTTATTCTTGGCTTATTGTCCGCTTTATATGATTCATCATGTTCTTCATCTACAATTATTAGTCCTAAGTTAAAATAAGGTAAAAATAAAGATGACCTTGCCCCTGCAAGGAGTTTAATCTCTCCTGAAGCCAAACCTTCCAGTATCATCTGCTTTTTCTTTTTAGTTACCTTGGAGTGCCAAATAGCAACAGTATCTCCAAATACTTTTTCCAGTCTTATTTGCATCTGAGGAGTTAAAGAGATTTCAGGCATCAACATCACAGCTTGTTTTTTTTGCTTTAATATATCTTCAATTGCTTTAATATATATTTCTGTTTTTCCACTTCCTGTAGAGGCAAAGAGCAGGGAAGTTTTATTATCTTGTGTAAATTTAAATAATTCTTGTTGTTTAACAGATAATTCAATTTCACTGTCACCGGTATAACTTGATATCTCTGTTTGTTTTGTTGAAGATTTAAAAGGGACATATAAAGATAAAGCTTCCCCTAAACTGCAAATATAATAAGATGAGATAAATTTAGCAGTTTGAAGCATTTTATCATCATAAAATTCAATATCAATTTGCGATATATCTACACACTTAAACGATGGTTTTTCTACAACTTTTATAACAACAGCAGGTGTAAGTATTTTTCTTCGTGCTAATTTTACTTGAACTTTAGAACCCACTTCAATTTTTTTATCACTTTGATATGTTAAAGCATTTAGCGGAGATTTAAGCAGAGCTAATTCATAATAATATATCATTGAGTAATCTCTTTACAATAATCTTTTGTGAAGTCACAATTAAAACTATTGGTATTGGCATCGTATATAAACTCTACAGCTTCAGTTGAATTTATCCAAGCGTTATAAGTAGTGGATGAGGATTTTGACCAATTACCGCTACTTTTAGTTTTAGATATTACAGGTGTAGTTAAAATTACTTCAAAAAGTAAATTATCATTATTGTCCAAAGTTTCCAGATTTTCAGGTGTATTAGATAGAATCGAAGCGTTTATATGAGTTTTTATACCATCTCTTATCAATGCTACATCTGCTCTAAGCTTAATAATATTTGCATTAGAAACATTATAAAATAATTTTGGAATGGCTACTGTGATTAAGATAGAAATAATTGTAATTGCAAAAATGATTTCTAAAATTGAAAATGATTTTCTCAAGTTACTTTATTTTTTTTAAAATTATTTAAATCCTGAACTGTATTTTCTATACTTTTTTTAAAGTTGATAAATTCAGAGTTTTTTCTTAAATATGCTGATAATAATTGGGGAATAGTTATCTCTTTATTTAAATTTAAAAACTGCTTCAATCCGTCTATTATTTCATTGTCCAAATCTGGACCAATATCAACTGTATAAGCAGAATTCTCAATATGAAAAGTTATCTCGTTATGTTTTAGTACCATTGCTTCATTCTATCAAATAATTGCTTTACATCTTTTTAACAAAATCATAAGAACTTAAAAACCTGTAAGCTAATAAATTCTCCAAAATAGCGATCATAACTATAAAGTTTAAAAAGGAACTGCCGCCATAACTAAACAGAGGCAAAGGGAGCCCTACAACTGGTGCAAAGCCTATAACCATAAGGATATTAATACTCATATTTAAAAAAATGAGTAATCCGACTCCGGAAGAAAATACTCGAATCAGATAATCATCTTTAAAAGCATTATTTAACATAAGCAGATGGATAATTAAAAGTAGATATAAGATAATCAATCCAATAGCACCTAAAAAACCATATCTTTCAACAAAAGAAGCAAAAATAAAATCACTTGTAGCAATTGGTAAAAATTTTAATTGAGTTTGTGTTGCTTCATTTTTTTCTTTACCCGTTAAACCACCGGAACCAATAGCGATAATAGATTGTTGTACATGATAACTTGGCTCTTCACTGATAAAATCAACTATCCGTTTTTTTTGATAATCTTTAATTAGATATGTATATACCAGCGGTGAGGAAAAACCAACAATTAAAATAATAGATATTATAATTCTTTTACTGATACCCATTATAAATAACACACCAAAGCCAACAAGCAATAATACCAAAGCCGTACCCAAATCCGGTTCTTTAGCTATTAAAATAAATGGTAATAAAATGAAAAATGAAAAAAATGAAAAATCTTTTAATTTATATCCATCAACAGGCGGTGGACGATTATGTATTAAAAATCCCAGCATAAGTAAAAATGCCGGTTTAAAAAGTTCAGATGGTTGAATGGTCATACCTAAAAACGGTAATTCAAGCCATCTTGTAGCTCCTAATTTTGTAACACCAAAGAATTCAACTAATATAAGTAAAAATATTCCAAGCCAATATAAAACAGGTATAAGATTTAAGTATCTTCTAAACGGGAAGAAAAATACAACAACAAATACACCCATAGAAAATAGATAATATATTAACTGTTTCTGTGCAAGCATTGCACTTGTCTCCGCAATTAAATGATGTGATAACAAAATTAAAGGCAATATGAGAATAATAAGCTCGAAATTAAAGTGAGTTATAATCCGCTTGTCAAATAAAAACATATCTCTATTCGAGATCTTTTTGATTTGTTTGGTTATTATGATTTGTCTTTGAGATTTTTTTCTGCATAAAATCATAAACTATTTTCATAACTTTCCAAACAATAAAAACTAAAATTAATAAAATAATCAAATCCATTTTTTAATCCTTAACGGTAATTTTACGAATTTTATCTAAAATCACTTTTATTTTTCATTGAAAATAGATATAATCCAATTTAATATATAAAGTGAGAATGAATAATTATGGATAAAGAATTTATTGTAGATGAAAGTGTGAGGTTAGACCAGTTTTTAGTGATTAAATTAGATGAAACCAGAAATCAAGTTGATCAGCTGATTAAAAAAGGTTTTGTGACTGTTTCAAATAAAAAAAAGGCAAAGAGTGGTTTAAAGTTACAAGTTGGACAAAAAGTATTTGTAACTTTTCCCGAAGTTATAAAAGAAGCTCCTCTTGAAGTTGATTTTGATGTCGAAATTATTTATGAAGATGATTATATTTTAGTTATTAATAAACCTTCAGGGGTAATAGTTCATGGAGCTGCAAGTGTAAAAGAAGCTACATTGGTTGATTGGTTAAAATTAAAAGAGATATCTTTATCTACGATTAGCGGGGAAGAGCGGCATGGTATTGTTCATAGGCTTGATAAGGGTACCAGCGGGCTTATGCTAATTGCTAAAACAAACGAAGCTCATGTTGCTTTATCTAAACAACTTGAAGATAAAACTATGGGAAGATATTATTTAGCTTTGATCGATTTGCCATTAAAAGATAATATAATAGTTAATAAACCAATAGGTCGAAATCCTCATAATAGATTAAAGCAAGGTATTGTAGATCATGGTAAAAGTGCTAAAACATCATTTATTAAACTTTGTTTAAGTAATGATGGTGAAGCTGTGCGTAATTCTGCTGGCAGCAACAAATATGAACTTATAGCTGCAAAGCTTTTTACAGGCAGAACTCATCAAATCAGAGTACATTTAGAATCATTAAACAGGCATATCTTAGGAGATGCCTTATATGGTTTTCAAGGTAATTTAGATAGAATGCAAAGAGTTTATTTACATGCATATAATTTATATCTTAAACATCCAATAACAAAAGAAAATATAAATTTCTGCGTAAATTTACCGGAAGATATGCAAACATTTTGCAAAAATAATTTTAATATGGAAATAATAAATGAAAAAATTAATTCAAAATATATTATTGATAGCTTCAATAATTTTAATTAGTGGTTGTGAGACAAAAAATTTATCAATACCGACTGATAAACCAAGCATAGATGCAAATCTGCCGGTAATTGATACAGAAAAGATAAGAACTATTCCAGATATGACATCAATCGCTCTTGAATGGAAAACCATTGCCATACCTGAGGTAAAAGGATATTATATTTATCGATCTGATATTCAAGAAGATGGTCAAAAATTAAAAAGAGTAGCAACAATCAGCAGTAAATATACCTCGCATTATTTAGATAAAGACCTTGAACCAAATACACAATATATGTATTCTATTTCTAGCAGAAGTTTAAATGATTATGAATCAATAGCAAGTAACTCTATAGTTGCTGTTACTAAAAAAAGATTTGATTCTGTTAGTTTTATATCTGCTGTTAATGAACTGCCAAGACAAATTAAAATCTTATGGCGGCCACATTCAAATAAAAGAGTAGCAAAATACATTATTCAAAGAACAAATAATAAAACTTCCAAATGGAAAGATATTAAAACAATAAAATCAAGATTAGAAGTTGAATACATAGATACTAATTTAGGCGATAGTAAAGTATTTTCATATAGAATCATATCTGTAACTTTTGATGATATTGAATCAGTGCCGAGTCAAATTGTAAAAGCCAGAACTAAACCTTTACCTCCAAGAGTAACCAATATTCAAGCAACATTGGATAAACCAAAAAAGATTATTTTAACTTGGAATCCTATAGAAGATACTACTGATGTAGCATACTATTATATATACAGCAGCCGCAGCCAAGATGGATATTTTAGCAAGCTGATAAAAGCAAGATCTGATAGCAACAGTTATGATGATTTAGTTCAAAAAAACGGGAAAATGAGGTTTTATAAAATCACCACAGTTGATAAAGATGATTTGGAAAGTTCACTGGAAACGCCGTCTGTAGTTGGTAAAACTTTAGATTCACCATCAAAACCTATAATATCTTTAGCACAAATTCAAGATGATCAAGTAATTTTAAACTGGAAAGCCGGAGATAATAGAACAGTGGCGTATAATATACATAAAACTATTAAAGAAAGTTTCTTTTCATCAAAAACAGTTGTTATTAATAATATTACTGATTTACGATTTGAAGATAAAGATATCGTAAGAGGTGTAACTTATAAATACAGTATAGAAGGTATTGATGAGTATGGATTATTATCTGAACAAACTCCGCCCACTACTTTAACAATTCCAAAACTTGACGAAATAAAAAATGCCCCATCTTCTAGTAACTAAGCATAATAATATAACCACCCCATCAACTTGTGATGATGTGGTTTTTTCTTTTTTAGCCTCATCACAAAAAGAAAATAAGATTTTAGTAAAATGTGATAATCAACAGTTTTTCTTAACTACAAAAGAAAAAGACGGTAATATTTTGGTAAAAGTTGATAACAGCACTCGTGTCTCTCCTGTAAGTATTGTAAAAAAAGCTATCAATGCTTATGGAAAACTTTCCAAAGCTGATATTTTATTTTCAAATACTGATAATATCTCACGAAAAGTGGAGCCTAAAAAAGAATTTTTAAAAGATATTTCATATTTTATAAATGATTTTAAAACAACTAAAGAGATATTTATTGAGGTTGGTTTTGGGAGTGGAAGACATCTGATTCATCAAGCTTTACAAAATCCAGACAAAATAATCATTGGTTTAGAAATACACACACCTTCAATTGAACAGATGCTGAAACAAGTAAATATTCAAGGTGTAATCAATATCTTAGCAGTCAACTATGATGCAAGATTGTTTTTAGAATTTATGAAATCAAACAGTATAAGTAGAGTTTTTGTACATTTTCCGGTACCTTGGGACAAAAAACCGCATAGAAGAGTGATGAGTCCTGAATTTATAAAAGAATCTTTAAGAGCTTTAAAACCAAACGGAACATTGGAGTTAAGAACAGATAGTCCAAACTACTTTGAGTATGCCAAGGAATTATTAGAGAATTTCAAAGAGTTCCCATCTCAAATTATTAAAAATCAAGATTTAGAAGTGACAAGCAAATATGAAACAAGATGGAAGAAACAGGGTAAAGATATTTGGGATGTAACTATTACTTCTACAATAAATGATGATGAATTAGTTATTGAAGATGATTTTACATTTGATAAAAAAGTTGATACTCTTGCATTGAATTTAGATAAAAAACCAATCGTTAAAGATGACTTTTTAGTTCATTTTGAGAATATTCTAACTATAAATGAATGTGATATTTTAATACAACTTACTATGGGAAGTTTTAATAAACCTGTTAGTAAATTTATAATAGTTGAAAATGGTAAAGCTTCATATTTTCAAGGTAACCCAATACCGACAAGTGCAAATTTAAAAGCACACAGTTTAATAAAAAATTTAATAGGTGAGAAATAAATGAGAGCATTGGCATTATTTAGTGGTGGATTAGATTCAGTTTTGGCTATGAAGCTAATTGTTGATCAAGGTATTGAAGTTGTTGCTGTAAATATTAATACAGGTTTTGGCAGTACAAATGACAGAAGAGACCATATGCAAAGTATGTGTGACCAAATAGGGGTAAAATTAGAAATTTTAGACTTAAGAGAAGAGTTTCTTGATGAAGTTTTGTTTGATCCTAAATACGGTTATGGTAAAAATTTTAACCCTTGCATTGATTGTCATGGTTTTATGTTTAGATATACAGGAAAACTTCTTAAAAAATATGATGCTTCATTTATGATAAGTGGAGAAGTTGTAGGGCAACGACCTATGAGTCAAAGAAAAGATGCAATGGTTCAAGTACAAAAATTAAGTGATGATTGCGATGAACTAATAGTTAGACCACTTTGTGCAAAACTATTGCCGCCAAGTAAACCTGAGCTTGAAGGTTGGATTGACAGAGAAAAGTTACTTGATATAAACGGTCGTACAAGAACAAGACAATTAGAATTAGCCAAAGAGATTGGATTGGAAGATTTTGAAGCACCGGCAGGGGGATGCTTATTAACAGAAATTCAATTTTCGCAACGAATAAGAGATTTTGTAGAGCATGATAAGATGAAAGTTGATGATATAGATACTCTTAAAGCTGGACGGCATTTAAGGCTACCTGACGGTGCAAAGCTCATTATTGGTAGAAATCAAGCTGATAATGAAAAATTAGTAAATACGCATAGTGATAAATATTTAAGAGCCAGAACAGTAGGGGCAAGTGGTCCTTTTTGTTTATTTACAAAAGATGCAAGCAATGAGGATAAAAAATTAGCTGCAAATATTATAGTAACCTATGGAAAAACTGAAGCCCAAAAAAGTTATAAAGTTAACTTTACTGAGTTTATTTTAGATGGTATTAAATTTGATACAAAAGATGAATTACAGAAGTATTTTGTGTTAGGATAAGTATAAATTATCATTAGTTTAGAAATATAGTCAAAAAATAGTGAAATTAAAGAGATTATTAAAGAAAAATAGGTTATAAATCCATAAATATTTAAAATTTAGGAATTAAAGAGATGTCATTAATAATAACAGATGAATGTATAGCTTGTGATGCATGTAGAGACGAATGTCCAAATACAGCAATTGAAGAGGGTGATCCAGTATATATAATTGAGTCTGATCGTTGTACGGAATGTGTTGGAAGTTTTGATGAACCTCAGTGTATTGAAGTTTGTCCGGTTGATTGTATTATAATTGATTCTGACAATCAAGAAACAATACAAGAGTTAAAATTCAAATTCGACCAACTAGAAGAGGAAGAGTAGGCTTAAGTTATGGCAAAAATTACAACCATCATAGATATTGGGTCAAACTCAATGAGAATGGTTGTTTTAAAAAAAACCAGCCGATTTGCTTTTCATCTAATAAATGAAACAAAATCAAAGGTAAAAATATCTGAAGGTTGCTATGAAAATAATGGCAATCTTCAACCTGAGCCATTAAACAGAGCATTTAATGCTTTAATATCTTTTATTCAAATCGCAAAGAATCTAAAATCCGGAAAAATTTTATGTGTAGCTACATCAGCCCTTAGAGATGCACCAAATGGAAATACCTTTGTAAAAAAAGTCTCATGTGAATTAGGTCTGAATATTAAAATTATTGATGGTCAAAAAGAGGCATATTATGGTGGTGTTGCTGCATTAAATCTTTTAGACTGTGATAATTTTGCCACAATTGATATTGGCGGCGGTAGTACTGAATTTGCATTTATAAATGATAGAAACATTACAGATACTGTTTCTTTAAATATAGGAACTATAAGATTAAAAGAATTATATTTTAATAAAAATGATTTAGACGGCGCAAAAGACTATATTTTATCGCAACTAAAAAATATAGAACATAAACCGCTAAAGTTAGTAGGTATGGGTGGAACAGCTAGAGCTTTAAGCAGAGCGATCATTAATAAAGAACAATATTGTTTTGATATGCTGCATGGATTTAAGTATAATACTAAAAATAATTATAAACTTTTTAATAATATTATTACTGCTAACAGTAATAAAAAATTAAAAGATATTGGTATTAGAAAAGATAGGTATGACACTATAAAAGAGGGTACTTTTATCTTTAAAACTATTTTAGAATTTTTTCAAATAAAAGAAGTGATTACTAGTGGTGTAGGGGTAAGAGAAGGTATCTACCTTACTGATTTGCTCCGAAGCTCAAATCATAAATTTCCTGTGAATTTTAATATTAGTATTAGAAGTCTGCTTGATAGATTTGTTGATGATGATAAACTTCCTGCATATTTAGGAAATAATGCAAAAAAAATATTTGATGTATTAAAACCACTTCATACTCTTGACGATAAATATAAATCAATTTTAGTTATCGCTTCAAAATTACAGCCAATGGGTATATCACTTAACTTTTATAAAAACAGTGAGCATTCATTTAATTTCATTTTAAATGGATTAAGCTATGGTTTTACTCATGAAAGACGCCTTCTTATAGCTCATATAATTAAATTTTCAAAGAAATCTTTACCAAAACAAAGTGAAATAAAAGAATATAAACAATTACTTCCGGACTTTAATGTAATACAATGGCTTAGTTTTATGATTAGTTTAAATATATGCTTAAATAGTGACTTCTCAAGAACTAAGTTTGAATATAAATTAGGTGAAGATACTTTAGAGATAGAATGTGATAAAGATATTTATATCACACAAAAAGCTTTAGAAAAAATTGAGACACCGGTAAATTTAAATTTAGAATTAATTTAAATATGAAAATATGTATAATAAAACTATCTGCTATGGGTGACATTATCCATTCTCTGGTTACTTTACAATTTATAAAAAAACAACTTCCTAATTGCCAAATTGATTGGATAGTTGAAAAAAGTTTTAAAGATATCTTAGAAAATAATCCTCATATTGATAATATATTGCCGGTTAATTTAAAAACAATTAAAACAAAAAAAAGTGAAATATTTAATCAAATAAAACTTTTGAATACTTATGCTAAAAATAATTATGATGTAGTTATAGATGCACAAGGACTTATTAAATCAGCAATTGTTAGTAAAATTGTCGGGGGAAGAGTTTTGGGAAGTCAAATAGTTGGATTTGATAAAGATTCTATTCGTGAAAAAATTGCCAGTTGGTTTTATGATGAAACTGTAAATATTGGATATGAAAAAAATGTAATCAACAGAAGTATAAAAGTAATTTGCGATCCCTTGGGTATTAAAGTAAGCAAAGAGGATATTTTAAATAAAGAGCCATTCTTATTTTCAAATATTAATAAAAACAAAGTGGATAGCAACTATATTATTTTTGTAGTTGGTGCTTCAAAAACAAACAAAATATATCCTAAAGAGAAATTTTTAGAAATAGCACAAAATTTAAATCATATTAATATTCAAGTTATTTGGGCAAATGAAGATGAAAAAAGTGTGGCTGATTATTTAAAAGATAATTGCAACAATATAACTGTATGTGAAAAAATGAATTTAGATAATTTAAAATTAAAGATTAAAAATTCATCCTTGGTAATAGGCGGTGATACTGGACCTACACATATGGCATGGGCTTTAAATGTACCGTCAATTACAATATTTGGTAATACTCCCCAAAATAGAAATACCTATATTACTGATATAAATCTAGTTGTAAAATCTAATAGTAAAGTAGATGCGTTAAACTTAGATAAAAAAGATTTCTCAATTAAAGATATCAACTCAAATGAAATTGTAACTCTTGCAAAGAATTTATTAAAATGATAGACTTTTTAGTATATATAGCTTATAAGATTTTTGAATTTAAGGTAAAAGTATTACCAAAAAGCTTAATGAAATATGGTTTAATTACATTTGCAAAGTTAATTTATATTTTAGATACAAAACACAAAAAAATAGCAATGGTAAATCTAAATTTAGCTTATGAGAATACTAAAACTTTAGAAGAAAAAAAAGAAATCATCAAACAATCTTATCAAAATCTGGTATTTAATCTATATGAATTTGTAGAAAACCAATATTTAACTTTAGAACAATTAGAAGAAAAAATTAAAGTTGAAAATGAATATATAATAAAAGATGCTATTAAATCGGAAAGAAAGATTATATTAATATCAGCACACTATGGCAACTGGGAAGTGATAGGCAGCTATAACAGTATGAAATATAAGCCTATGACAAATGTAGGGAGACCTATGAGTAATGAGTATCTAAATGATGATTTAAGAAAATCAAGAAATTTACATAAATCAGAGATGTTAGATAAGCATGAAGCTGCAAAAGGGCTTATAAAGGCTTTAAAAGCTGACAGAATGATAGGACTTGTAGTTGATCAAAATACATCTGACAATATGGGGCTACTTATTGATTTTTTTGGTAAGAAAGCCAGACAGACTGATTCTCCTGCAAAATTGGCATTAAAATTCAATGCTTTGATAATTCCTGTATTTGTAATTAAAAATGATTTTAGAGATTATACAATTAAATACTGTGAACCAATAGATATAAACAAAATTGAAGATGATGATAAAATTTTAAAATGTACTCAATTACAAGCTGATGCAATAGAGGAGCAAATTAAAAATAAACCTGAAGATTGGTTCTGGCAACATCAACGGTGGAAAAATCAGTATGAAGAATTATATAAATGAAAAAGCAAATCAATAAAATACTTATCATAGTACAAAGATCAAATGGAGATGTGTTTCTTAGCTCTCCTTTGATCAATGCCTTATACAAGCATTACAATCATCCTCAAATAGATTTACTTGTAAATGATGATACTTTGGCAATTGCAAAGACTTTAAACCATATTAGCAATATACATCTATTTTCATATAAAAAGAAAAAAGAGAATAGATTAGGGCAAGAGAAAGATATAATAAAAGCTATTTATAAGAAGTATGATTTAAGTATAAACTTAACAGCAAGTGACAGAAGTGTGATGTATGCTATTTTAGCTTCAAGTTTTTCTATAAGTGCTGTTGAAAAGAAAAGTAAAAAATCTTGGTGGAAGAATCTATTTTTAACTAAAAGTTATCCTTTTGATGTCAGCTTACCAATTGTAAAAAACAATACAGCAAGTTTAGAACTTTTAGGAATTAAAAATAAGACAATAGAAATTAGATCAAGTTATTCTCAAGTTGCTAAAGAAAATATTTTAAAAAAATTGAAACAATTAAATATTAATGAATTTATAATTTTTCACCCATCAGCTCAATATGAGTATAAAATATATCCAAAAACTTTGCGAAATAAATTGTTAGAACTTTTAAATACATTAAATATTCCGATTATAATCACCGGAGCAAAAGGTAAACTTGATTTATCAATAAAAAGTGAATTGCCGTCATTAACTAATATTCATGATTTTATTGGTACTACATCTTTAGATGAGTTATTTGCTTTAAGTGATTTAAGTGAGGCTTATATTGGTATGGATACGCTTAATATGCATATAGCTGCATCTTTTAATAAAAAAATATTTGCGATATTTGGACCAACTATTTTAGATACATGGTCACCTTGGTGTAATGAGTTACAAACGAATACCTCTATAAATACTCAAAAGCAAACTTATGGTAATATAACTATATTTCAAGCAAATATGCCTTGCGTAGCTTGTGGATTGGCTGGATGCGATGATAAGCACGGAAGAAGTGATTGTTTATATGAGATATCACCTGAAATGATTTTTGAAGAGGTTAAAAATTGTATAATAAAATAAGTGTAACAATCCTTACAAAAGATTCAACAAAATATATTAAAGAGTGTTTAGAAGCTTTAGTAAGATTTGATGAAGTTATTATACTTGACAACGGCTCTACTGATGATACTATGGAAAAAGCAAAGAACTTTAAAAATGTAAAAATTTATGAAAATGAATTTATAGGTTTTGGAGCATTAAAGAATTTGGTGATTTCAAAAGCTGCAAACAGTTGGATTTTCTCTGTAGATAGCGATGAGATAATAAGCACAGAATTAGTTGAAGAGATTTTGACTTTAGATTTAGATAACACAAAAGTATATTCTATTTTAAGAGATAATTATTATAATAAAAAATTAGTAAAATGTTGTGGCTGGGATAATGATTTTGTAAATAGACTTTTCAATAAAAATACTACAAAATTCAATGAAAAACAAGTCCATGAAAGCTTAATTTTAAATGATAATATCAAATTGGAGAAGTTAAAAAACAGTTTTAAACACTACTCTTTTGATGAGGCTTCACAGCTGCTTCACAAGATGGATAAATACTCAACACTTTATGCGTCAGAGCATAAAGGTATTAAATCATCATCACCGGCAAAAGCACTTTTTAGAAGTATGTTTTCTTTTATTAAAAATTATTTCTTTCAAAAAGGTTTTTTATGTGGTTACGAGGGATTGATAATCTCCATTTCAAATGCAAATGGTGTTTTTTATAAATATATAAAATTGTATGAAGAGAATAAGAAATAGATGACCTGCAGCCTTATTATTACAACTTACAACTGGAAAGAAGCTTTAGAGTTAGTAATAATCAGCGCTTTAAATCAAAGTGAATTACCTAATGAGATAATTATAGCTGATGATGGAAGCAATGAAGATACAAAGCAGTTAATAGAAAACTTTGCTGTAAATTCATCAATACCAATTATTCACTCTTGGCAAGAAGATGATGGATTTAGAGCTGCAAAAAGTAGGAATAAAGCTATATCTAAAGCACAAAGTGAATATATAGTACTCATTGATGGAGATATAATTCTTCATAAAGATTTTATAAAAGAACATAAGATAAATGCAAAAGAAAACTTTTTTATTCAAGGAAGTAGAGTTTTAATAAATGAGCAAAAAAGTAAAGAAGTTTTAGCAGATAAACAAACTATTTTTACTTTTTGGGATAATGGTTTACAAAATAGAAAAAATGCGATTCATTGTGATATTTTATCTTTTATTTTCTCTAATAAAAAAGATAATCTAAAAGGGATAAAAACTTGTAATATGTCATTTTACAAAGCTGATTGTTTAAAAGTAAATGGCTTTAACGAGGACTTTATAGGTTGGGGCAGGGAAGATAGTGAATTTGTGGTTAGACTTTTAAACACTGGTGTTCATAGACAAAATATTAGATTTAATTGTATCATTTATCATATTTGGCATAATGAAAATACAAGAGATAGTTTAAAAGTAAATGATGAGATGTTAAATAATGCTATTAACAATAAAGTCCAATGGTGTGATAATGGGATAGATAAATACAGATGATTTTTAACTCATATGAATTTATCTTCCTATTTCTCCCTATATCATTCTTTGTATATTTTTATCTAAATAATAAAAGATTAACCCAAGCTTCTAAAGGATGGCTGGTATTTAGTAGTTTATTTTTCTACAGCTGGTGGAATATAATATATCTACCTTTAATATTAAGTTCAATGCTTTTCAATTTTGTAATAGGTACATCTTTAAGCAAAAATAATATAACTCAAAAAATTAGTAAACAACAACTTTTAGGTATTGGTATAATAGGTAATCTTTTATTACTAGGATATTTTAAATATTCAGACTTTTTTATATCAAATGTAAATTATCTATCTAATTCAAATATACTATTACTAGAACTAGCCTTACCTTTAGCTATATCATTCTTCACTTTCCAACAAATAGCATATTTAGTAGATAGTTATAGAGTAGAAACTAAAGAATATGACTTCTTAAATTATGCAGTATTTGTAACATTTTTTCCTCAATTAATAGCAGGACCAATAGTTCATCATAAAGAGATGATGCCACAGTTTGCAAATGCTAAAAATAAAATAAAAAACTATAGAAATATAGCCTTAGGATTATTTATATTTTCAATAGGATTATTTAAAAAAGTAGTAATTGCAGATAATTTAGCTTTATGGGCAAATACTGGTTTTGATATTGTAGATACTTTAACCGTATTTGAAGCATGGATTACATCTCTATCTTATACTTTTCAATTATATTTTGATTTCTCAGGCTATACTGATATGGCAATAGGTGCTGCTCTTTTATTCAATATTAAATTACCAATAAACTTTAATAGTCCATATAAAGCAACCAATATACAAGACTTTTGGAGAAGATGGCATATTACATTATCAAGATTTTTAAAAGATTATGTATATATACCTCTTGGAGGAAATAAAAAAGGTAAATTCAGAACTTACAATAATCTAATGGCTACTTTTATAATAGGTGGACTTTGGCATGGAGCTGGATGGACATTTATTTTTTGGGGTTTTCTTCATGGAATTGCTTTAGTAATACACAGAGTTTGGAGTAGTGTAGGTTTTAAATTAAATTCTATTATTGCTTGGTTTATCACTTTTAATTTTATTAATATATCTTGGGTATTCTTTAGAGCTAAAGAGTGGGAAGATGCAATAAAAGTTTTAAAGGGAATGTTTTCAGGAGATATGATTATTTCACATAGTTGGATCGATAAATTTGAATTTTTAAAAGAATTTGGCTTTACTGCTGGATTTTGGTCATATAATCTTGGAAATGGAGAAAAAGCAATATACTTTATTTTCGTTTCTTTTATTATTGCTATTTTTCTAAAAAATAGTATGAAGTTAAAAGATAATTTCAAAACTAACTATATAAGTTTTTTATTTACATCATTAATTTTTGTAGTTGCATTATCAAACTTAACTACAATTACAGAATTTTTATATTTTAATTTTTAAGGCAATCAAATGAATCCAAAGAAATGGTTAATAAGTTTTTTTCTTTTAACAGTATTTTTAATATTATCAGTTATAAGTTTTAACTATAGTATTGATCCATATGGATACCAAAGTAGAAATAATAAATATATGAAAAATTTATCTGAAGTTAGTAAAACAACTATATTACATAATAGGATTATATCTGATGGCTATTATTATTTAATTGGTACCTCTAGAATGGTAAGAGTAGATCCATCTTATGTTGAAAAAACATCTACTAAAAAAACACATAATATTCATATTGATGGTTCAACACTAAAGGAAAACTATTTATTAGCAAAATATGTTAAAAATAAAGATAAAAATTTTCTTTATGGTTTTGATGCTTTTTCATTTAATAAAAGTCGATTAGAATATGCAGAAATTAAAAATAGATACAATACATATAAAAAAGAATTATCTTCAAGTCCAAATTTGTTTACACAGTATTTTAATGCTGAATTACTTTCTGCATCAATAAAACATAAAAAATATATTAGAAAGAATAAAGATTTTTATGAAAACTTTAAAACTGAAAATAAATACAACTATCAATATTCACTTGAATCTGTAAATAATGATAAAGGATATGATAATAAACAATTAAAGAAAAATTTTACAAATTATAAAGGTTATTCAGAGGAGGAAGTAATTAAACTTGCTAAACTTGCGACAAAAAATGATAAGTTTATTATTTTTCCTAAGCACTATTATAACTATATATTATTTAATAAATATCAAAATATAAATAAACAATACTTAAATGCAATTAGAATACTTGTAAATAATACAAAAGCTGAAGTTTGGTCTTTTTATCAAATTAATGATATTACAATGAATTCAGATAATTTTGATGGATATGGTTGGCATTTTAAACCAAAAATTGCTAATATGATTTTTAAAAGAATTTTTACTCTTAATAAAAGTAATAAACAGAATGATTTTGGCATTTTATTAACAAGTAAAAATATTGATACTTATTTAAATACATTAACACATCAAATACAAGGCTTAAATATTGAGTAAAAAAATAAAAGCAAAATTATTAAAGTACTTAACTAGAAAAAAAACTATTAGTTTTAATTTAAAAGATACTAAAAAGATTTTATTTATAAGATATGATAGAATAGGGGATATGGTTATTACTACACCTGTATTTAGAGAATTGAAACAAGCTTATCCAAACATTGAAATATCTGTCTTGGCTAGTAATACAAATAAAGATATTTTATTAAATAATCCCTATGTCAATAAAGTATATACAAATCATAAAAATGAATTTTTAAACGATTTTAGTACTTTACTTAAGTTACGAAAAGAAAATTTTGATGTGGCAGTTGAATTTGACCATTCAGTTATACCGCATGCAATCTTACGACTTAAAATTATAAATCCTAAAAAAATTATTTCAGTACATAAAGATGGGCGATATGGAGTGAATGGTGAAGAGTTAGAAATGTATGACTTTTATACACCGGCGTCTAAAGAGAGCCATTTTAGAGATATTTGGTTAGATACTTTACAACCTTTTGATATTAATTCAACTTCAAATAAATATGATATTTTTTATACTAAAGAACAAGGACAAGCAGCAAAAAACTTTGTGAATCAATTTAGAGACAAAACCAAAATAGGTATAAACTTAGAGGGTGCAGTTAAAGGTAAACAAATAAAAAAGAAAGAACTTTATAAAATTTGCCAAAAACTTTATGAAAATAATCAAAATATACAAATTATAATTTTAACTACACCAAATAAAAAACAGCAAGTTGATGGTATAATATCAGATATGAAAATGGATTTTATAACATCTTCGTATATTACGAAATCTATTTTGGATGTAGCCGCTTTAATTGATAATCTTGATTTAATAATCACGCCGGATACATCAATAGTTCATATTGCAGCTGCATTTGATAAACCGATAGTTACGATACATGAGAATAATAAAGACAGCTATAGATTATTTGCGCCAACAAGTACTTTGAATAAAACAGTTTTTGCTAAAAGTAAAAATGGACTAGATGGCTATAAAGTAGATGATGTTATAGAATACAGTTTAGAATTTATAGAAAAGATTAATAAGGAAAAATATGAATAGTGCTGATTTAAAATATCTTATAAGGTCAGGTTCTTTTAAGTTTATGAAAGATCGAACAAACAAATCTCATAGTTTAGAAAGTTATTATTATATGGGGAAGCCAGTATATTACCGTACAAGTACCAGTGATATGATGATTATTCATGAGATTTTACTTAAAAAAGATTATAAAGCAGAGTATTGGTTACCTAAGGAGATTGAGCCAGAAGTTATATTAGATATTGGTGGCAATATTGGTATTACATCAATTTATCTTACTAATAGATTTCCAAATGCTAAAATATTTACTTTTGAGCCAGTACCACAAAACTTTGAGATTTTAAAAAAGAATACTGAACAATATAAAAATATAAAAATCTTTAATGTTGGACTAGGGTCCCAAGATGGTAGTTTTGATATATTTATGAGCGAAGATAGTGATAACTTTGGAGGAGCTTCTTTATATATAGAAGCTGGTGGAGTTAATACTGATACAAAAGTAACTTGTCAAATAAGAAATGCAAATGATATATTAGCTGAAATTGGAGTATCAAATATTGATCTACTTAAAATTGATACAGAAGGTGCTGAATATGATATTTTAATGAGTATTGATAAAGAATTATTAAAACAAGTTAAATGGATTACAGGAGAACTACACGGTTATAAAGATTTTGAACTTTTGAATTATTTAGAAAGTTTAGATTTTAGTATAGGTATGAAAAAAGCTCTTGATAATAGATTATTTATGTTTCATTGTGCCAAACAAAATGTAATAGATAAGCTTAGTAAAAAAGATAAAAAGAATTTAATTAAATAATTTTATACAAGGAATACAACTAGTGGAAAATGAAAATTATGAACAATGGAAAGACTGGGATAAAAATAACTTTGCTATTACATCAAATCATGAAAGAGCATATTTTAATGAAATACTCAAGTCTTTTAATCTAAATGACAAAATAAATATTTTAGAAATAGGTTTTGGAAATGGTTCATTTTTAGGATTTGCAAATGAACAAGGATGGAATGTGACTGGTATTGAAGTTATACCTGAACTTTTAAAAAGAGCAAAAGACAATGGCTTCGAAGTTTTTAATAATATTGAAGAAATAACAACTGATAATCAATTTGATTTAATTGTTATGTTTGATGTTTTGGAACATATAGAACAAGATAAAATTATTTATTTTTTTAACTTATTATCTAAATATTTAGATGATAAAGGTTCAATTATACTAAGGGTACCAAATGGTACTAGTCCATTTGGCTTATCAAATCAATATGGGGATGTTACGCATTGTACTGTTGTTACAGATGCAAAATTAAATTATTGGACCAAATATTCTAAATTATATGTTAATTATATTAATGGAGATATATATCCTTTTATTTACAAGCATAATTTAAAAAAAGCCTTTTCAAAGATATTAAAACATATTTTACATGCTATAAGTGAAAAAATAGTAAGATGGGTATATGCTCCTCAACCAAAAGGTGTGTTGTCATCAAATTTATTTGCTATATTAAAAAAGTATAAAGAAGAGAAATAAAGATGCTTAACACATTCAAAAAAACTTATACTTTACCCTTTAAGTATGATATACCGAACTATACACAAAAATATTTGGAGACAACATCTTTCCTAAAAAGATTTACAAAATTTTTTAGAAGATATTTATATATATTTTTTAATAGTCACTTATCTTTAGAACAAGATAAAATAAAAAAAGAGCAAAAAAATATATTATGGATAAACCTTTCTGCTCCCAGTTTAGGTGATAGTTTGATGGATTTATCCAGTAGGATTTTATTGGAAGATAAAAATATTGACCTTTTTACAGATGCAAAAAATGCTCATATTTATAAAAGTGATAAATTTTTTAATAATGTTATAACAGATACAGTAAATATACATAAAAAGAAATATGACCTGGTTATCATTGATTCGTATGGTACTAAAAGTTTAAAAACAAAATTTACATACTTGGAAACCTTACCGTATGTTGGAATATATGGATATTACAATGGCCCGGAAGTAAACAGAGTTCTTTACAGTTTTCATAGAATGAATCAACTTTTGGGATATATAAAAACAGAAGATGCTATTAATGACACTGCAAAATCTATTATGTATATCTCACATAAAGAGGAGAGAATAATAGATAATATTGATTTGCCAAATAGTTTTATAACTATTGCTATAGGTGGAGAATGGGATTATCGTACATATAATAATTGGGATAAAGTGATATCTTCGATTTTAAATATTAACCCCAAACAAAATATTATTTTAATAGGCTCACAAAACGCTGAGAATGAAGCGGAAAAATTATTAAGAAAGTTTAGAAATTTTGATATCATAAGTGTCATTGCTAAATATTCTTTTGAGCAAACTGCACAGATAATTAAGAAATCAGATCTATTGCTTTGTTGTGACGGTGGTTTAATGCATGCAGCTAATGGTGTAGATACTACAATTATCCCGCTTTTTGCACATCTAACACCAAAGATGCAGTTAACAAATGCTATTAAAGCTTATTCTATGTATGATAAAACAAATGTAAATAATATTAAAGTAGATGAAGTAATTAAGAATTATAAAAAATATTTAGAGGAAAAATAGATGACAATTAGTGCATTTACATTTATAAAAAATGGTGAGATTTTAGGCTATCCATTTCTACAATCAATTAAATCAATATTATCTATTGTAGATGAATTTGTAGTAAATGTCGGGGATAGTGAAGATGATACTTTGCAGTTAATACAATCTTTAAATGATCCTAAAATCAGGATTATTCAATCAAAATGGAATGACAAGATGAAAGATCGTGGTTATGTTTATGGTCAACAAAAAATGATAGCACAATTTAATTGTACTTCTGATTGGGCTTTTTACCTTGAGGGGGATGAAATAATTCACGAAAATGATTTACAAAAGATTAAAGACACTTGTGAGCAGTATGTTGATGACGATGATGTAGAAGCTGTTACTTTTGATTATTTTCATTTCTATGGTAATGCAAACAGTTATCTTGATTCTCCTGCTTGGTATAGAAGAGAAGCTAGGATTATTAAAAATTCAGTACGAAGCTATGCTCCAGATGGACTTTTTTGGCTGGTACTAGAAAAAAATAAGATAGGCAGATATCCAAATGCCGTACACAGTGGTGCTAATATGTATCATTATGGCTGGGTTAGAAGTGAAGAGCAGATGAACCTAAAATCTCAAAAAGTTCAAAAATATTGGAACAAAAAGCACAAAGCAATAGATTATAAAGAGATAGATGGGCAAATAATAAAAGAATTTAAAGGTAGTCATCCAACTATTGTAAAAGACTGGCTGCCAAAAGTTGAAGGTTTATTTAAAGCCAATCCAGATTATAAACTTACACGAAAAGAAAAAAAACATAGAATTATGATAAAGCTTGAGAATTGGTTTGGGTTAGAATTAAGTAAAAAACACTATAAGTTGATAAAATAAGTATGAATAAAAAAATATTTATTGAAATTCCAACTTGGCTGGGTGATGCTGTTATGACTACACCTGCTATACAAAATTTAGTGGCTAATTATCCCGATTGTGAACTGACAATTTTTGGCTCATCAGTTTCTACTGTAATTTTTAAACATCATCCAAATGTAAAATATATAATTATTGATGACAGTAAAGAAAAAGGAAACAGGTATCTTAATCTTAAAAGATTGGCTGAAAGTGCAGGCAAAGTTAACATGGCTTTTAGTTTTAGAAAAAACTTTAGTACTAAGTTTTTATTATGGTTTGTTGATTCTGTGCAAAAGTTTAGATATGAAAGAGATACTAAAAGACAACGACATCAAGTATTAAGATACAATGACTTTATAAATAAAAGTTTATCTATAAATACCAACCCTCATGGGTTAAAGATATACACTACCAAGCAAAAGACTGGGAACAAGGGTCTAATACCTTTATTAGGCATAAATCCAGGTGCTACTTATGGAAGTGCAAAAAGATGGTACAGTCAAAAATTTGCAAAAGTAGCGGTTGAACTATCTAGTCAATATGATATTATTATTTTTGGAGGACCTTCCGAACTTGAAATGGCCAATGATATTGAAGAATTATTAAAAAAAGAAGAGATTAAAAATTATAAAAATTTAGCCGGAAAAACAAGTGTTGAAGAACTAATCACCAACATATCCTCTTTAGACCTGTTTATTACAAATGATAGCGGTCCTATGCATTTAGCGGCTGCTTTTAAAACACCGACCGTTGCCATTTTTGGTCCTACTAAATACAAAGAAACTCATCAATGGCAAAATCCAAATGAGATGATAATTAAAAAAGATTTTAACTGTATGCCATGTATGAAAAGAGAATGTCCTTTAGATGGTGTTGAGAATCATCAATGTATGAAAGCTGTTAGTACCAATGATGTTTTAAATAAGATTTCGGCAAATATTACAGATGATAAAAAAAAGAAAAAGATTTTACAAAAAGAATTTATCAAACAATACAATTTAGAAAAAGGGACTAAACTAATCTTATTTAAAGCAAATAATTTTAAGCAAAATGGTATCACTAACTTTTTAAATATAATTGCTAGAATAAACAGTACTAATTTTAAAGCTATAGTGTGTGGTGATGATGAGTCATTAAAATACGCAAAAAGCGAAGCATCCAGCTTACAGCTAAATGATAAAATAATTTATCTTAATGATATATCTATTAAAACTGCTGATATTTTTATCTTACCGACAAATAATAAAAAGTTTGCAAAAAATATTTTAAAAGCTATGGAATCCAAATGTGCAGTATTTGCTCCAAAAACCAATGAATCAAGTGTTTTACTAGATATATTTGCAACAATGTCCAGTCCGGATGATCAAAATACTTCTCATAAAGTTGACGCTGTTTTATTTGATAATAAAGAATTAAAACAGATTCAAAAACAAAATAAGCAAAATGTAATTTCTTGGAAAAGAAAAAATTATCTAACTTGAAAATTCAATAATTAGCACTCATATATCAGTAGTGCTAGTTTTTAAGCAAAATCTCAATTTTCTTAGATATAATTTCCACTTAAATTTATACATAATACAATAATAAAAGGAACAAAATATGGCTAAACATGAATTTCAAACAGAAGTAGGGCAACTACTTAAACTAATGACTCATTCTTTATATTCAAATAAAGAAATTTTTATACGAGAACTTGTATCAAATGCAAGTGATGCTATTGATAAATTAGAATATTTAAAACTTACAGATGAAAAACTTAAGGGATTTGAAACAACTCCTCAAATTAATATTAAAATTGATGAAGCTGATAAATCAATTACTATTGCTGACAATGGTATAGGGATGAATGAAGAGGAATTAATCTCTTCTATTGGTACTATTGCTAAATCTGGAACGAAATCATTTGTAGAAGCTATGAGTGGTGATGCTAAAAAAGACAGTAACTTAATCGGTCAATTTGGAGTAGGGTTCTATTCTGTATTTATGGTTGCTGATAAAGTTGATGTAATTTCTAAAAAAGCCGGTGAAGATCAAGCTTATAAATGGTCAAGTGATGGAACAGGTAGTTTTGATTTAGATCCAGTTACAAAAGATGAAAGCGGAACTGTAATTTATATTAAAATGAAAGATGATGAAGTAAGTGAATTTGTAAGCAAATATAGAATTGAAACTATTGTTAAAAAATACTCAAATCATATACCGTTCCCAATTTTCTTAAATTACAGTGAAGAAGTAACTGAAGAGTTAAGCGAAGAAGATAAAAAAGCCGGTAAAGAAGCTAAAAAATCTATGGAAAACAAAAGAGAACAAGCAAACGAAGCAACAGCACTTTGGAGACAGCCAAAAGCTAAACTAAAAGCTGATGATTATAATGAGTTCTATAAAACTATCTCTCACGATAGTAGTGATCCAATGGCTCATGTTCATACAAAAGTTGAGGGTGTTAGTGAATATACAACATTATTTTATATCCCTAAAAAAGCTCCAATGGATATGTACCGGGTAGATTTTCAACCTGGTGTTAAACTTTATGTAAAAAGAGTATTTATAACAGATGATGAGAAAGAATTACTTCCAACATACCTTAGATTTATAAAAGGTATTATTGACAGTGAAGATTTACCTTTAAATGTTTCAAGAGAACTTTTACAAGAAAATAAAGTTATGGCAAATATTAAACAATCTTCAATTAAAAAGATTTTAAGTGAAATTAAAAAGTTATCTAAAAATGAAGAAAAATATGTTGATTTTATTGCTGAATATAATAGACCTTTAAAAGAGGGTGTTTATCAAGACAATATGAATAAAGATGCTATTTTAGAGCTTGTTAGATACAAATCAACTAATGATAAAGATAAAATGACTTCATTAGCTGATTATAAGCAAAGAGCCGTGTCTTCACAAAAAGCAATTTTCTATATTGTAGGTGAAGATGAAAGAGTATTAAGAAATTCTCCATTATTAGAAAGTTACAAGAAAAATAATATTGAAGTACTTATTTTAGATGATAAAGAGATTGATGAAGTTATTACACCTAGCATTGGTGCTTATCAAGATTGGCAGCTTAAAGATGTAACTTCTTGTGAAGCTCCTAAGACTGAACAATCAGAAGAAGAAGCTAAAAAAGTTGAAGAAGAATTTAAATCAATTGTGGAAAAAATTACAGGTGTTTTAGGTGAAGCAGTTAAGGAAGTTAAAACTACTTCTCGTTTAAGTGATTCTCCATCTTGTGTAGTAAAAGATCCGAATGATCCAATGGCTCAAATGGCTGCAATGATGAAATCAATGGGGCAAGAAGTTCCAGAATCTGCACCAATTTTAGAAATCAACCCAGACCATGAGATTGTAAAAAGCTTAAATGGCTGTACTGATGATAAAATGATAGAGAATGTATCATGGCTTTTACTTGACCAAGCTAATATGGCAGAGGGTATTGAAATCAAAGATCCAGTTGCATTTGTCAGCAGATTAAATGAAGTGATGAGTAAAGCAATTTAGAACAAAACTTATATCAATAGAAGAGGAGACCAAATGAGTTTAGATAATTTTATAAATAGATTAATCGATGAAAACTATAGAACTTCCTTTTCTGATATTATTAAAGAAATTCTGCTAGAAAAAGAAAAAATAACATTTTTTAAAGATTTGGAAGACGATGAAATAAAGTTATTGTTAGAAAATGTTATTTTAAAAAGATTTTTGCCAAATGAAATCATTTTTTCTCAAGGTGAAGACAAAGATGACTATATGTATTATATAGTCAACGGTAGCGTAAAGGTCATGAACAAGTCTAAAAATGGTCTATTAAGAAAAATCATAACCTTACATAAATCTACATTACTTGGTGAAATGAAACCTATTTTAAAAGAAGGAAGAACTGCTACATGTATTGCAGGAGTAGATGGTGCTATTGCTATTGGGTTCACTATAAAAGAAGATATCAAGCAACCTGCAAAAGTTTATGAAAAGTTTTATAAAAATGTATCTAAAATTTTAATACAAAAACTTCAAGAAGAGAATATTGAGTTTACAATAGAAAAAAATAATACTTCTGATACCAAATCGGCGATTCAATATTATAAAGATATCTCTTTTATTCTTGCAAAGAAACTTCAAGACAATAATAAGAATTTATATTAAAACGTTGATAAAGAATAATTTTGATAAATAGATTTAATTTTTATTTTCCTATTATAGTAACTACCTTATTTTTAAATCATATGATAGTTACTCTTTTTATTTTAGATACATATAATTATAATATAACCAGGATATCTATTAATATTTTACTATCCATATTTATTTTATACTACACAATCTTACATTTTGACAAAGTAAAGAACACACTTTTAAAATACAAATTACTTTTTATTCTATTTTTAATACCAATTTTACAATCTTTTTTATCACCATATATAACCACAAACATTGAGTTTAATCAACATATACTAATTGGTATTACCTATATAACTATAATATTCACCGTTATATTTCTATATCAAAATGTGGTCAAAGTTTCTATAATCAAACTTTTATATACTATTGCTCTTCTTAATATAATTATATTTGGTTTTCTTTTTTTATATCATTATTTCTCATCTATTACAAATAATTTTGAAGATACCGTAGATTTGTTTTTTAATAATATAAGATTTTTAAGCCATTTACAAACTATATTTATACCTTTATTACTTTATTTCTTTATTATTATCAAAAATAAATCTAGTAAAGTTGTAATTCTTTTAATATTAGTTATAAACTTTTATATATTATTTTATTTAGGCAGTAGAGGATCAATTTATACTATTGCCATATCTTCTGTTATAATATATTTTACAAGTACAGCTAAAATAAAAAAACAATTAATTCTTTTATTATTTATTGCTATATTTAGTTTTATTTTATATTATCTGGCAAACAACTTTTTTATAGAATCTGCACAATTTAAATCTTTATCACATCTTCAAACATTTAATAGTAGTGGAAGAGGTTTTATATTTTCTACTATCATATCTCTTATATTTGATACTAAACATATATTTAGTGCTGTTGGTTTTTCATCACAATCTATTGGAGTAACCGGCTCGCTTCATCCTCATAATCTATTTTTATACATATTTTTAGGATTTGGCACACTGGGATTTATTATAGTTTCTACAATATTTATTAGATATTGTATATTATTGTGGAATATTTATAGAGATAAACAAACTACAAAACATACATATTTAATGTTTTCATTTTTATCTATATTAACCCATTCTATGGTTAGCGGTTTGTATATAATGCCGCTGACAAGCATATTGTTAATTTATATATTTATAGTAATAAACAGAACTTACTTTGTTAATATTCCAAAACAAAATCAACATATTTCATGGTTAGGTAGTAAAATTATATATACTATATTACTTTTAATATCTTTATCAAATATATATTATCTTCAGCAAAACACTAAACTAGTTAAAGAATATTTTTATATCAAGGAACAACTGCAAAATAAAAAGCTACCTAAAAGTAATGTTTCTGGTATTATGCTAATTAGCAGGCAAATTTACAACTAAACTATAAAACTAAGTAATATTTAAGTTTACCTATGTGATAATTATCATAGTTAAAATTTATGGCCAAACTTATTGTGAAGTAAGGACGGAAAGCTGCGGGTCTTTGTTTAAATTAAGATAGCCGGGTTGCAATTAAACCAGTCACATTTATTGTGTGCTGCTCAATTTACAATCCACTTACTTTTTTTATTCATTTTCTTTAAGTTTTATAATTTTACAAAATTTTACTCAAGGAGAAAAAGATGTTAGAATTTTTAAAAAGAAGATTAAAAAGTGAAAAAGGTGCAATGGATAAAATCCTTGTTACATTATTGTTGGTTATTGTTGGTATTGGTGCAGTTGTTGGTCTAAGTACTTGGATGACTTCTACAACTCAAGACTTAAAAGATGATGCGAATACAACTCTTACAGATTTAAAAGCTAACGGTTAATCGTTATTTAGATATAAAGTCCATAAACCTTTATGGACTTTGTAAGACAAAATGTTTTTAACGACTTTTTATATATTTTCTCTTTTATTATCGTACACTGATTACAAAAGGTTTATTGTTCCAAATAATATATTATTATCAATGTTAATAATGTTACTTTTTACAGGAATAATAGAAGATAAAATCTATATAAGTTCAGTAGTGGTACCTTTAATTGTACTTTTGTTGTTTATAGTTTTATTACTGTTAAATCCAAAAATGATATTAGGCGGTGGGGATATAAAGTATATAATGATAGTATCATTTTATCTTCCATGGACATTATTTCCACTTTTTTTAATAGTTACAGGTACTTTACAAACTTTTTCTTTATTATATATTCAAATTATAAAGAAAAGAAGAATAGTTGCAATGGTGCCTGTGATGTTTATATCTGCAATAATCACTGAGATTATTCAATACTATGGGTTTAATCCATTAGGATAGGAGGATTTTTTATGAAACCGAATATGAAAAAAGCTTTTATCGACCAAATTTTATTTGGTTTATTTCTTATAGCTACAGTTTTTGTTTTTATTGCAACAGTTAGTGATGAATTAAAAACAAGAAATAAATTTACTAGCTTAAAACAAATAGTACAAACATCAGTATTAAGTGCATCTAAGTACTATATAAATGAAAATAATGACACTGCTGAAGCACAAAACATAGCATTGGGAATTATTGAGCAATCACAACTAGGAGCTGAAGTTAAAGATAGAATTGAGTTTACTTGGGATTTTGTATCTGACCCAAGTAATGTTGTAGCTAAAATAGAGAATTATGAAGAAGATATGTTTTGGTATCGATTATTAGGATGGGATAGTTATACTTTTGACTTAATTGAAGCAAAGGCAAATATAATTTTAACTCCAATGGATGAACTGCCAATTCTAGATGAAGTATCTGACTTTATGCCTTTTGCGATTAATGAGTGCGGACAAGAGGAGGATAGTCTTCTTCCCGGAGAAAGTCTATCATTTATATATAAACCGTATGATATTTATGATTCAAATGAAAGTACAGGTTTTTATGGTTTAAGATCAGATGATCCAGATAGGAATGAGGCACAAAATGATTTTGCTCACTTTAAAAATGAAGTATCTGATTTTAATAGGGTTGATGAACAACAATACTTAGTCAACTCAACTTTAGATAGTATTGAAAATGATGCTTCTCAATTATCATCAGCATTGGAAGTAAAACAATTTGATGAACCACTTAGTATCAGTATAGCATTAATTGATTGCAGCAGTACAAAGGATAATATAGTTATATCAAATTTGATACAAGTCAGTATGACAAATATTTATTGTGGATTGAAAAGTACTGATGAGTCTCTAGTGACAGATGCATTTGAAGATCAAACAGGTGATGTATTTGACAGTAGTATCACTTGGATAACTTGGACTGAGGATAATGATTGTTCTCAAAGTGGATTATTTAGAATTGATCTTGATATTACAATACCTGAAGAGGAAACTATTATATTAGAATATTAGATTATTAGATTATTATCAAATAAATGATATACTAACATATTAGTAAGGAAAGTAAAAATGACATTAGATTCATATCAGATAAATATTAATGAACAAAAAGAATTAGATATTCGGAAAGAAGATTTAGTGGAGGTATTAAAGTTTTATGTATTGTTTTCAGATATAACAAAACTCTCTTTTTACGAATATAATTATGAAGTGAATAACTTCACTTATGATTTTAGTGTAGATAGTCAAAATAAACTAACTGAAGAATCTGACCAAATAAATATGGAAGACAGTGCCTATTCAATAATTATAGAGGACAGTAACACTGTTTACGGTATGATCACTTTCAATGAAAATCCAGGTTCTACAGATATAGCAAATAAATTATTAGAAAAAATAAAAGTTATTTTAAGAAAACAATTTAAAATTAGAAAAGAACTATTACTACAAGAATCTACTTTAGATATTTATATTATTTCAGATGAAAAGAGTAAGCACTTTGCTAATTTACTCAATGAAAATTTAAATGTTCAATTAAATGTAAATATTAAAATGGAAACTTCTGTTGCTTCGATTGCTGATATATTAAAAGAAAAAATTAAAAAAAGTATTTTAATTTATACTATAGAAGATATATCTTTATTGAAACTTGACGAAGGAATATTACAATTATTAAATGAAGTTTTAATTGTAATTGGTCCAAATAACTATGACTTATCTTTGTTTTGTGGACATTTAGATGTTTATAAATATTTATCTAAAGAAGACTTTACCCCTGAAGAATTAAAAAATATAATTATTGAAAGTAAAAATAAACTTCACAATAAATATATTAATAAAAATAAAATCATAGCCTTATCCGGTATATCCGGTGGTATTGGTACAACAACAGCATCTATGAATATTGCAAACTTATTAGCAAAAAGAAACCCTGAGGAAAATATTTTATATATAGATTTATCAAAAACTAAATCTATTAGTAATCTGTTTTTAGATAAAAATCCTTTGCCAAAGAAAACGATCATTGACCTTGTAAATAGTAATGAGTTTGATTTAGAAAAAAATTTGGAAAATGGATTAGTGAAAATTCGTGAAAATTTCTTTGCAATAAACGGTATTCAAAAACATATTGATGGTGAGTTTTTAGAGCAACCGGTTTTTATTGATAAATTACTTGAATATATATCAATTGTAAGTTCAAACTTTAATTTTATAATTATAGACACAGGTGAGGCAGATGCCTCTGCTTTAGACTCTACTATATATGATATTTCTAATGAATTATGGATACTGACAGAGATGTCATTACCACATATTTCTAAGTTAAAGACATTCTTTTCTTTAATGAAGAGAGCCGGACTAAAAGATAAATTGTCATTTATAGTAAGCCGATATGATTCTGCTAATGCTATTTCTGTTGCAGATGTAACCTCAATACTCAATACGGCCAATGAAGATCATTTAAATTTTAACTTTAAATTACCAAATGAATACAGCATATTGGGTCATAGCTGGAATTATTGTGAATTAGTTACAGATACACATCCAAAATCAACTTATGTTCAAACTTTAGAAAGTATTTTAATAGCTAAAAAACTTTATAAAAAAGAGATTAAAAAAGAAACCAAATCAATCTCATGGTTATCATTCTTAAAGTAAGGGAAAAAAGTTGCGAAATTTAAGAGATATTATTAAAGACCAT
The DNA here is from genome assembly GCA_023138835.1 of Arcobacteraceae bacterium. Lineage (GTDB taxonomy): Bacteria > Campylobacterota > Campylobacteria > Campylobacterales > Arcobacteraceae > CAJXII01. The sequence continues at coordinate 142,093 of JAGLOP010000002.1, forward strand.
GAAGACAAAGTAGAGATTGAAGAAAATATAAGCAGTGCTTTAGAAGAAGAACCTTCTATTATCCAAAATAAAAATAAAATTAAAAAAACTCAACAAAAAAGTCAAAACGATATTTTACAATTTTCACAACTATATCTTGATGATAAACTAATGGATATAGCAGTAAAAGTAAATGACCATTTTTTATTAAATTTAAAGTCAGACAAGAAAATTACAAGAGACAGTTTAGAAGATGTATTACCAGAATTTATTTTAAGTTTTCCAGATTGTAGAATTTTAGAAAAAAATATTTTAGAAGATATTAAACAGTATATTATAAATAATATTATTGGTTTAGGTATTATAACAACTTTATTTGAACTAGCAAAAGATGGACTTAATGATGTAATAGTAAATACTAAAGATTATGTAGATATTATTTATAACGGTAAAACTATTGAAACTCCAATGAAATTCAGAAGTGAAGAGGAGTTGAGAAAGATAATTGATAAAATGCTTGCACAAAATAATAGAAAAATTGACGAAGCGCACCCAATTATTTCAAGTAAACTAAATGATGGTTCAAGAGTTGAAGTTCAAATACCACCAATTGCTGCTAATAACGGAAGCTGTATAACTATAAGAAAGTTTAATGATTTACCACTTTTATTAGAGATGCTTATAGAATCTGGTCAAATGGATTATAAAATGGCTTATTTTTTAATCAAATTATCAAAAGGTAAGTGTAATATTATAGTTTCTGGAGGAACATCAAGCGGTAAAACAACTTTTTTAAATGCAATTACCAGGTTTATAGAAGACAATGAACAACTGATGGTGATAGAAGATACAAGAGAGATGCAACCGCAAATGCCATGCCATTTGGTTCGTTCTTATGAAGCAAGGATGGCAAATGAAGAGGGCAAAGGTGCTGTTTCGCTTGACTTTTTATTAAGATCAGCTTTACGGTCTAGTCCCAGAAGAATTATTGTTGGAGAGTGTAGAGGACCTGAAATTGTAGTTATGCTAAATGCTATGAATACAGGACATCCTGGATCCATGACAACTGTGCATGCGGATAATACAAAAGAAGCTTTGGTTAGGGTTGAAAATATGTATTTGGAAGCTAGACCGACTGCTAGTATCGGTTTTATACGAGCTCAGGTTGTATCTGCTATTGATGTAATTATTCAGTTAGTTAGATTTCCAGACGGTAGTAGAAAACTTATAACTATATCAGAAGTTGAAAAAAGAATGGAAGATAATGGCGTAATATCTTTAAACCATATTTTCAAATTTGAAAGAGATACCTCTGATATGAAAAAGACAAAAGGTGAATTTCAAGTACTTGCAAGTCCAAGCAGAACAATTGAACAGATGAATATGTTTGGTGTTGATATCGATAAAAGAATTTTTAATCCTGATTTTGAGATGACAAAACAAATGTTAATTGATGAATTAAGAAAAGATTTACCATCACAAATGTGTGGCTGGAAAGATGAGCATTTAAAAGAGTTTATAAGAAAAGACCCTCAGGTTTTACATAAATGGCCGCATTTTAATGAGATAAAAAAGGTAGATTAGATGATAATTACAGATAATATGGTACTTTTATTTATAATTTGCATACCAATACTAATAGTTACACTATCATACTTCACATTTCAATTATACAGTGAATATAATCAAAAAAAGGTTATGATAAATATATTATCAGACTCAACACAACATATATTAGAGAATAAAAAAACTCATATCGTAAGTGATAAAAAAACCAGTTTTCTAAAAGATAAACTGAATTTTGCCGGTTTTCCAAATATATATGCAGAATATGTATTTATAGGTATATCTATCTCTTTTGGTATTTTGGTTGGTTTTTTTATATTTATTGTTATGAAGTCTCCAATTGCACTTGTTGTATCAGTCTTAGTTTTTTCATTCTTACCTTTTCTCGTCTTGGGTAAGATTATCGCTAATAGGCAAGTAGATTTTAATTTTGGGTTAAAAAGTATTATCGATAAAGTTACAAGCATGATGAAAAGTGGTGTTGGTTTTGAGCAAGCATTTAAAAAATCAATTCTTACAAGTAAATCAGAATTTACAAAAGAGGTCTTTGGTATATATATAAAAGAAAAAGATATAATTGGTGAAGATAGGGCATTTGAAAAAATGTTTAAACTTGTTGAGTCGAAAGAACTTCGTATATTCTATCTTGTAATTTCAATTGGTAGACAATCTGGTGGTAAATTTTCAAATACTTTGGAGACTTTAAGAAAAACTTTACATGACCAAGGGACAATAAAGCAGGAAATAACATCTTCTACAAAAGAAATAAGAATAGGTACTTATATGATTATTGCCTTAACCATAGGTATTTTCATGATGATGGATAGTGTATTTAAAGGTGTATTAAATGAACATTTCTTTGGTACTTCTGACGGAAAGCTACAAATGTTTTTTATTATTATTTGGGTAGCTTTTGGACTGTTTATCAATAATATGATGACAAAAATAAAGGAGTAAACTATGTGGTATATTATTTTATTAGGGCCTCCTGCACTTATCATATTAGCTATTACAGTTTTTTATATAATTCAAAGAAGACAAAGACAAAAAAATATTATATTGCTATCAAGACTTGATGTAGCAGGTATTGTTACTCAACAACAGAAAATTAAGAAAACAGACGAAAATACATTAAATCTTAATTTAATACAAGCAGGAATTACTCTGAAAGAATATACTGAAGCAAGATTTATATTTGCACTCATTGGAGTAATTTTAATGATAGCATTACCTTTACTATTCTCCTTGACAGTTGGAGCAATTGGTGTTGCTGTGGGTATAATATGTATTATTTTTGGTGGTCAGATATATATATCAATAGCTAAAGGTGAAAGAACAGAAAAAATAAATAAAGATTTAGGTACATTCCTAGATCTTGTTAATGTTATATTAGAAGCAGGAGGCAGTCTTAAAAATGCTTTTTTTACTGTTTCTACAAAGGCAAAAAATATTGTAGATGATGAATTACTTAAAGAGATTAGTATTTTAGAATATGAGATGACAAACTATAGTACTAAGCAAGCATATGAAAATCTTAAAAAAAGAGTTGACAGTGAGGAAATGGGTAAAATTGTTGACTTCTTAATATTAAGTGAAGAGACAGGTATTGGTGTAAAAAATATATTTACAACACAATCAGAAGAGATGAGACAAGAAAAATTTTATACAATCAAAGGTAAAGTAAGTACTTTAAATATGTATTTAATGATTGTAATATTTATATTTGTTTTACCGGCAGTTGGGGCATTTATAGTATTTCCAATGCGAGCCGGCGCTTTAGCAACTGGATTTTAAAAAAGGATATTTAATGAAATTTAATAAACAAATAATTATTGTACTGGTATTATCATCACTACTCTTATCAGCACTTGGTGCAGCATTCTATTTTTATAAACAAAATAAAAAAGCTTTAGTCGATAATGATCAATTACGAATAGTATATGTTGCAGCAAAAGATATTAAGAAAAATATCAAAATAGAAAAAAAACATCTTAAGCAAGTTCAAATTGCAAAGAAATATGTATTAACAACTCCTTTACTGGAAAAAGAAATAATTGGTAAGTTTACAAAAGAAAATATCTATACAAATGATATATTTAGAAAAGAAAAACTTGTAAAAGAGTTGCTGATAAAAAAAGAAACTCCATCAGTTATTGATAATTATAAATTCAATAGTTACAATATCGCATTTAGACTATTTAAAAATCCAAACTATTCACTAAAAAAAGGTGATACTATAAATATAATCTCTGTATATCCTGCGACCCTTGTAAAAGGCAATGGTTCACCAAATTCTGTGCAGTATGTTGCAAATAAAATTAAAATTATAGGATTTCTCAGAGATGGTAAAGAAACTGATAAAACGATAAAAAAAGTTAAAATAACAAGAACAGTTAAAAAGAAAACTGTAACTGAAGAAGTTGAAATTAAAGCACAGGAATTGATACTGGATATTGACAATAAAGTTTTATTATCATTAACAGATGATTATAACAGAGGAGCTCAGCTTTGGATGGTAAAAACTAAAAAACTAGAAGCAAAAACTAAAAAGAAAGTTATTCAAAAAAGCAGCAGTAAAAAGATAAAAAGAAATTATCCGATAAAACTATACAAACCAAGAGACAGTTACAATAATTTAAAAGCAACTATTCATTATGCAGACCAAAAAGATGCTGCATTGACAAAAAGTAAAACTATTAAAATTGACGCAAGTAAACTTTGTCAAAACAATAATTTATTTTTATTAGGTATCTCAAATAAAGTTCATTTACGTACTGGCCCTACAATTAGAAATAAAATTGCAAGAATCGTATATAGAAACTATATTATTCCACAAAATGGAAAAGTTAATAAAAAATGGTATAAAACTTGTGATGGTTATTATGTTCACACATTAGAAGTAAAAGAGATTAGTAAAAAATTCGCTTTAAAGAAACTTGGAAAATAGATTATGAGAAAAGCAGTTATTGACCAAATTTTATTATGGATTGTACTTTTTGTATCATTTGTGACAATATTTTATTTTGTAATTGATTATTATAATATAATTAAAGCAAAAGATAAATGTGATGCATTGGCTAATTATGGTGTTAGAATGAAAGCACTTGGAAAAAGTGACAGTGATATCGTAATTGGTTTAAATAGCCTTAAAGGTAGTTATTTTGCAACAATATATGATGCTAATTTAACTTGTACAGCATTGGCAACAGAACAGTATCAGGTCATATTTACTACTAATATAACTTTTAAAAATCAATTTTTAGAAGATGGAGAAAAGATTTATTCTATTGCAACTGCATTTAATGAAGTAAGTTCAACTGATCAAAACTGTACTTTAGATTTAAGTACACAATAATAAAGGAAAAATAATGAAAAATATCATAACAATCTTATTGATTTTTACACTAACACTATTAGGAAGTGAAAAAAACAATTATACAATTCAAGAACAAGATCTTAATGGAAAAACAATAACAATAGAAAATGACAATTATAAAATATTTAAATTTAGTAAAAGAATTACAGATATAAGATTAAGTAAAAGTGATATATTAAGTGTAATTTTTTTAGAAGATAAAAAGAATCCATTATCTAAAATCAAAATATTTGCCAAAAAAATCGGTACGGCTAATGCTTTGATTACTTTTAGTGATAAAACAACAAACCTTATCTATTTTAATGTTACATCAGACATAAGAGATATTAGATTACTTATTAATGATATTAATAAGGATATAAAAATAACTCAAATTAACGATAATGTTATATTAAAAGGAAAAGTAAAAAACAATAAAATTAAAAATAAAATTTTACTTCTACTAAAAGATGCTTTACCTAATGCTAAAGTTATTGATTTAATGACAGTTGAACATCCCGATAAGATGGTAAGACTTAAGTTGTATGTTGTTGAGATAAATAATAATGAAGGTGAAACAATAAAAAACAATTGGTCATTTACAGGTTATAATAAAGGTTCAACTTCTATTGATATAACATCAAGTATGTTAAATGCAGTTACATTATCTGGCGGGATTACTGCAGTAGCAAATAATTTAGGTAGTTCTTTTAATACAGGGCTTACTTTAAATTATCTAAAAACAAATGATGTTGCTAACATTTTAGATGAAACAACTTTAATTACATTAGAAAATAAAGCATCTAATTTTTTAGCTGGGGGAACATTATTAATCGAGACATCAGGTGTATCGGCGGATGGTCAACCAATAACAACAATCTCTGAAGTGACTTATGGATTAGAGCTTAATATTAATGTAGTAGAGATTACAAATGGTAAGTATGTAAATTTAGAAATCGATACCAGTTCTTCAACCTTAGATTCAGCAAATGGTGTAGGAAGCATGCCTGCAAAAAAAGAAAAATCCATTAAAACCAATGTAATAATTGAGGATCAAGCCACTATAGTTTTAGGTGGTCTTATTAGTAATACCAATTCAAAAGATTGGGAAAAAATACCATTTTTAGGTGATATACCGATTATTGGAAAACTATTCCAAAGTAAGGCGTTTAGGGAAGGTAAAAGTGAATTAATATTTTTTATTACACCAACAATTATCTCTACTGAATCAAATAATCAAGTTTCACAATATACAAAACTTAAAGATAGGATTATTAAAACTAAAAAATCAACTAACGAAGAGCTCCATAAACAAAGAGTAAAAGATATACTTGATATATAATAAATAGGAAAAATATGAAAAAACATGAAATAGAAAAACCAGATGAGTTTTTAAAATTAATAGAAACAAAAGGAAATGATTATTTATACCATGATCATCCAAATGACGGCATAGATCTTTTCTGCGATAAGGAACTAGAGGATATGGGTTGGCATGCCTCTACCTTTGAGTTTCTTACTTATAGAGATATTGCAAATTTTATAGAAGAAAATTGTGAAGGTACTTTAACTTTTAATGATCATCCAATGGGTTTTAACGGTTTTGTAGAGGTTGATGATATTGAAGATGTAAGAGTTAAAGTTAAAAAGTTTATAATTGAACAGATTAATGCAAACAAACCTGACGAATTAAATGAAGATCAACTAGAAGCATTTGAGTTTTTCAATATAAGTTAAACTTGCTGACTATTGTCTTCTTCTAGTTGAAGTCTCATTTTCATCAAATTTGCACCAATGGCGATACTTCCGTCAGCACTGCTCATATCACCATTTGCGGTTGCCGACCTTTTAATTTGGTCTAATTTTACAGATGCCGCTTTTGGGTCATCCGGCATACTGGTATCAAGCCTTACATGACCACCAGTAGCATACATTTTACCATCTGGTCCCATTTGATAATTATATTGAATTGGAGTGGTTGTATTAGCTAATGAGGCATGTGCTTGCTCATGACTTCTAGTATTAGAATCCATACTTTTAAATTTTTCAAGTACTCTTTCATAGTCATTCTTTTCATACTTACTGCTGGTAATATCAATATAATCTTGTTTTTGAGTTAGCACTTCTTCTTGCTGTTGATTTTTATCATGCGAGTAAAGTTCCGCATACTTTTGTGATAATTTAACATATATTGCTGATTCTGTTACTGTGGCAGTTCCTATAATCATAATGTAAAGTATAACAAAATTTAGATAAAATCCATAAAAAACTTTAGGATTAACTTTATAATGGAAGATTTAATAAGAGACTGGGGATATATTATTCTGTTTTTATACTCATTTGGCGGTGGGTTTTTAGCTTTAGCAGTTGCCGGAGTATTATCATATGCCGGTGAACTTAATATTTATATCACATTAATTGTAGCGGGGTCAGCAAACTTTATTGGTGATCAATTTTTATTTTTACTTGCACGAAACAATAAAGCTTATGCAAAACAAATGATGGGTAAACATCAAAGAAAAATTGCTTTGGCACATTTAATGATGAGAAAATATGGTTCAATAGTAGTATTTTTACAAAAATATGTTTATGGTATTAAAACATTAATACCTCTTGCAATGGGTTTAACAAAATATGATGCCAAGAAATTTATGTTTTTTAATGTATTTGCAACAATACTTTGGACTTTGATTGTTGGTATTGTCAGCTTTTTGTTAGGTGAATTAGTTTATACATATACAGAGCAATTTAAAACTTATGGAATTGCATTGGTGGTGTTAATTTTATTTACAATATCTTACTATTTTAAAAAATTGTAACTATTCTAAACACAATTTTAAACTAAAAAACAACTATTTAAAAGTTTTGTTTATTTTTGTAACCTTTTAGTATAATACTTCTTGAAAATAAAATTTATTAAAAGGACTTATTTATGAGTTTAGTTGCAAATTATACGGCACATACAGAAGAAAGAGCAAAGCTTGGTGTTCCACCATTAGCTTTAACAGCAGAGCAAGTTGCAGAGCTAGTTGAATTATTAAAAGCTTCACCAATCGTTGAATCAGATTATGTTTTAAATCTATTTGAAAACAAAATCCCAGCTGGTGTTGATGATGCAGCATATGTAAAAGCAGCATTTTTAAATGATGTAGTTCAAGGTAATGTATCTTGTGATTCTATATCTCCAGCAAAAGCTTGTGAGATTTTAGGAAAAATGCTTGGTGGATTTAATGTTACTCCATTAGTTGAAGCACTTAAAATTGAAGATATCGCTGAAGTAGCTGCTACTCAACTTAAAAATACTTTACTTGTATATGATTCATTTAATGATGTTAAAACATTAATGGATGAAGGTAATGCACATGCTAAAGGTGTAGTTGAATCTTGGGCAAATGCTGAGTGGTTCACAAACAAAGATGCAATGGCAGAAGAGATTACAGTAACTGTATATAAAATTCCAGGTGAAACAAATACTGATGATTTATCTCCAGCTTCTGAAGCATTTACAAGAGCAGATATCCCTTTACATGCAAATTCATTCCTAGTAAATAGAATGGACAATCCACTTCCAACAATGGAAGAGTTAAAAGCAAAAGGTAACCCTTTAGCATATGTTGGTGATGTTGTAGGTACTGGTTCATCAAGAAAATCAGGAATCAACTCTGTTCAATGGCACATGGGTGTTGATATTGATGGTATTCCAAACAAAAGAACTGGTGGTATTGTTATTGGTGATATTATTGCTCCAATTTTCTTTAATACTGCAGAAGATTCAGGTTGTATCCCTATCCAAGCTCCTGTTGGAGATTTAGAAACTGGTGATGTTATTACTGTTAAACCTTATGCTGGTGTTATTGAGAAAAATGGTTCAGTTGTTTCTGAATTTAAAATCTCTCCAAATACATTGCCAGATGAGATGAGAGCAGGAGGAAGAATTCCATTAATTATCGGTAAAGGTTTAACTGCAAAAGCTAGAGAAGCTTTAGGTATGGATGCTGGAGATATTTTCTTAGTACCTGAGCAGCCAGTTGATGATGGTTCTGGATATACACTAGCTCAAAAAATGTTAGGAAAAGCATGTGGTATGGATGGTGTTAAACCTGGTATGTACTGTGAGCCAATAGCTACAACAGTAGGTTCTCAAGATACAACAGGACCAATGACAAGAGATGAAGTTAAAGAACTTGCTGCACTTTCTTTTGGTGCTGATATGGTTATGCAATCATTTTGTCATACAGCTGCTTACCCAAAACCAGCAGATATTATACTTCAACATACACTTCCAGAATTCTGGACATCAAGAAAAGGTTTCATTCTTAGACCAGGTGATGGTGTAATTCACTCTTGGTTAAATAGACTTTGTTTACCAGATACTGTTGGTACTGGTGCTGATTCACATACAAGATTCCCTATTGGTATTTCGTTCCCAGCTGGATCTGGACTTGTTGCATTTGCAGGAGTAACTGGTATGATGCCTTTAACTGTTCCTGATTCTGTAAAAGTTAAATTTTCTGGAACAATTCAACCAGGAATTACACTTAGAGATTTAGTTAATGCAATACCACATCAAGCACTTAAAGATGGTTTATTAACTGTTGAGAAAAAAGGTAAGAAAAATATCTTTGCTGGAACTATTATTGAGATAGAGGGACTTGAAGATCTTAAATGTGAGCAAGCATTTGAGTTATCTGATGCTTCTGCTGAAAGAAGTTCAGCTGCTTGTACTGTTAAATTAAACAGAGAGCCAGTAGTTGAGTACCTAGAGTCAAACATCGTTTTAATTGAAGAGTTAATTGCACAAGGTTATTCTGATGCTGCGACACTTCAAAGAAGAGCTGATAAGATGAAAGAATGGGTTAAAAATGGAGAGTTAATGGTAGCTGATAAAGATGCTAAATATATAGCAACTATCAACATCAACCTTGACGAAATTAAAGAGCCAATCTTAGCTTGTCCAAATGATCCGGATGATGTTAAAACTCTTACTGAAATAGCAGATGCAGGTCTAAGAACTGAAATTGATGAAGTATTTGTTGGTTCTTGTATGACTAACATTGGTTTATTTAGAGCTGCTGGTGAAATTTTAAGAGGAGAGGGTGCTGTAGCAAACAAACTTTGGATTTGTCCTCCAACTAAAATGGATGAGAAAACTCTTCAAGAAGAAGGGTACTACTCTGTATTTGGTATGGCAGGTGCTAGAACTGAAATCCCTGGATGTAGTTTATGTATGGGTAACCAAGCTTCTGTTGCGGTTAATGCTTTTGTATTTAGTACATCAACAAGAAACTTTGACAATAGACTAGGAAAAGGTTCTCAAGTTTACCTTGGTTCTGCTGAGTTAGCTGCTGTTGTTGCTTTAAAAGGTGCACTACCTACAGCTGCAGAGTACTTAGAAATCGTAGCTAATAAAATTACACCAGAGATAACAGATGAAGTTTATAAATATCTGAACTTCAACAAAGTTTCTAAAGACGAACTTGTAGCAATGGTTAAATAAAAATATAATTTTTATTTATTTAAAAAGGTAAGATGTTAATTCATCTTACCTTTTTTTTATAAATCACACATGCTTGCATTTGCTTTAGAAACTATCTTAGATAGTGTGTGTTATAATAAGTACTATTTTATAAAGGAATATCATGAATAATATTTTTATCAAGATTATTTTACCAATTTTAAGTGTATTTATTATCATATTTTATCTCTCATCTACTTTCATTGAACCGCCAATTAAAAAAGAGATAACCATTGCTACAGGTGGAAAAAATGGAAACTACTATAAAACAGCATTACTTTATAAAGAATTACTTGAAAAAGAAAATGTAAAAGTTAATATATTACAAACAGCCGGTTCTGTAGAAAATATTGAGCTGATAAAAAGCAAAAAAGCAGATTTTGCTTTTGTACAAAGCGGTATAATAAATTCTAAAGATAAAAATAAGATTTTTTCTCTTGTCAGCTTATATTATGAACCATTATGGATCTTTTACAAAAATGAAGGTTTCGATATAGACTACATAATTCAGCTTATTGGTAAAAAAATATCTATAGGGAGCACTGGCAGCGGGACACAACACTTAAGCAATATAATCCTAAATATAAACCAACTAAACAATACAAATAGCACTATTTTAAATTACTCTACAAACGAGGGTAAAGAAAAACTGATTAAAGGTGATATTGATGCACTGTTTATTGTATCTTCTGCTAAAAGTGATAATGTGAAAGAGTTATTAGCTAATCCGGATATTAATTTTTTAAATATCAAAAGATCATATGCTTATGATAGTAAATATTCATTTCTAAATTCCATTACACTTTATGAAGGTACTATTGATTTATATATGAATTTGCCATCTGAAAATAAACAATTATTAACAACGACAGCAAATCTTGTAGCTTCAACCAATGTTCCTGATGAACTTGTCCGACTATTATTAAAACAAACAAAAAAAGTACATTCAGCCAAAGGTATCTTTGAAAAAGAATTCCAATTTCCAAATCTTAATCATTTAGATTCAATGATTCATGACGAAGCCTCTAGATATATAAAATATGGCGATTCTTGGCTGGAAAATATTTTTCCTTTTTGGATTGCTTCTAATATTGATAGATTAAAACTTTTATTAATTCCTTTATTAACACTTATGATTCCATTGTTTAAAGGGATAATTCCTTTATATATCTTTACAATCAGATCAAAAATATACAAATGGTATAAACAGCTTAATACAATAGATATTGATATGAATAACTATTCAATTAATGAATTAAACGATGCAGTAAAAAATTTAGAGCAACTTAAAATAGAGGTTCAAAAACATACAAATGTTCCTATGTCATATATGGGGGAATATTATAACCTTATATTACATATTGATTTAATTCATAAGAAAGTCAGTGAATATTTAGAACTTAAAAAGAATAAATAAATTTATATATTTTCATCATAAATATCTTTCTTTTTTTATAAATCAAAATATCAAAGATATTGTGTGGTATAATAATATTTATAAATTAAATCTATTTTATGGATATGTGGAGTGACAATAATGAATTGGCAAAATATAAAAGATCAAATGACAACTTTTTTAAAAGATGAAGTTTCAAAAACCGGATTATCTAGGGTGGTAGTCGGTCTTAGCGGGGGATTGGATTCAGCTATTGTGGCAGTACTTTGTAAAGAAGTATTTGGCGATAATTTATCTGTTGTTCTTATGCCATCGCATATGTCAAGTGACGCAAGTGCCAAAGATGCTATTGTCCTTTGTGAGAAATTTAATATCAAATATGAAATAGTTGAAATTGCACCTATGGTAAAAGGTTATTTTGATAATGCAGAAGATGCTTCGGCATTGAGAATTGGAAACTTAAGTGCTAGAATGAGAATGTCGGTTTTATATGATATTAGTGCTAGAGATAATTCACTTGTAATTGGAACTTCAAATAAAAGTGAAATATTACTTGGATATGGTACACTTTATGGAGATACAGCATGTGCAATAAATCCAATAGGACAAATGTATAAATCTGATGAATTTGAGTTTGCACGATTTCTAAGTGTAACAGATGCAATTATAAATAAACCGCCGTCAGCAGACCTTTGGGAAGGTCAAAGTGATGAAGAGGAATTAGGTTATTCTTATAAAACAATGGATGATGTTTTAAAACAACTTGTAGATGAAGGAAAATGCAAAGATGAATTAGTCTCTACAGGAGTTGATAAAGAACTGATTGATATGTTACAGTACAGAATTAAAGCAAATGCATTTAAAGGTAAATTACCAACTATTGCAAATATTAACTTCAAAGGGTAAAAGATGAACAAAGAGATACCATTTTATAAACCATCAATAGATGAAACAGAATTAGCACAAATTCAAGAAGTACTAAAAGTACAAAAAACAAGCAAAGTTGAAGAGTTAGAAAGTGAAGTTCAACAATATATAGGAGCTCCCTATGCAATAGCGACCTGTAATGCAACTGCGGCAATTCATTTAGCTTTGAGTGCTATGGAACTTAAACGAGCGGATAAGGTACTTATGAGTGTTAATTCTTTTCCATCTTTACCTGAAACAGTAAGACACTTTGATGCTGAACCAATTTTTATAGATATAGAAGAAGATGGTTATAATATTGACCTTAACAAACTAGAAGATTATCTAGAAGAAAATAATTCTAAAAAATTAAGAGGTGCGATTATCTCTTTTGTTGCTGGGCAAACTCCAGATTTAAACAGATTGTACAAAATAGTTAAAAAATATAATATTACTCTAATAGAAGATGCTACAACAGCTTTAGGTAGTATGTATGAAGATAAAATGGTTGGTTCACTTAATGCTGATATGACAATTTTTTCTACAAACTATTCAAATGGACGATCTTCTTTAAATAATAGTGGTTTTATAGTAACCTCAAATGAAGAGTTAGCTACAAAAGCTAAACTACTTAGAACTCATGCGATTACAACTAGTTATGATGATTACGGAAACTTAGATTATATTTATGATGTTGTTGATATTGGATATAAATATGATATGACTGACTTGGAAGCAGCATTTAATTTAGCTCAATTTTATAAGACAAATGAATTTTGCGAAAGAAGAGCTGAAATTGCCAAGATTTATAATGACAAACTGCAAGGTTTAAAACATATAAGCTTACCTAAATATGATGAAGATTTTATTTTCAGTCAATATACTATTAAAATATCTAGAAACAGAGATGGCTTTGCCAGAGCATTAAAAGAGGAAGGAATTTCAACTGGATTAAATTATATCCCTTTACATTTACTTTCATATTATAAACAAAAATATAAACTTAAAATTACTGCATATCCAAATGCATTAAACACTTATGGACAAATTTTATCTTTACCTATTTATCCATCATTAAGCGATGAAGATGTTGAATATATTTGTTCTACAATTATTAAAATAGCAAATGATTGGATCTAGCAATCTACATAAGTGGATTGAGCAGTATCTGTTCTTTCCTAATGTTTTTCAAAGACTAATCTCACTTGCTTTGTTACCGCTTACTGTACTTTATTGTGTAGTTACAGCTTTTAAACGAACTTCTGCAAAACCACATTATTTTGGTATTCCTGTCATTAGTATTGGTAATTTGATTGTTGGCGGCAGTGGAAAGACACCGGTTGCCATTGCTTTGGCAAAAGATAAAAAAGATGTGTGCGTTGTACTTCGTGGATATGGCAGAAAATCTAAAGGTTTACATATAGTATCAAATAAAGGTAAAATCTTATGCGATATTGATACAAGCGGTGATGAGGCAATGCTATTAGCTAATTCATTACCAAATGCCACAATTATAGTTTCAGAAAATAGAAGTAAAGCTGTAGTAAAAGCTAAAGAATTAGGCTGTAAAGTAGTATTCTTAGATGATGGATATAGTAAACATCAGCTTCAAAAGTTTGATATCTTAATACGACCGGAGATTGAACCTACTAATATATTTTGTCTTCCTAGCGGTGGTTATAGAGAAACTAAAATGATGTATGCTTTTGCTGATATGATTTTAAGAGACGGTACTGATTTTAAACGAATAGTTACTTTTAAAAAGGATAATAAAACGATAGAAGAACTACCTCAAAATATAGTTTTATTAACCGCTATTTCAAAATATGAAAGACTTTTAAAGTTTTTACCAAAAGATATAAAAGTTATTTCATATCCAGACCACCATTATTTCACTTATGAAGATTTAGAGCAATTAAAAACTCAATATCCAAACTTTAATATAATCACAACTCAAAAAGATTTTGTCAAACTAAAGCAGTTCAATCTTAAAAATATTTATATTATGGATTTAGAGATAAAAATAAATCAAGATAAAATTGATAAAATCAATACAGTATTAGCTGTTTGATTTTATAATTTCATCTTTTAAAATTTCTTTATTTATTTTATTTTTATCATCTTGTTTCATTGGCATACTTTGTCTATAAATGATTATAGTTGGTATCATATATGTTGGAAGGTGTTTTTTAAGTTCAAATATTAGTTCATTTTTTGGAATTTCACCAATTCCTGTATAAACTAAAGCAATCTCCTCTTCAATATCTTCATTTTCAATCCCAAATACAGCACAAGCACTGATATTAGAAAAGTTATCTCTTAATACACTTTCAATCTCAACAGGGCTTATTCTATATCCACTTGATTTTATCATATCATCTTGTCTTGAAACAAAGTATAAATATCCCTCTTCATCTTTATATACAAAATCTCCGGTTGCAACGACTATTTCATTTGCTAAACCAGTTTCATTTTTAATTGCATTTTTTAAAATATCAATAGATTTAAAACTATGATCAGTATCTTCTTTTGAATTCCAAAAACCTTTATAAATCCCAGCACCACGATGAATTAATTCTCCAACTTCTCTTGGTTTACATTCGTACCCTTCTTTATTTATAACATAAAGTTCAACATCAGGTATTGCTTTTCCAATAGAATTTGGTCTAATATTAAGTTGTGATGGCTCTAAATATGCAGACCTAAAAGCCTCAGTATGCCCAATCATTGAATAAAAATCAGCTTTCATAAAATATTTTTCACTATTTTGAATCATTTTATCGGTTACATTTCCACCAGAAGATGTAATAATTCTTACATTATCCAGCTGTTGTGGGCTTGGAAGTCTATGAATATCTTCATCAAACATTTGTGTAATATGAATAGGCATTAAAGCTAAAACACTCACTTCATCTTTTATAAGATGTGTAAAAAATTCACTTGGCGTAAAAAAGTTATGTACTACAAACGTTGCTCTTTTATAAAATGAACAAAAAATTTGATTTAAACCATAATCAAAACTAAATGACAATAAACCGCTAAAAGTATCTTCTTCTTTTAAATCTAAATATTTTGATACACTTCTTGCACCATCTATAAAATTTCTATGTGAAATCACCACACCTTTTGGAAATCCAGATGAAGCAAAACTATAAGTGATAGCAGCATTGTCATGACCGTTTAAACTACAGCTATAATCACCTTTATAACACTTATAAATCTCTTCAAAAGATACTATATCTTTATGGCATGACTCAACAGTTACAATAGTCCCTGCAAAAGAAATTTCTTGCACAGTTGATAACTTCTTTTCATCTGTTAGAATACATTTAATATCACAATCATCAATGATATATTGTAATTGTTCAGCTTTAAGCAATTTTGTAATAGGAACAAAAATATACTTTGTTGACATCACAGATAAAATAGCAATAACTTTTTGCGCAGTTTTATTTGAATATATACCTATTCGTGCACCATCTTCAAGTTCTAAAGTTGTAAGATATTGAGCTATTTGGTTTACCTTAGTATAAACATCTTCATAAGTAAAGCTGACATTTTTATCTTTCACAGCTATTTTTGCAGGTGTTAAATCATTGGCTATTTCTACTAAATTTCTTATACTATTTACTGACATTTAAATATCCTATATTCTAAATTTATTATATTATAATCATACAATAATTAGCTTTTGAGTTTTATTTTATACTTTTATTTGTATCTAATAAATATCTTTCTACTTTTTTATTTGTATTATTTTCTCGCCATTGTTTGGCAGTCATTCCAAATAATGCAACATTTAAAATATCAGCTTCATTAGAATATACAAAACTTATTTGTTCTTGCTCTTTATCTTTTAGTCTTTGAAATTCTTTAATAAGGTATATTTTAAACTCAGCACTAATCCACATGCCAAATTCAAAAGCTATATCACTATGTGCAAGTACCGCCATATCGACCAACTTTGGCTATTAATCCTATTGCATTTGTTTTTTCAGCCCATTGATAAGTTAGATACAATATCTATTAAAATATGTGATAATGCAGGTGGAATACCTAAAGATATAATTAGTAAAATATTTAATCCATATTTTACTACAAAAGATGAAAAAAGTGGTACAGGTTTGGGGCTTTATATGTCAAAAACCATTATTGAAAAACATCTAAAGGGTACACTAGAAGCTTATAATGAAGATGGTATAAATCAAGATGCTAAACCATCATGCGGGGCTTGTTTTTTCATAGAGTTGCCATTATTCATAACCCTTTAAATAAGGGTTTTAAGTAACTCTACACCTTTCATTGTTCCACATGACGAAGTCTTAATTTATAAAACTGTTATGGAGTATAATTTCTTAACTTTTATATTGTATCAAATAGTCTTCTTCTTTATGTATAATATCCTGCAAAAGATTAGTTATCCTTTTTTGTTCTGAGAAATCTTCTTCAATGAACTTATATCCATATATCTTCTCATTTCTTATCATTGGTATTACAATTAAGTCTGTCCAAAAATGCCCTTCCTCATCTTTTTTTGTACTGTACATTTCGCATTTGCAGATATCGCCTTTTTTCATGCTCTCCCAAATCTTTTTGCTAATATCCTCATCTCGAATCTTATCAAAAAATTCTCCTACTATCTCATTTTTTTTGTATCCTGAAATTTTCTCAAACTCTCTGTTGACATCTAGTATTCTGCCATCTTTGTCTGTTAATGAGGTGATTGCATAATTTTCCAATAAAGAATATAAACCAAAGACATCTTCTTGAAAATTTTTCTTCTCTTTAACGGCTTGCTTAAAATCTTTTTCCAATCTATTTAGGTTCTGATTCATTTCGTTAATATTATCATAGTGCTCTTTTTGATCTTTTATATAACTGCAGATTTTATTTATAACTTTAATCATATTATCAAGCGGCATTGGTTTATGTATAAAGTAGTGAATACCAAGCTCCATAAGGCTTTGCAATTTATTAGAGTCATTATATGCCGATACTATCAATATCTGCTGATGTTCATTCTCTTCTAAAATATTTTTGCACATTTCAATACCATTCATTTTCGGCATCATTATATCACTAATGATTAAATCGTAATATTTGCTCTCTTGTTCATGAAAGTCTCTATATTTAAACAATCCATCCTCACCGTTACATGCAGTATCTACTCTTTTAAATATCTTTGTAAAAAAATTGGTATATTGATCTCTCAATTTCTCTTCATCTTCCACATACAATATACTTAATTCTTTGGTTAAATTTTGTAATTTTTTTATATTAAAATCAATCATCTTCTAATCCCCCCTCTATTTTTTTATTGGAAGTGTTATTGTAAAATATGCTCTGCCGTTAACATTAACAGCTTCTATTTTATCATATAATAGTTTTTCTAAAAATGTTAAAATTCTCACTTGTAAAGCTCTACTATCTTCAACAAATAATACGTAATGTTCACTTGCAAGTTTTTTTAATTCTGATATTTCACCCATAAAACAACTCCAAACACTTTATTTTTTTAGAAAATAATCTTATAATACCTACCTTTCATCTATGTCTTCCTTAATCATAAATTATGATTATAGGTAAAAATAGAGAATGATAAAATTTATTATTTTAATTGGTGAATTGTAAAAGGTAATTTATTGCTATAAAGGCAGTTAGTCAAATTCAATCTTATTTAGAAATGCAAATTTAGAATTTTTTTATAGAGTTGCTATTAACTAATCAGTTATTTAATAATTTTATAAGTTAAAAGACAAGACTTGTGTGTTCCAAAATTGGGCTATAAATGGACAAACTTTGAAGATTATGTATATAGTTTGAAATGTTAGAAGTGTCTTTATATGGTGCTTTATGTATATTTATATTTTGTTAAACAAAATATGTCAATTTGTGATATTTTAATCTTACTAATACCAACTTTTATATATTGTAGCTATATTTTGCTCATCTTAAAGCGACAATACTCTCATCTTAAAAAATCTATTAGATTTCTTTATCTTCCATACCAATTGTCCAAATTGAATAATCGGTATCAACGATAACTTGAGGGTGAGTGTGAAAATTTAAAATCTTTTTATAAAAGAATTGTACTATATCTTCAATCTCATCAAATGACAATACTTTAGTTATACCGCCGGTTAAAACCACACTGTTTAAACTATCAAGTTTAATATTTAGATATTTCTGATGTTGATGTGATACTTTATAAAGTACCAAAAAGATTGACAGTTGCATTAAAAGTTTTGTTGAACTCTCACCTTTTTCATCAAGCATATTTTCTGTAGTATTTAAATGAGCTAGGAGTTCATATACAAACTCGTTGTTTTTTGCACTAAACACTAGACTATCACGAGATTTATAAACACCAAGTTTTTTAAATACAAGTCTGTCATATTCATTTGAAGTTATAATATTATCATCCACTAAATCTTTACTATAGTGAATATCAGTAGTAGCCCCGCCAATATCAACAACAATAAAAGGGTCAACAACGGTAAGTTTAGTATCTATAAAAGGCAATGATCTGTTTACTATATAAGGAGTTGAATAGATTTGATTGGCAGTTAAATCATACAGATGTTTTATATCCTCTTTACCTATAATATTCTCTTGGTAAAGATTAGTTAAATATTCTTTTAAATTATCTTCTTCCATTTGAAGTTTATTATTTATAATATTTCCCAAAAGCTTTAAATCTTTAATATTATCACTTAAAAAATCATTTTGAAAATCAGAACCTACATAAACAATATTTTGATAATCTAAATTTTGCAAATATGAAAAAAGTTTCTCATCGAAAATATTTTTTACCTTATCAATACCACCAACAATTATAACTACATCTATAATATCACTTGGAATTGGATATTCTTGGATTTTTTGATATAAAACACTATCTATAATATTTATACCTGAATTATAAGCGATATTACTGGCAAACTTTAAACTAAATGATTCAGTTGCACCAATAATTAAGGTACTTAATCCACCATTTGCAGATGAACAAATAAAAATATTATCTTTTTCAAATTTATTTATTAAGTCACCGCATTTTAAAGTTAAATCATCGTAAATATCTTTATTAAAATCTCTAAAATAATGCGAAATCTCACCGTTTGCACTTACTTTAAAATATGTACTTCCTACATCTATTAGCATTTTACTCATAACATAACCCCAATATCTCTAATAATCTCATTTACAATACTATCTTTACTATTACCCAAATCTAATTTTGATCGTTCATATTTAAAACTTCTTTCACTTATTGGAAGTTTTCCTTTGTCATAAATTCTGATATTACTGTTTTTATCTCTTACGGTTATCACTTCATTGTTGTTTATAATATGTGGAGAAAAAGGTACATCTATGATACCATTTTTGATTGAGTTAAATATTTGCCGCCATAAAGTATCTGCTTTATCATTAAATATTGCCTCAAATATCTCATCTACTTCTCTTGTTAAATTTTCTTCTTCTTCCTCATCTACGATGTAAGGAAGCCCTTTTAACATATTTAAAGTGTATTGAACATTTGCAACAGCCCTTCCATTATCCTCTTTTGTCGGTATTCCAAATGCTTCAGCTCTAGTCTTTGTGATAATTTTATCAGCTCCAACCATTGCAGCTATTACCGTACTTGTATTTATCAAAGATTCTGAAAACTCTTTATTTCGTGGAAATGCTCCCATCCATTGATGATACACAAGATTTATAGCAGCATCGCCACATCCAATTTGTTCAGCATATTTTTTTGCAGATTTTCGTAAAACCGCAGCAGTTACTATATCTTGATTAACTGAACCAGTTTGAGAAAAACTAACTGAAAAAGATTTAACTCCCTCTTCAAGTGATAGTAACATCTCTGCTATTTGAATAACTATTGTAATTGCAGGTGGTACTAAAGTTGCCGTTAATGGCCCAAAAGATTCACGATTAATCGGTTCATTTAAAGTTGAATATTTGGCACAAACCCTCTCAACATGTTTCCAATATAAAAATGCCTTATCAAGCGGAAAGTTTTTAGAGTAGGGTAGTAAATATGTGATTGGTCCACCTTCAATCTCAAAAATACCTGAAGCAATCGCAACATCAACCAAAAGTCTGGCATCTGGTGTTCCGTGTCTTAAACTAATAGGAGTATTGAAATGTGTCATCATTTTTCTTGAAGTTCTATATCCATGATTAATTAAAGGATACCCGTTTAACATATCAGTTTCGCTCTCTTCACTAAGTCTTAACATCTTAGCAGCACTGCCATAATCATTAAGCCTGGTGTGAGAATCAATAGTTAAAGGTAATACATCAACACCAGCTGTTGTAAACTGTTCATATAGGGAAAACATTTTCTCGTAAGTTGGAAATCCTCCACGAGGCTGAACTAAAGTTTTACCCTTGTTATTTTTAAATTTATGAGATATAAAAAGATCTTTTGATGCACCTTTTACAAACTCTTCCACCTCTGCAAAATCAAAGTTATCTATATATTCGTTTGATAAAATTATCTCTCTATCTCTTTGAAGCAAACTCATTTTCGCATCCTTATAAATTCTTCAATCTCATTTAGACCATCTATTAAATCCACTTGATGAAATACTAAATCAAAACCGTATTCTTTATATTTTGGTACTATTTCATCCGTATGAGCTTCACCAACACTTAGGTTTCCACCTATTACAAAAATAACTTTGCTTAAATCATATTTTTGTTTCATAAAAAGCAAATCCCTGCACCAACCTTCAGCTTCACCGTTTAAAGATGAGATAAGAAGAATATCAGCATCTGTTTCAACCACTGCATCAATAAACTCTTCAAGATAAGTATTAACACCTAAATTAAATACTTCAAAACCACGACTCTGTAAAGATATATCTATTAGCCTGTTTGCAACGACATGTATATCATTGCCCACCACACCTGTAACAATTTTCATCAAAATTTAAAACCTCTTAATATTATTGTCGCGATTATATCCAAAAATTGTTTTAAATCTAATTTTAGATACAATCGCCAATAAATATAAAAAATATGGAGATACAATGAAATCATACACAGCAGATATTTGCGATAAATACAACGATCAAATTCAAGTTTTAGACCCACTTTACAAATCTTATGGTGGTATCTCTATGTGCCACGGTGCAATTTATACTATAGAACTTTTTGAAGACAATAAAGCACTTGTAGAACTTTTAAGAGATGAAAAAGGTGAGGGCAGAATTTGCGTTGTTGATGTTAAAGGTGATTATTGTGCTGTTGTAGGTGAAAATTTAATGAAATTTGCCTATGAAAACGGCTGGGCGGGGATAGTTATAAATGGTTATGTAAGAGATACACACGAAACTTCACAAATACCAGTTGGACTATTTGCTCTTGGAACTTATCCACTTAAAAGTACAAAAAAAGCTCAAGCAAATCAAAATATTGAATTAAATTTTGGAAGTGTTACTTTTAAAGTTGGAGAAACTTTATATGCTGACAATGACGGCATTATAGTATCAAAGAAAGCTATTTAAGATAGCTTTTTTTAAAAAATTCAAATCACCTTTTATAATATTTCTAAACTGACCATTGTTAAAGGTACGTTGACGCTTAGCTAATCTGGCAGTATTAGTAGTAATTTTTTCTTCTAATTCTTTTTTGGATACCTTACCATCAAGATATTCCAAAGTTTCACAAATGCCTATTGTATTCATGCACGAAGGCTTTCTTGTATATTTCTTTTCTAAATATATAACTTCATCAATCACACCGTCATTTAACATTATTTTAGTTCTTTGTGCTATTCTTTTTCGCAAATCCTCAACCAACCACTCTATCTCATAAATATCAATATCAACTATAACCGGTTTTGGTGGATTTAATTTAAAATAAACACTTGGTGTTTGTGAAGATTGTTTATATATTAACAATGCCCTTTCTATTCTATATTTATCTGTTGAAGCAATATTCTTCATATACTCTTTATCAATATTTGAGATAAATTCATAAGCTTTTTTCAAATCTTTTAATTGTGATTCAACCCACTGTTTTGTTTGAACAGAGATATTTGGTATTGATGATATTCCATCAATCAAAGCTTTTAAATAAAATCCCGTACCACCAACTATAATTAAATTCTTTTCATTTTTCATAGCATATTGTTTTGCTTTTATATAAAGCGCAATAAACTCAATTACATCAAAAGCTTCATTAGGATAAACTTCATCAATTCCAAAATGTTTAATACCATCCCGCTCTTCTATAGTAGGCTTTGCAGATGCTATATCAATCTCTTTATAAACAGATAAACTGTCAAGAGAAAGTATTACAGAATTCGTTTTGTGCGCAATTTCTATTGAAAGAGCAGATTTACCTGATGCTGTTGGCGCTATAATTGCTATTTGTTTCATTCGTACCTCTATATTAAATAAAATTATAGTAGAATTCGCCTTATGATGACTAAAGGGAATTGCTATGCAAAATAAACTATTAAAACTTTTAAACGATTTTAACGAACTTGTAATGTTCAAACACTCAATATTTTCGCTTCCTTTCATTTTTATAGCTATGGTTGTAGCTGCAGATGGTTGGTTTGGATGGCAGCTTTTATTTTTAGGAACTATGGCAGCCTTAACTGCTAGAAACTTTGCAATGGGATTTAACAGATATCTAGATCGTGATATCGATGCACTTAATCCTCGTACAATAAATCGCCCAAGTGTAGATGGAAGAATCAATACAACTCAAATGTTAATCTTTACTATAACCAATGCTCTTGGATTTATAATAATCGCATATTTTGTAAATACTTTAGCACTGTATTTATCAATTCCTATTTTAATAATAATAGGAAGTTACTCATATTTTAAAAGATTCTCATATTTAGCACATATCATTTTAGGAATTTCATTAGGACTAGCTCCAATTGCAGGAGTAGTTGCTGTAAGTGAAACTATCACTTTATGGTCTATATATTTAAGTTGTGGTGTTATGTTTTGGGTTGCTGGATTTGATTTACTTTATTCATTACAAGATATAGAAGTGGATAAAAAGCTGGGACTTCACTCAGTGCCTTCAAAATTTGGTGCAAAAAAGACTATGTTCTTTTCACAAATTTTACATTTTCTTACTATAATATTCTGGCTATTATTTATAATAGAAGCTAATTTAGGAATATTTGGATACATAGCAATATTAGCAAGTGTTGTTATGCTGACATTTGAACACATCATTGTAAATAAAGATTTCACAAAAATAGACCGTGCTTTTTTTACTATAAATGGATACTTGGGAATTTTATTTTTTATTTTAATTGTTATTGATACATTAATATTTTAATCATATTTCCTAATCTATTAATCTGCAACACAGTTTTACCATATTTTTATTATACACTCTCATAAAGCAAGTTAGCATTATCATTAATATGACAAAATTGTGACAAATTTGTTTAATATTTATTAAGATTAATTTTGGTAATCTTGCGCGTTCAATTTATAAATAATATTTAATAAACAAGATGATAAAGGATTAACATTGCTTAAAAACATGTCTATAAAACAAAAACTTATAATGATTATGGTTATCCCATTAATTGTTGTGATTTTTTTATCAACTACGGTAATTTTTGAATCGTATAACAAAACTCAGAATTTAACAAAACTTGAAAATGTGATTGTACTTTCAACAAAAATAGGTGCTTTGGTACATGAAACTCAAAAAGAGAGAGGTTTCACCGCAGGTTTTCTTGGAGGAAAAGGTAAGAAGTTTCAAACTGAGATAATAGCTCAAAGAAAATTAGCTTCAACAAAAGCACAAGAGATGCATTCATATTTGAATAATTTTGATTCTACAAATTATGGAAAAGAGTTTAGCCAAAATCTACAATTAGCACTTGCTCAATTAAAAAGAGTTAATGATATAAGAACTAAAGTTAGCGCGTTATCAATAAAAGCTGGGACTGCTATAGGCTATTACACAAAAATGAATGGATTGTTTTTAAATGTAATCGCAAGTGTTGTAAAACAGTCTGATGATGCAAAGATCACAGCACAACTTTCATCGTATATTAGTTTTTTATTAGCAAAAGAGCGAGCTGGAATAGAAAGAGCAGTTGGAGCAAATACATTTGCAAGAGATAATTTTGGGACTGGTATGAAAGTAAAATTTACAAATCTTATTGCTCAACAAACTTCATATTTAGATGCTTACAAAAAGTTTGCAAATGATACATCTAGAAATTTTTATAACAAAACTTTACAAGGTGAGGCAGTAAGCGAAGTAAATAAAATGAGAAAAATTGCTCTTGGGGCAAAAGGTGAAGCTGATTTTGGAATAGACTCAAAATATTGGTTCACTACAATTACCAAAAAAATCAACCTTTTAAAAAATGTAGAAAACTTTTTAGCAAAAGAGTTAGTTGATGCAATTACAACTACATACAATAAAGCTCAAAATAATTTTATTTTTTACTTAGCAATAAGTCTTTTTGCAATTTTACTTACATTATTTTTAGCAAGAATGATAGCGTTTAAAATACTTGAAAATTTAGATAAATTACAAAATGGTTTATTAGGATTCTTTAATTATCTTAATAAAACATCTAATGAAGTTCAAGAGATAAATATTACTTCAACCGATGAGATAGGGCAGATGTCAAGGGTAATAAATAAAAATATAGCCTCTACAAAAGATCTTATAGAACAAGATCAGGCATTAATAGCAGAAATTGATGATGTTATTGCAAAAGTTACAAATGGTTTTTATATGTATAGTATAAAAGGAACTACAATAAATCCTTTATTAGAGATACTTAAAAACAAAATTAACGAGATGAATAGTAGTACATTTACCCAAATGAAAGTGATAAATGATGCATTAATCGCTTACGGGCAATCAAAGTTTAACTATAAAATACCACAAAATAATGATTTAAACGGATCATTTGGTACGATTTCATCAAGTGTTAAACTAATAGGAAATAATGTATCAGAACTTCTTGCAATGATTATGAACAGTGGTGATAAGCTAAACGATGATACAAAAATCTTATCAGAAGCTTCTGCTAATTTATCTCAAGCGAGTAATGAACAAGCAGCAAACCTTGAAGAGACTGCAGCAGCGTTAGAAGAAATAACAAGCAATATAGTTAATAATGCAGACAATGTAGCTCAAATGTCGCAATATGCAAATACAGTAACCAATTCGGTTCAAGCGGGTCAAGATCTGGCAACTCAAACCGCAACTTCAATGGAAGAGATTGATGTGCAGGTAAATGCCATCAATGATGCTATTGGTGTAATTGACCAAATTGCTTTTCAAACAAATATTCTTTCTTTAAATGCAGCAGTTGAAGCAGCAACAGCCGGGGAAGCGGGTAAAGGATTTGCCGTAGTTGCTCAAGAGGTTAGAAACTTAGCGACAAGAAGTGCAGATGCAGCCAATGAGATTAAATCTTTAGTACAAAGTGCTACACAAAAAGCAAATGCCGGTAAATCTATTGCTGATAATATGATAGAGGGATATAATGAATTAAATGACAACATCTCTAAAACAATAGAACTTATCGATGATGTAGCAAATTCAAGTAAAGAGCAAGAACAGGCTATCTCTCAGATAAATGATGCAGTTACAAGTCTAGACCAAGCTACTCAGCAAAATGCAAATGAAGCTTCAAATATAAATACTTTATCAGATGATGTTTCAAAACTTGCGACTTCTTTAGTGGAAGCTGCAAATAGAGCAGAATATAAAGAAGAAGCAAGAAAACAGGTTTGTGATATAGATTTGGTATATTTAACTGCGAAATTAAAAAATGATCATATAAACTTTAAAGAGACAAACTTTGCCAAACTTGGTCAAAACAACTCTTGGAAAGTTGTAAACCATCATGAATGTGCTCTTGGTAAATGGATTGATGAGCAAGAAAAAAATGGCAATTCATTTACACAAAGTTCTAACTGGAGTGCATTAAAAGCAGTTCATGAAAAAGTTCATGGTGGAGTTCAAAACTATATAGATAACGATAGCAAAAAAGCCGTAAATGAGATATTAAAAGAGATATCGCATGAGATTGAAGAAAATATTACAAATGTATTTGACCACTTAAATGTAGTTAAAGCAGACCATTGTCAAAATGAAAGTTTATCGCGAAGAGAAAAGTTTAGAAATAAAACAGTTAATGTAAATTATCAAGGTAAAGAAAAAAGATCTATTGAAAGAAGTATAAAAGATAGAAAAGTTCCGGCAAAAAAGAAAGTTCATTCAAGTGCCCGTGATGATGAATGGGAAAACTTTTAATAAAAGTTAAACATTAAAACTATATGGAAATATGATATGAAAATAATAAAACTAAAAAAGAAAATACCAAAAATCTTTGTATTACCGTTAATTATTTTACTGATTTTCTCTATATATTCCGGTTTTAATAAGTTTCAAGAAAAAAATGATTTAAATAAAATCAGTGAATATCTTAAATTTAGTATAATATCAAGCAACCTGATACATGAACTACAAAAAGAGAGAGGTTACAGTAGTGGTTTCATGGCATCTAAAGGTAAATCTTTCTCTTTAGAGCTAAAGTTACAAAGAAAAAATACGGATAAAAAAATAGAACAGTTCAGAATATTCCTAAATAACTTTGATCACGATAAATATACATTTCCTTTTGAAAAACCAAAAAAACAATTTTTAGAAGTTTTAGATCTTATAGATATACACAGGGCGGATATTGACAATTATAAGTTGCCGATTTATGAAACTGTTAATTACTATACGAGTAGTATAAATATTTTATTAATATTGATCGAGCAGATTGCAACGTTAAGTTATGATGGGAAACTTACAACTTTAACACAATCATATCTTACACTTATAAATACAAAAGAAAAAGCGGGAATTGAGAGAGCGCTTATTAACAAAGTATTCGGCAAAGGCAAATTATCAAATGAAGAATTTTATAAATTTGGAGTACTGGTTTCTGCTCAAAGAATATATATAGAATATTTCAAAGATACCGCCATTCAGGAACATATTGATCTGCTTAATAGTAAAATGGCTGCAAAAAGTTTTAAAGAGGTGGAAAAAAGTCGAAATATCATATATGTAAAAAATAAAAAAAATGAAATTTTGTCATTTATTAAAGAGATGGTGGGATATGGAGGACTTATCCACAACTTTAAAAACTATGTTATACGTGGTGAAGAGAAATATGCCGCAGATGTGAAAAAACAATATGTTCAATTGATTGATAATATTCATCAATATAAAATGTTTGAAAATATAACTTTAGAAGAGATAGATAAATTAAATATTATCAAAGAAGTATTTACACAGTATATTGAAGGTGTCCAAAAAGTAAAGATAGCTTATCAAACCGGTACTGATATCCATGTATTGGATAAAATAGTCAAAGTTGATGATAAACCTGCTATAAAAGCATTACATGACTTAACAACAAATATATACGGTTCTCAATCACTCTGGTTTAAACAGTCAACACTTAGAATTAATTCACTAAAAGAAATTGAAAATAAAATTGCAGATGATTTAGATATTTTTATAAACAATCAAACTAATACTTTATCTATTGGGCTAATAGCTCAGGTCATTATAGTGGTTGCTATTTTAGTAATTATCTTTTTCTCTGTTGCCATGCTGCGCGAACTTATAGAATCTGAAAAAAGATTAAACAGAGCACAGGAAAGTACTAAATCCGGTAGTTATGAGTATCATATTGAAAAAAATGTAATTATTTGGTCGGATGAACATTATAAACTTTTACAAGTAGATAAAGAAACATTTAAACCAACTATAGATTCTTTTATGAAGTTTGTACATCCTGATGATGTACAAATTGTTAAAAAGAATATGGATATGGCAATATCTTCAAAAAAGATTGTATTCTTTGAGTATCGTTTAATTCTCACAGATAATACTGAGATATTTACCAAATCAAGTGCTGAAGTTACTAAATATGATAAAAAGGGAGATCCTCTGATTATTGTAGGAACCATTACGGATATTACACAATCAAAAGAACTTGAGCAGGAAATTATAGATACACAAAAAGATGTTGTTTTTACTATGGGAGCTATCGGGGAAACAAGAAGTCGGGAAACAGGACATCATGTAAAAAGAGTAGCTGAATATTCAAAACTTTTATATCTATTAAGCGGTGCAAATGAAGATGATGCAGAGTTATTAAAAATGGCCAGCCCAATGCACGATATAGGAAAAGTCGGTATTCCTGATCATATACTGAATAAACCGGGGAAACTAACTTCTGAAGAATGGACAATTATGCAGACACATTCTGAAATGGGATACGAGATGCTTAAAAACTCAAACAGGGAGATTTTAAAACTTGCGGCAACTGTAGCCTTGACACATCATGAAAAATATGACGGAAGCGGATATCCAAAAGGATTGATTGCTCAAGAAATTCCACTAGTAGGAAGAATAACGGCACTAGCAGATGTTTTTGATGCGTTAGGCAGCCATAGATGTTATAAAACAGCATGGGAGTTAGAGAAAATACTAAATATGCTAAAAGAGGAAAGAGCTAAACATTTTGATCCACATTTAATAGACCTGTTTATTGGAAATCTTGATAAGTTTTTGGAGATAAGAAACAGCTATAAAGATATAATATAACTAAATATCTATTTAGATGTAAATTTAGCATAGAGAGGTGTATGGTCTGAAAATCTTCCAGTATTGATAGTTTTTGCCTCAATCAAATGCAAGCCACGATAAAAAATATTGTCAATTGAGTATCCAAAAACTGACTTAATCCTCTTTTGATGAAAAATATCAAGTGCCACGGCTCGAAGTTTTAGATTAACCACAAGTCTTTGCAGCAATATTGTGCGGGAACGATTCCAGTTATTAAAATCACCTGCTACAATCATAGGACCTTTATATTCTAGAAGCAGATCAAAAAGTTCATGAAGCTCTTTACTGTAATGATTATTGGTTCTAAAATTAATAGCATGAATATTCACAACTAAAAGAGTTTTTTGATTATCCAGTTTATATAAATTTACCAATGTACTTTTATGTGTTTTAAAAAAAGGTTCTTTTATTTTACTTAGAATTGCATTAGCTTCTGTTATTTTTACATCAGATGCATTTAATACTCCATAATAATTCTTTTTTGTTTCGAGATTAGGAGCACATACATAAGGGTAGTTTGGGATTAAATAATGTTGTTTATCCTTGTTTATTTTAACCTCTTGAAGTAAAATAAGATCAGCTGGATTTTCCTGTAAAAGTTTTACCATCAAAGGCTCAAACTTTTTATTTAAAGTTTGTTTATATACATTCCAGCAAAAAAGTCCAAACATTTTTGGCAAATGCTCTTTTTTAGCCAAATTATGTGAATGAAATAATGAAGTTTTAGGTACAAACATAAAAAATATCCTGAGCTAAACCAGCGGCGCAAAAATTTTCATCAAATTTTCGCCTATTCTACGCAAATATTTTGCTTTATCCATCGTTCTTGTAGATTTTAAAAGTAAAGTCTGCATCCAACTCTCAATATCTTTAATAACCTCTTTAGAATAAACAAAATTTACTATCTCATAATTTAAAAATAGACTGCGGTTGTCAATATTGGCAGATCCTACCATTACGCCAATATTATCAAATAGAATCGCTTTGGCATGAAGCATATTTCCCTTATACAACATCACATCTATCCCTTTTTCTTCAAGCTCCCTCATATAGCTGCTTCTGCACAGATCAACAATAATATGGTTAGATTCTTTTGGTGTTATCAATTTAACATCTACCCCTTTATGATTTGCAATAATTAACGCTTGAAGTAAATTATTATCTGGAACAAAATATGGAGTAACTATCCATACCCTCTCTTTGGCCATGTGAATCATACCTATCAACGCTTCATAAAGAGCATCATTTTTAATATCAGGACCAGAAGGAACTACTTGTATACCATCTCCGGAAATATTTACCTTAACCTCTTTTACAACCTCTTTTGGTGATGTATCTGTGGCATACGCCCAATCCTGCTCAAAAACTTGTTTGTAGTGATATACTGCAGCACCCTCTATACTAAAAAACAGATCTTGCCATCTCTTTTCATAAAAGTCCGGTCCCATATATTTTCTTGAAATATTCATCCCCCCTGACAATACCTTTTGATCATCAAAAATTAAAATCTTTCGATGATTTCTAAGATTGATATAATTTTGTAAAGGCTGTTTAAAAATCGGCATAAAAAAACTGACACTTCCACCGGCTTTTTTTAATTTCCGCAAATAAATTTGATTAAAATAAAGAAAAAATGATCCAACACTATCTATTAAAATCCGCACCCTTACACCTTCTTTTGCTTTTAAAGTCAAAGCATCTATAATAGATTTTGAAACCTTGTCATTTGACAAAATATACATACTGATTGATATTGATTCTTTGGCTTCTTTTATATACAACATAAGTATATTATAGGCTTTGATACTATCAGTGAAAAGTATAAATTTATTGCCTTCTGTAGTTCCGGGGATATTGTTTTTTCTTAACAATAAATCAATAGGGTTAGCTTTATTTATTGGGATTTCTTGACTTTTTTGTAATGTAACTATCGTTTTTTTAGGGAAATTCTTGCGCTTTCTAATACCTATTATAAAATAAAGAGGCAGTGCAAAAAAAGGAACTATAAACATAGCTAGCAGCCAAGCGGTTATGCTTGTGGGAGTTCGGCGCTGTAAAAGCATATTTAGCACAGCAATAATAATTAGAACTCCTCCAACATATATCACTAGGTGAGTATAAAATTGCCATTCCATTTTATTCCTTTGCTATGCTTTTAACCTTATAAAAAGTATCTCTTCCTTTGTTAAGTATTTTTCTTTTGAGCTTTCTCTTTTTTCTTATAAAGTTTAATAGCTTTCTTTATCTCTTGTTTTAATTCTTTTTTCAGCATATTTTTCATCTCTCTTCTAACATACTTCTTAACTTTTCTTTTCTCAATCATTCTTTATCCTTTTTTAGTTTATTTTATGGTAGATTAAATCAACTTACATTAAGATTAAAATTCTCTAATTATTTTATACTTTGCACCACCAACACCCAATTCACTTTGCACTAAACATATCTTTAATTTTATAATGGCACTTGCTTCAAGTGTTTTAAATTTCTCTTTATATGAATCATCTTTAATTTTTTTTATTCGCATAAGTGTAATATGCGGTTTAAAATCTTCCTCTTTTTTAAAGTCATCTTGTAGATATTCTTCAATTATATTTTGTAATTTATAAAGAGTTTTGTTAGAACTCCGCAAGACTAGTGTCTTCTTATTTAAGAGTCTAAACCGTTTGAATATGATGGTCTGTTTCTTAGGATAACTTATATTTTTTAGTTTTTCTATAATCAAATTGACATCTTGCACTTCACCTAAAAATTTGAATGTTATATGCAGATTTTTTTCTTTGACCCATCTGCCTTCAAAAAATGGTTCCAGTTCATATTTGAGCAATTCATAATTTTCAAGTGTTGCAAAAGTTCCAATGAAAAGCCTACTCATCAATTTCTCCTATTTTAATTGTATTATCATATCAAATAGCATATTAATACAAAATTGTAGTATAATAAAGTTATGAATGAATATGGTTTTTTATCAATCTTACCGCCACTAATAGCAATTATTTTTGCACTTACAACCAGACAGGTTTTTATTGCACTATATGCTGGGATTGTTATGGGTGATTTTATTATAAGCGGATACTCAATAAGCGGTGCGGTTATTGGTTCTGTAGAGCGTTCAGTCACAATACTAGGTGAGGTTTGGGTTGCTAAAACAATTGTATTTGCACTTTTGGTTGGTTCAGTTATAGTTTTGATTTCAGCTTCTGGAGGAGTGGAGGGGTTTATTGAGTATATCAGCCGGAAAAAAAAGATTATAAAAAGTAAGCGTTCAGCACTTTTTCTTACATATATAATTGGTCTTATAATTTTTGTAGAGTCATCAATCACAGCTTTAATTGCAGGAACAGTAAGCCGCCCATTAACTGATAAATTTAAAGTTTCCAGAGAAAAACTGGCGTATGTGTGTGATTCAACATCAGCTCCTGTTTGTTCTTTAATACCGCTAAATGCTTGGGGTGCACTTTTAATAGGATTGATTACAACTCAAATTAGTGCCGGGGTAATTAGTGGTGATGCCGTATATCTTTTAATTCAATCGATTCCTTTTAATTTTTATTCAATAGTTACTTTGATTGTGGTTTTTATAATAGTTTATAAAGATAAAGATTTTGGAGCTATGAATACAGCTGAGATAAGAGCATTAAAAGAAGGGAAACTTATTCGTGATGGTGCAAATCCAATTGTTGATGAAGAGGTGATGAGTCTTAAAACAGATGAGGGTATCAATCCTGCCCCTCTTAGAATGATACTTCCTATTAGTGTTTTAATTTTAATGATGCCGATTGGTCTTTATTTAAGCGGTGATGGTAATATGTTAAAAGGTAGCGGTACTACTGCAATCTTTTACTCTGTTCTTACTACACTTCTTTTTTGTGGAATATATTATGTTGGAATTTTAAAAATTTTCACACTTAATATTTTTATGAAACATCTGAATAGAGGAGCAGGGGCGATGTTTCAAGTAGCTGCCGTTCTTGTTTTTGCTTTTGCTATTGGAGATATTACCGTTGAGCTGGGTACTGGAAACTATTTGGCACATTTAAGTGAAGGTTTCTTAAGTCCAGCCTTAGGACCGGTAGTTATTTTTATCTTGGCTTCTTTTATCTCATTTAGTACGGGTACTAGCTGGGGAACATTTAGTATAATGATCCCTATTGCTTTGCAAATGGGTGTGGCAATTGATGCACATCTTTTGTTAATGATTGGTGCAGTAGTCTCCGGAGGTGTATTTGGAGATCACTGCTCACCTATCAGCGATACAAGTATTGTCTCCTCTATGGCAGCTGGGAGTGATCATATAGACCATGTAAACACACAGCTTCCTTATGCTCTTTTTAGCGGAGTAATTGCTATAATACTATTTACAATATTTGGAGTTTTATTGACATGATTTCCCATAATGATTTAATTAACCATCTTATAAATTCTAATGTTTTGCATTCAAGCAATATTATAGAAGCTTTTAACAAAATAGACAGAATAAATTTTGTTGCAGATCCAACTGTTTTTGATGTATATGAAGATTATCCTCTTCAGATTGGATATCAACAAACTATTTCTCAGCCATCTACAGTAGCTATGATGATGGAGATGCTTGAGCCTCAAAAAGGACAAAAGATTTTAGATATAGGAAGCGGATCAGGCTGGACAACAGCACTTCTTGGCTTTATTGTTGGCAATAGCGGTTGTGTTACAGGAATTGAAAGAGTTAATCAACTTGTAGAATTTGGAAACCATAACCTTGAAAAATTTAGATTTAAAAATGCCAAAATTATTCAAGCTGGAGATGAACTGGGTATCCCTGATGAAAAATTTGACAGAATTTTAGTCTCTGCAGCAGCAGATGAATTTCCAGATGATTTGATAAAACAATTAAAAATCAATGGAAAACTTGTAATTCCAGTAAGAGATTCGATTTTTGAAATTACTAAAAATGAAGATGGAGAGATTAAAGGAATCGAACATTATGGATTTAGGTTTGTTCCATTAATTTACTAAAATGATGATATATGATTAATACTATTGATATTCATGCCCACTTGCTTTCGCCAAATCTAGAATTTGATAGATTCTATGATAAAGTAGCACTTTTGTTTTTTGCAAAACGATTAGGAATAGAAGATATTGATGATTTAAAAAAGAATCCTTTTTCTAACTATAAAAAACTTTTTATACAAAATCTTCGCAATTCGAAATATGTTCAAAAATCAGTTATTTTTCCAGTAGACCCACGTATAGATAAAAAGGGAAATATTATTCATAAAGATCAAACAGTCTGTTCTGACAGCGAAGATGTATGGGATTTTTATAAAGAGTACAAAGAAGAAATTATACCATTTTTTTCAATAAATCCACTTCGAAAAGATGCACTGGAGAAAATTGATGAATATTCAAAGAGAGGTTTTAAAGGGGCAAAATTTTTACAAAACTATTGGGATATTGATAGTAATAACAGATCTTTTATACCTTACTACGAAAAGCTTTTAGAATATGATCTTCCCCTAGTCATACATACTGGTTTAGAGTTTGGGATGCACTCTACAAAAGCATATGAATCAGTAGATATGGTCAAACTTCCTGCATCAATGGGTGTTAAAACTATAGCAGCACATTTTGGATTCAATATTATAAAAGATATTAGATTTTGGAGAAATTTCTCTACAAATCCAAAGTATTATGATAAGTCATATTTTAAACTTATAAAAATTTTAAAAACATATCCAACACTTTATGCAGATCTTTCTGCTGTTATTAATCCTATTAGGTCAAGAGTACTAGAAGATTTGGCATTGAATCATAAAGATATACATCATAAAATTCTTTTTGGAACAGACTATCCTGTACCTTTTAGTCCATATTTTGCCTCATCTATCTCTTTTAAACAAAGAAAAGAATTAAGTAATATAAAAAATCCTTTAGATTGTTATGTACAAACATTAAAAGCCTATTTTAAAGAGGATGATCAGATCTTTTTAAATTATAAAAAGATATTGAATTTATAAGGCTTGATTTCATTGTTAAAGTTTTTTCAGCTCAAAGCTTTTTCTGTCCAATAAAAAAGCATCAAAATCATTTGCGATAAAGTAGTTCCCTTTAAAATATTTTTCAATTTCCTTATCCAAAAGATTTATATCATTTTGCAATTTAGCAGGATTTTTTATGTAGCGTGGGCTGATATGTGTTGCTATAAGGTTTTTTACACCACCATTTTGCGCTGCAATTGCTAATTGTTTTGCAGTGGTATGTTTTACTTTTTCTTCTAAATTTTCAAACACCTCTTGTGTGAAAGTCGCTTCATGTACAAGCAAATCCAAGTTATTTAATCTATCTCCCAAAATATCAGGTTTGCAATTATCACCTGCAATAATCACTCTTCTGCCCCTTATTGGTTCAAGAAGAAATTCTTTTGGCTCTATCTTTGTTCCATCATTCAAAAGTACAGTTTTACCTTTCTTTAAATCACCATATATTTTTCCAGACATTATTCCAATACTTTCAAGCCCTTTTACATCAATAGAACCATTCGAAATATGTTCAAAGAAACAGTATGCAAAAGTTGTGATGCCATGGTCAAGTGATATAACCTCTACATCAAATGTATCAAAATTAAACTTTGTGCCATTATCTTCATGGCACGAAGTAGAATCCGACTTGTCGCAAATTTCAATAATTTCAGTGTAATCCAACAGTTTTATTTTTGTGAGTTTTTTTATATTTTCAAGATACTCTTTTATACCTTTGGGACCATAAATTTCCAAAGGTGTACTAATATTTTCCATAATCCTTGAAGAGAGTAGTCCAGGAAGTCCATAGCAGTGATCACCATGCAGATGTGTTATAAATATTTTTGTTAATTTACCTAGTCGGTAATCACTTTTCATAATTTGATGCTGGGTTGCTTCCCCGCAGTCAATAAGGTACCATTCGTTTTTTTGTTCATACCTTAGGGCAATTGCAGATAAGTTTCTTTGTTTTGTCGGTTTACCGGCACTTGTTCCAAAAAAAGTTATAGTCATATAATTCTCCATAATATAAATTAGAGTATATCACAATCTTGCCGTTATCCACTTAACCCTTGTCTCATAGCTTCTATTAAACTTTTATCAGCTTTACAACCAGTAAACAGTTCAAACGCAATAACACCTTGAAAAAGGAGCATATCTTCCCCGTCTTTAAACTTAAGTCCTTTTTCTTTGGCAAAAGTTAAAAATGGTGTCATTTTTCCATAAATACAATCAATGGCATAAGTTGAATTTTCTAAAATATTTTCTAATATTTCTTTAGGAGCAGGGTAGTTGTCATCTTTTAATCCAGCACTTGTAGAGTTAATAACTAAGTCATATTTATCACAATCAAAATTATCCCAATTATATGTTTTACAACCTAATTTTTTAAAGAATTCTAATCTTCCTTCACTCCTATTTATCACTGTTGTATCGATTGAAGCACCTTTAAATGCTACCGCAATTGCTTTGGCTGTTCCTCCTGCTCCTAAAATTAAAGCAGACTTTATATCTCCAAACTCTTCAATAGCCATCATAAATCCAGGTGCATCTGTGTTGTATGCGATTACTTGTCCATTTTCATTTATATAAGTATTAACCGCCCCTATCTCTTTAGCTAATCCACGAACTTCATCGGCAAGTTTAAAAGCATCTTCTTTATGCGGTACAGTTATATTTGCTCCGGCGATTTCATTGGCTAAAAAGTTTTGTTTAAGTTCATTCCCGTCTTCCAAATGAGTTTTAGTATAGTTTCCATCAAAATTAATTTTTTTAAATCCTGCGTTGTGCATTTGTGGTGATTTTGAATGTTCTATCGGATTGCCGTAAATTGTGAAGTTCATAGTTGACCTTTTAATAAAATATTTGTAATTTTATCTTAATATTCAGGTATAATGGCTTATGCAAAATACAAATAATAAATTTAATCAATTAAAAATACCATCAACGATGGTTGATACTTTATCATCTCTAAATTATACTGAGATGACACCTATTCAAGCAAAAAGTTTGCCTTTTATTTTAGAGGGTCGGGATGTAATAGCAAAAGCTAAAACAGGAAGTGGTAAAACTGCTGCTTTTGGTATTGGCGTTTTAAATAAACTTAATGTCAAGAGATTTAGAATTCAAACCCTGATTTTATGTCCTACACGGGAGTTAGCTGACCAAGTGGCTTCGGAACTGCGAAGAATAGCACGATTTACACATAATATTAAGATTTTAACTTTATGCGGCGGAGTGCCTTATAATCCTCAAATGCACTCACTTTCTCATCAAGCTCATATTATCGTTGGAACTCCAGGACGAATTTTAAAGCATCTAAAAGAGGATAACTTTACACCTGAACATATTGAGACTTTAGTTTTAGACGAAGCTGACAGGATGCTTGATATGGGATTTAGTGATGATATTAATGAAATAATTTCTTTTATTCCTAAAAATAGACAAACTCTTTTATTTTCAGCAACATTTCCTGAAGATATTGAAAGTTTGAGTAGAGATATCTTAAATAATCCTCAAACTATAGAGGTAGAATCAACGCATGAACAATCAATAATACAACAAGATTTTTACAAAGTTGAAGAGTATAAAAAAGTCAATGCTGTACAAAAGATTTTAAATCATTCACAAGCTTCTTGTGTAGTGATATTTTGTAATACAAAAATTGCTTGTAATGAATTAGCCGATGACTTGTATGATGCAGGTCTTTCAACACTTGTGCTTCATAGTGATTTAGATCAAAGAGAACGAAATGAAACTTTAGTATTGTTTGCTAATAAAAGTTATCCTATTCTAATCGCAACTGATGTGGCAGCAAGGGGTCTTGATATCAAAGATATTGATTTAGTGATTAACTATGATTTACCACACGACAACGAGGTTTATATACACAGAATTGGACGAACAGCAAGAGCAGGTGCAAAAGGTCGTGCTGTTAATCTTGTAACTAATGAAATACAATTTGATGAGCTCCAAGAGTATTTAGGTACAGATATTGTTGAAAAAGAAATTGATGATTTAGATAATGATAAAAAATATACTATAAAATCTAAATATTCTACTATTTTTATAAATGGCGGCAAAAAAAGTAAAGTTAGGGCAGGGGATATTTTAGGAGCTTTAACTGCTGGAGTAGGGATAGATAAAAGTGATATAGGGAAAATTGATATTTTAGACTTATGTTCTTATGTAGCAGTAAAAAAAGGAGTTGAGAAAAAAGCTTTTGACGGTTTGGCAAATGGAAAAATAAAAGGTAAGTATTTTAGGGTATTTTTAAAATAATACTATATACTTACATAAATTAAAACAAGGAATAAAAAATGGCAACAGCAAGTGCAAGACATATATTGGTAGAAGATGAGGCAATTTGTAGTGATTTAAAGGCGAAAATTGAAAGTGGTGAAACAACTTTTGAAGATGCAGCAAAAAGTTATTCGCAATGTCCATCAGGTGATGAAGGTGGAGCTTTAGGTACATTTGGTCAAGGTCAAATGGTACCTGAATTTGATAAAGTTGTGTTTAATGATGAAGTAGGCGTTGTTCACGGACCGGTTAAAACACAATTTGGTTGGCATCTGTTAGAAGTTACCGAAAGAAACGACTAAAGGTTTTAAGATGGCAAAATCAAAAGAACACACATTTGATATCTCTGCAAAGTTAGATATGCAAGAGATGAAGAATGCGGTTATTCAATCTCAAAAAGAGGTAGATAATCGTTATGATTTTAAAGGCGCAACTAAAACTATTGATTTAAGTGAAGGTAGTAAAACATTGACATTATTAAGTGATAGTGATCAGAAAGTTGATGCTATGAAAGATATTTTAATCTCTAAGATGAATAAAAGAGGCGTATCAATAAATTCACTCGAAGAGTTAAAAGCTGAAGATGCCAGCGGTGGAAAAAGGAAGTTTACTTATAAAATAGTTGATACTATTGAAAAAGATGAAGCTAAAACTATTCAAACTGAAATAAAGCAACTTAAATTAAAAGTAACAGCAGTAAATCAAGGTGATGAGATACGAGTATCCGGTAAAAACCTTGATGATTTACAAAAAGTTATGAAGCATTTAAAATCATTAGAGTTAAAAGCTCCTTTGGTATTTGACAACTTTAGATAATGTCTAATAAAATTGATGAAATTATAGAGCAGATAAAAACTCTTGAAGATGAATTGATCGATGAATTTAAAAATAAAGAAAAAGAATTTTTTTATAAGATAGAAAATGAAAAGATTAAATTTGAACAAGATGTTATTGAAGAGGGTAAGTCTAAAATAGTTAATTCTATTAAATACTTATCTTCTCTCCCTATTCTAGCAACACTAACTATACCTTTTATCTGGCTTATGATTATTCCTATAATTGTAATTGATATTAGTGTAACCATATTTCAAGTTATCTGCTTTCCAATATATAAAATTCCAAAAGTAAAACGAAAAGATTATATTATCATTGATAGATACAATCTATTTTATTTAGATAAGGTAGAGAAAATAAATTGTTTATATTGTGAGTATTTTAATGGTACAGTAGCTTATGTAAAAGAAATTGCTGGGCGAACAGAACAATTTTGGTGTCCAATTAAACATTCAAAACATTTAAAAGAT
Organism: Arcobacteraceae bacterium; assembly: GCA_023138835.1. Lineage (GTDB taxonomy): Bacteria > Campylobacterota > Campylobacteria > Campylobacterales > Arcobacteraceae > CAJXII01. The sequence continues at coordinate 182,072 of JAGLOP010000002.1, forward strand.
AAACATTCACGATATGATAAGTTTTTTGATTATGGTGATTATAAAAAATATAGCAAAGAGATAAAGACAAGAAGATCAGACTTTAACGATCTTAAATAGCTTACTAGATAAGGTTCCTATAGTCATCTTCTGTTAAAACAGCTATATCTAAGCTAATTGCCTTATCATACTTACTACCGGCATCTTCTCCATAAATTAAAAAATCAGTCTTTTTAGATACACTTCCCGACACTTTTGCACCAAGTTCTTCAAGCTCTTTTTTAACAACTCCACGACTTACACTCATAGTACCTGTTAAAACAACTGTTTTATCTTTAAATGGATTTTCTTCTATTATTAATCTTTCTTCAATAGTTGGTTGAATTATATTAAATAATTTTTCCATAAGGGGTCTATTTACTCTTATAAATTCTAATAAACTGTTTGCCATTTGTTCACCAATTCCATCAAGTGCATTTAGCTGTTCAAAAGTTACATCTAAAATATCAAGACCAAATTCTAAGCAAATCTGCCTACTTGCAACCTCTCCGATATGTTCAATTCCTAAAGCATTAACTACCCTTACAAGTGTACAATTTCTGGTATTTTGGATTGCATTTAAAAGATTGTTTATTTTCTTATCTTTAAAACTGTCTAAGCCTAAAAGGTCTTCATATCTTAAACTGTATAAATCTAAAACATCTCTAATGATTTCCTCTTTTACTAAAAGCTCAACTATTTTAATTCCTAAACCATCTATATTCATACAGTTTTTACTTGCAAAATAAATGATACTGTTTACCACTCTGGCTTTACAATCCATATTTTGACATTTTATTAAAATACCTTCATCAAAAAGTTCAGCATCACAAGTAGGGCAAGTTGCAGGTCGGTTAATGTCTTTTTGATTTCCATCTCTTCTATCAACTAAAACTTTAGTGATTTTAGGGATAATATCTCCACTTTTTATAATGATAACTTTATCGTTTATCTTTAAATCAAGCCTAGCTATCTCATCAAAATTATGTAAACTGGCTTTTTCCACAACAGAACCATCTATATGTGTAGGCTCCACAAGCGCCACAGGAGTAATCACACCGGTACGACCAACTTGTAATATGATATCTTTAACTGTTGTTACTTTTTCAACCGCAGGAAACTTATAAGCACACGACCACTTAGGATACTTAACGGTATATCCTAAATCAATTTGAGACTCTAAGCTGTCAATTTTGATAACCATCCCGTCTAGTCCCATACTTATCTCATCTCTTTTGGCAATTATTCTCTTATAAACTTTTTCAATCTCTTCAACTGTTGTACATAGCACTTGAATAGGAGGCTTCACAAATCCAAGAGAATAGATGAAATTCATAACATCTGTCGAAGTATGAAAATCAAGTGAATTTTCTCCAACTCCCCAAACATTAAAAAACAGCTTTCTTTTAGCAGTAACCGAACTGTCAAGCTGTCTTAAACTTCCTGCTGCCGCATTTCTAGGATTTGCAAAAGCCGGTTCATCATTTTTAAAGCGTAAAGCATTTATATCATCAAAGTCATCTTTTTTAATTACAACTTCCCCACGAATCTCAATTAAACCATCATAGGGTATGCTTAAAGGGATAGTTTGGATAGTTTTAGCATTTACTGTGATATCTTCCCCAACACTGCCATCACCCCTTGAAATGGCTTTTTTAAGCACACCATTTTCATAAATGATATTTAAACTGGCACCGTCAAATTTAGGTTCACAGACAAATTGCATATTATCCACAACTTTAGAAGCTCGTTTAATCCAGTCTTCCAGCTCGCCTGTATTAAAAATATCCTCTTGTGACCACATACGCGACAGATGAGATGCTTTTTCAAATCCATCAAGTACAATCCCACCAACTCTTTGTGTAGGAGTATTTGGATGAGTAAGGGAAGGGTTCTGGTTTTCAAAAGCTAAAATTTCACGATTAAGCTTATCATATTCTTCATCAGTTGCTATTGGATTATCATCTACATAATAGGCTTTTGCCCATTTTATTAAAGTTTCACATTGTTGATTATATTGTTGTTGTGTCATTTATTATATCTTCTTTTTATTATCTATGGAATTATACATATTTTTTACTTTATTCATAAACTTTTATATACACTTTAGTATTTTAAAATATTCTTCTCTACTTATCTCTTTTGCACCTAATGATTCTAAATGCTCATTATAAACTTGACAATCTATAAGTTTAATCCCGTTAGCACTTGCTTGTTTACACAAATGATAGAAAGCCATCTTTGAAGCATCACTAACTTTACTAAACATACTTTCCCCACAAAAAATATCTCCTACCCATACACCATACAATCCACCTACAAGCTCACCACCCAAATAACACTCAATGCTAAATGCAATACCTAAGTTAAAAAGCTGGGTATAAGCTTCAATAAACTCATCTCTTATCCAAGTATCATCTTCATGCTTTCTTTTTATATTGGCACAATTTTTGATAACCTCTTCAAAATTTTCATTTGATTTTATGACAAAGTTTTTATTTTTGATAGTTCGCTTTAAACTTTTAGAAACAATAAAATCATCTGGATACAATACCATTCTTTTAGCAGGACTAAACCAGTGTATATAGTTATGCTCATCTATATACCAAGGAAACAAACCATTTTCATAAGCATTGATAAGTCTTTGAGGATGAAAATCTCCACCAACAGCTACTAAGTCATCTTTCATCATATCTAATGTCGGGAAATCAAAATTATCATCATCTAAAAGATAGATTTTGTGTTCTTTGTCAATTAGTTCCAAACTAAGCATCCCTTTTTTTAAAAACTAAGTTTTTCAAAGCCCGTTCATCATCAACAGCCACAAACTCTTTAACATTTTCAAGTCGTTTTACAAACTCAAAATCAGGCGCAAACTCTTTAAAAATATCTATGATAAATTGACTGTCTAAATCAGGGGAGTTTAGACAAGCTAATATAATGCAATCTTTTGAAGCTAAAGAAGAAAGTTTTTTTATAATCTTTTCATAATCCCTAGAAGCGGCAAAACTTCCTTTTTGAAAGGTTGGCGGGTCTATTATGATTAAATCATAGGGACCATTTTTTTTAATTCTTGAAAATGATTTTAAAATATTGTAAGGGAAAAAACTTACATTCTTAGTATCTAAGTTATTTAAATGATGATTAGCCCGCCCTGTAGTTAAAGCACCTTTTGCCATATCTATATTTAATACACTTGAAGCTTGTCCACTAATAGCAAATAAACTAAAAGCACAAGTATATGAAAATAAGTTTAAGACTTTTTTGTCGCCGGCAATTTCTCGTACAAACTCTCTTCCTATTTTCATATCTGGGAAATATCCACTATTTTGGTTTGATAAAAGATTAATTTTGATTTTTATACCATTTTCAATTACATACAAATTATCTTTTAATTCTCCTGCAATAATTTGAGCAGTTGTTTTGGGTATATATCTTCGTTGTAATACTATTGTATTGTGTCTGGTTGTTTTTATAAACTCTTTTAGCATCTCAAATAGTTCAGTTTCTGTATTTTCGTCACACTCAAAATAAAATGTAACACTTAATATATCATCAATAGAATCAATTGTTAAAAATTTCCAATCAGGATACACAGCACCTCGACCATGAAAGAGTCGTTTAAACTCTTGTGTTAAATCTTGGCTATTCTTTTCTATAATATTTTTAATATCATTTATTTTCAACATTTCAAAGAAACTCCCAAACTCGTTTTGATATTATATCAAAAAGTAGATATAATCACATTTACTAAAATTATGGAGATTATATTGAATTATACAGATATATTTATATTAGGTTGGAATTTAAATGCTTTGATGTTTGTAATTAACCTAATGGTAGCAATGAGAATTTTAAATTCAAATGATGCAGGAGTATTACACAAAGAGAGTGAAACTTTAAGAGGGCTAAAGGAAGAATTTGACAAGCTTTATCCAAATAGAAAATATGATGTATTTATCACTTATTTATTCCCGTTTACTGCATTTTTTAGAGTATCATTTAAAATGATAGAGATGAAAATGTTTTTTAGTAAAAATGAAGGTACACGAATGTATGATTTTATGGTTTATAAATATCAAACAGATATAAACAGAGTAAAAAACAACTAAATTTTACTCAATATTTGTAAGTGTCATTTCATATAACCACTTTTGTAAATCTTTCATATCATCATATATATTAAAAGCCCTCGTAGCAACTTCAAAGCTATAAAAAATATCATCTATAGGAAAACTTTTATAAGCATACACAGCACCGTAAAGTACTAAATCAATATGATTATCGCACTTTTTAAAGCCCTGCGGCAGCCTTTTAAATTTATGTTCAGGCAAATTATAACCTTTAGATTTTAAATCTTCTAAAATATTATAAAGTTCATCTCTTTTTTTCTCATCTTTTAAATATTCTCTAAATGTTTTTAACATAGGCTGTTTAAAGTTTCTAATACCGCTTGCAATAAAATATTCATCTTTATCAAAGTGCATATAAAAACAACTACTTTGCATCCTATGTCCACTACCTTGCCAAAACAGAAGTCCAATTTTACTTTTCATAGGTGTTTTATCTTTGCTAAATCTTACATCACGATAAATTTTAAATAAACTACCACCAACTTTTGGTCTATAATTTATACTTGGTACTAAAATCTGAAGAGTTTCACCCATCTCTTCAACAAAAGCTTCGGTTGGATTTCTTATCTCATCTTCCCAAATATGACGATTGTCTTCAAACCATACTTTTGTATTATTTTCTTTTAGCTCTTTTAAAAAGTCTATACCTTTTTGAGAGAAACCATTAAACTGCACTTATAATATCCTGTATAACTTTATAAACATTATGCACTGAACTTATCTCACACTCTTCTCTATGGGAATGTGGGAAATAAATATTTGGACCAATTGAGCAAATTTGCATATTTGGATATTTTTCTTTAAATATCGCACACTCTAATCCTGCATGAATAGCTTCTACACTGGCTTCTTTATTATATTTTTTATATATTCCCAATACTTTAGAAGTAAATTTACTGTAAGTTGGTTTCCAAGCTGGATATTTACCGCTTGTAGTTACTTCAAAACTAAAGCATTGAAGCAGAGCGGTTGTTTCATCTGTAATTATTTTTAACTCATCATTATCCATACTTCTAGCACTAAGCTGTATTTGAACACCATCAAGCTCATTTGTCACAATAGCAAGATTAATGGAACTTAACACCACTCCCAGCTCTTTATCGTACCCTCGCACACCATTTGCAAATGTATATAAAAAGTTTAATACATTTTCATCTATCTTTTTATAATGTTCAGTTGATGTATCTAGTTGTTTGACAATCATATTTTTATGTGTTAAAAGTGGAGCGGTATTTGAAACAATTATTGCTTTGGTAGATTTAGGAATTGAATTGATTCTTTCCCCTCCACTTATATCAAGCAACTCTCCAGCACACTCTTTTATACTTCGTGCGATTAATTTCAAAGCATTGGGAATATTTTTATCAATATCAACTCCGCTATGCCCTCCATCAAGATTATCAAGAGTTATCTCATAAAGCTTTTTATTGTCATCATTTGGTATAAGTTTATCGTTATTATTAGTAGCAAATATATCAACTCCACCAGCACAACCAACACAAATCTCACCTTCATCTTCACTGTCAAGATTCAGCATATAAGATGACTTCAATTCAAACTCAATGCCATTAGCCCCAATTAAACCTATCTCTTCATCACAAGTAAAAAGATATTCAACATCAGCCCTTTCTTCAATCAAAGCTAACATATAAGCACAGCCAATTCCATTATCTGCACCAAGTGTTGAATTTTTGGCTTTTAAGTATCCATCAACTTCTATAATTTCAGGTATTTTACCATCATCTAAACAAACTATATCATAGTGCGACTGTAAGCATATAGCAGGGTTGCCATTAGCTTTAAATATTAAAATATTTTTAGCACCGTCGATTTTGCAAATATAGTTATTTATTTTAGCAAACTCTTGCAAGTACTCAATAAAAGGCTGGTGTGTTCCACTACATCTTGGTATTTGTGTTATCTCTTTAAATAGTTCTATTACTCTCATTATTACACCTGCTTATTACATTTTTAATATTATATCTTATTTTACTTTTAAGCTGTAGATTATTGTCTGTTAGCTATTTCTATATACAAAAGTACAAGTTATATTTATTATAATATTATATTAACACTTTATTAATACTATCAGGTTAATATTCTGTTAACAAAATATAAAAGGTAAAAAATGAAAAAAATTACAATGATAGCTCTTGCAACTTTAGTAGCAGCACCAATGATACTTATGGCAGATATGGATAGATGTGTTTCATGTCATGGTGTAGACTTTGAAAAACAAGCTCTAGGTGTTAGTAAAATAGTTAAAAATATGTCTGAATTAGAGATAAAAGCATCTCTTGATGGCTATAAAAGGGGAGAGGGTGGTTCTTTAAAGGATCTGATGATTCAAGAGGTAAACTTAGGTGTTGATACTGATGCTATGGCTGCTGATGTTTATAGTGAGTCTCGAACTCCTGGCTTTGAAGAACCAAGTGATGAGTTTATATTTCAAAAAAGATTAAGTGTAAGAACATTACATAAACTAAAAAATAATATCAAAAAAGCAGATGCAAAAAAAGATATGTCCAAAATAATTTCACAGATAAAATCTGCTGCATTTACAATGTATACTTATGATGACCTTCTTAAAACAAAGATTAACTTTAAAACAATGAGTGCAAATAAAACCAAGTTAAATATGGATGATATACTTAAAAAAGTATCAAGCGTTAAGTCATGTGTAGATCATTCATTTAGTGAAGATGAAATCGTAAAATGTAGAGTTGACTTTGTAAATCTTGCAGGATCAATCACAAGAGATGAGGAAAAAAAGATAAAAGCAAAATCTAAAGCAAACAAACCACCATTATATACAGGCGAGGATGCTGTAGATATGAGTAAATATTTAAAAACTATTCTTTAATCTTTTTTAAAATATTTTGCTTTATTTTATTAAAATCTTTATCATAGGAAAAACAACTCTTTTCATCACAAGCTAAATAATCATCTGATTTTTCATAGGAAGTTAAAAGAAAAGGGTATTTGATATCTCTTATATTGTATTTGTTTAATAAAAGATTTTGCTTATTTGATTTAAGGATTATATCCCCTTTTTCTAATCTAATCATAGCTCTTAAAGCTTCTGGATGAGCAGATATATCAGATAAAATTTGATTTTCATAATTTTTTATCATCTTTTTAGTTTTATACAATAAACTTAAATCATAATTCAAAGAAGCTACTGTGATTAAGTTATGAAACATAAGCCCTAGTGCTGAAGTATAATATCTGTCATTAAAATCTGCTTTGGCATTTATAATTGAAGTTGACAGATACCAAACTTTATTTTTATAAAATTTTTCAAGTGCAGTTTTAGTAAATACAGCAGCTAATTTTAAATATTTTTTATCATAAGTATTCTCATAAGCTTCTAGTAAAGTATCTATTAAAAATGAATAATCTTCAAGTATAGCTTCTTGAACCGGTACAGATGTACCTATTTTAAAGTGATATAATTTACCGTTAATATATAAATTCTGAAGCAGGGTGTCTAAATATAATATAGCTTGACTTTTATATCTATCATTTATATATGCTGCTTTAAAAAATGCCTTTATCATCATAGCATTCCATGATGTTATAATCTTCTTATCAATAAATGGATATTCTTTTTTGCTTCGTATTTGTTTTAATATGTTTAAGGTTTGTTGCAGTTTTTTAGGCTTTTTATCTTCTTCGTCATTGTTATTAAAATGTACATTAGAAAAAGTTTTTTCAAAATTACCAACTTCATAAATATCCAAATAATCTAAATTTTGTATAGCTTCATCTTTTGAATAACCATTTTTTAACAGCGCATTGAAAGTTGGTTGATAATCATAAATAAAGTATTCTCCCTCTTTGTGATTACTATCAGCATCACTTGCACTATAAAATAAATTATCTTTTAAAAATTTGTTTTCAATTTCAAATAAACTTTGCTCCACAACTTTTTTAAACAACACCTTTTTTGTATCTAGATAAGCTCTTGCGTAAAGCGGCACCAGCTCAGCAGTTGTATAAAGCATCTTTTCAAAATGTGGTATCATCCAGTCTGGATAAACACTATACCTAAAAAAGGCACCCTCTATTTGGTCGTAAATTCCGCCATTTGCCATAGCAGTTAACGGCTCATATACCATCTTCTTTGCTTTTCTATTTTTTGTCAGATCATAGATATCGTAAAGTAAATTTATATTTGAAGCTAATGGAAATCGCGGTTTTGTAAAAAAACCTTTAAATCCATCATCATACACTTCACTCATAGCTTTTATATATTGATATTCTAAAGCTTTATTGTTTTTATAAGTAGTTTCGCTTTTTTGTGCTATTAATTCTTTATTTGTATTGATAAGTTTTAATAAAGAAACTTTATCACTTTTATAAAGTTTGGCAAACTTAGGAAGAAGTATATCAATACCTTCAACTCCATATTTAAAAGTAGGGGGAATATAAGTTGTGATATAAAGTACCTCAAGATTTGGAGTCAAAATAACACTTAAAGGCCAGCCATTTCTTTGAGTTTTAAATTTTGATAATATATTTTGATAATAAATATCCAAATCACTCATAAGCTCTCTATCAATTTTGATACTAATATAATCTTTATTAAATAGTTTTGATAATATTTTATTAGAAAACGTCTCTTTTTCCATCACATGACACCAGTGGCAAGTACTATATCCAATAGATAGAAAAATTAATTTATTTTCATCTTTTGCTTTTTGTAAAGTTTTTTGATTCCAAGCATACCAATTTATAGGATTAAATCTATGTTGTAAAAGGTATGGTGATTGTTCATCAATTAAAGAGTTTGTCTTATATTTCATTGATGATGAATAAGCTATAGATAAGCCAATAGAGATAATTAGTATAAATTTATTTATACACATATTATTAAATTCACTTTTTATTTTCTAATATTGTTTGAGCATTTAAACTTGTAACTACTTTTTTACCAATTTTTGTTTCTAACTCTTCTTTTGCTACTTTTGCTACATTGCCACCTTGTTTGGCTATATCTCTACTTTGTTCAAAATTTTCTGGACTGATAGCTTCTGATATATCTTTTGTTGAGGCTTCTGCTAACATATTTAAAATAAGTTCTGTATTTGTCATATTATCTCTAAGATTTTCTTTTTTTAAGCCTTTTAATATTTTATACTCTTTTGTTGTTTTATCTGCCCAAGTTTTTGTAATAATATCAGTAAGTATAGCAAATTCAACTCCAACTTTTATCCCCTTACTTCCCCATTCATCTGTTAATTCTTTTCGTATTTCAATACTCTTTAATCTCTGATTTATCCAACTTTGTGAGTATCCAAGTTCCAAATATTGCTCCAATGCTCTATCAATACTAATCTCAGGGTCTTGCATCTCATCAAGTCTTTCTCTTGCTATCTTTGCCAACCAAAGTTTAAAAGGCTCTGCTTTTGGTGATGAGATAGATTGTATAAGTCTAAAAAGTAGTTCAGTATCTGCAACATCTGTTAATCTCATTTTGCCATCAGGTGCTTTCATTTTTAACTGTCCGATTTTCTCGGACACTTCACTTCCCTCTTTTTTTAACTTAGCTTTTAAATCACTCCAATATTTTCTAGGTCTATCACTTTCTGTTAAAACTTTAATTACATCTATAATAGAGATATACCATTTCTCTTCATTTTCATTCCAAAAAGTTCGTACTTGTTTTTCTTCAAATATTTTTATGCCATCTTGTTGTTTCATATTTTTATTCTACCTTTTTATACTTTTACATATCATAGCACTAAAAATGTAATTCTTGCAAAAGTATGTCATTTTGTAATATTAAATAGTTATATATTTAATGAAAGTTACTTAACCATTGAATAAAAAAAAGCCTATGATGTTCATACCAATTGTTACAAAGCAAGTAGCTTTCAATAGGTTTTGCATAATATCTATCATAACCATTAATTTTTCTTTCCTCATTGATATTTAAAGTATTTACAATTTTTTTTAAAATAGGATATGTCATATTAAATATTCTATTAGAATACTCACTATTTTGTAAATTATTAATCATTGTAATTGATAGCTTCTCATTTTCAATAAGATTTTTAAATTCTATTTGTACTAATTTACCAATTTTAATATCTTTGTTATCAGAACTAGTTTCAACTGAATACTTTTGTTGCAAATTTTCTGCCGATTGTGTAATATACTTTTCGGATAATTTAATTAATTGATAACTTCTCAAAAATAATTCAGAGGTATCTGAAATATCATTTGATGCAGATAAAATAGGTTTCAAAATATTATTACTAAATTTCTCATTTGAGTATAAGTCAATATTGATTTTAATATTATTATTACTTAAGAATTTATTTATTTCATCTATTCTGTATTGAATATTTTGATTAAGAGTTTTAGATATTTTTGGAGATACAAAAAAAATATTATAATTTTGAATATTTTTAAAATAAACAATGATTGCAAACACTGTCCTTAGAATTTTTTTTGTTACATTCTCTAATGGATTATGATAACCTAATCCTCCGCTATGAAAAGCAATATCTATCGCAAATAAATTACTATTAAATGTATCTATACCCAAAGCATCAATTTCACATTGTTTTAAAAGTTGATTTATATCTTTAGTTTGCTTAAATGGATTATTAAATAGTAAAGATAATTCATCCATTAAATTTTGACAATAAGTTAAATCTGATTCATCAATATTCCATTTTTCTGATGTCTTCCAATTTAACTGACACACTTGACAATTATGACTATGTCTTAACCAGCTGTAAATTAATGATTCTCCTATTTCAATTTTCATTTTCACTTCCTTTAATATATTTTATAATTATTTCTTTAATCTCATCTATTGCAACTGTTGCTCTTTCATAAATAACTTTATCAAACATATCATCTTTTATAGCATAACTATGCTCTAAATTATTTAAAATTGAGTATTTAGCGTCTTCAATTAGATGATGAACATTTATAACATTACCACTTGTACCAATGATTATAATCATATCAACTTCGCTTAATAGTTCATACATATCCCAATATTTAGGAGCTTTTTCTCCAAAAAATACAATATTTGGTCGTATATATTCTCCACATAAAGGACAAGCAACTTTTTGATTTTCATATCCTATATCTCTTTTATAAAGACACTCTTCCTCTTCACATACAACTTCAGTCAAAAATCCATGTAAATGTAATACGTCTTGACATTCAGCTTTTTCAAATAAATCATCAACATTTTGAGTAATTATATTAATATTATCAGGATATTGTTTTTGAAGTTTTGCAATAGTATGATGTGCTATATTTGGTCTTTTATCTTTTAAATCAACTCTTCTTTTATTATAAAATTCTATTGTTTCATTTCTATTTGTATTAAGACAACCTGTTGTACAAATATCTTTAATATCATATTCTTCCCAAAGACCATCTTTATCCCTAAATGTTGATATTCCAGACTCTGCACTAACTCCAGCTCCTGTAAAGAATACTATCTTTTTATTTCTCATATTTATTCTTTCTTTTAGTAAGTCTATCAAGTTGAATTTGTGATAACTCATATTTTGCACCATTTTTTTTCAGAAATCTTCCACTTACGGCTATATCATCTATAAATAATATTCTTACTGCACTTTTTCCATTTTTATAAAAATACCAATTTTTGCCATGTTTTTTACCTTTATCATAAGAAAGAAAAGATTTACATTTTTCATTTTTATAGAATTCTACAAATAATCCATTATATTGTATCTTGTTATCTTCTACTATAACTCCACTTTCAAACCAAAATTCACCACTTTTATAGTATCGTTGAATAAGTGCTACATCTTGTGTATCAGAACTAATAAAATACTCTAATTTTAATTGTTTGTTATCATAATATATTTTTTCATAAGAAGTAAAATTAATATCAACAAATACTCCATCATTATTTAATTTATTGTAACCTGTAATAGTTTTAGCATATTGTTTTTTATTCATTTTCTTTATACTTGAAATTAATTAAAATTACTTTTTTCATAAAGTACCTTTTTAGCTATTTATGAAAGTATAACATAACTAAATTACCAATCTAAGTTATTCACTATCTTTTAAATACTCTTCAATATTCCTTCTAACTTCCACTTTTAACTCATCAGGTTCTATCACTTTAATATGTGGCATATATCTTTGAATAGTTGGTATTATCTCCATCAAATCAGTTATAGTTAATTCTATTTCTATAGAACTATCATCGTACTTTTTTATAATTCTTTGAGTAGATGTTATTGGTTTTCTAATAAAATATATTGATACTGTATCATCTATAAATAATTGTACTGTTATAAGTTCATTATCTGGTTTATAGTAAGCTGTAATCGCATTATCAAAGCTTTTTACTTTCTTTTGACTATAAGTAAAATTAAGATTCAACACTTCTATATTTTTAATTGTATTTAGATGAAAAGTTTTTATTTTGTTATCTTTTGGCTCATATATTATCAAATACCAATATCCTTCAAGATTAAGTATCTTTAATGGATATATTTCTCTTTGTTTATCATTGTAAAAACATTTGATTATATTCTTTGATTCAATAGCATTTTTAATTTGAATTATCTCATCTTTAAAAGTATCTATTTTTTCTACTGCTAATTTTTGATATACACGATTACTTAGTTCTTCTTCAAATTTATTAAAAAGTATTTCAGTTTTTTCAGATAACTCTTTATCACTATATTTATCTTTTGACTTTGCTTTTAATATAGAAATAATAGCTAACTCTTTGGCACTAAGAAGTGTTTTTGTTAAGAAGTCATTTTTTGCTTTATAAGTTTTTGATGAATAATCATAATATATTTTATCATCTGAAAACAATGGGAGTAAATACTCTTTAAAATCTGTTTGGATTATTTTTTTAGTAGTTCCAAATTTTATTACTAGAGATGGAGTTGATAATCCATCTCCTTTTGAGAGTGATATTAATATTTCAGATAGCCTATTAATTCTATTCATTAATATTAATACCTTATATATTAAATTAAATCTTTAGCTTAGATAAATCTCTTTTTCTACTAGCAAATGCAATAAGTGCAAGAATTGATGCTGAAAGGATATAAACCCAATCAGGAACCGGTACAGGATCACCTGTAGCATACGAGTGCATTCCACTTAGATAAAAGTTTACTCCAAAATATGTCATTAAAATAGCCGCAAAAGCAACTGTAGAAGCTACCGCAAATACAAATGGTGTATTTAATTTAGGAACTAGTCTAAGGTGTAATACTATAGCATAAGCTATAATTGAGATATATGCCCAAGTCTCTTTTGGATCCCATCCCCAATATCTACCCCAACTCTCATTTGCCCAAACTCCACCAATAAAGTTTCCAACTACAAGAGCCGCAAGACCAATTATCAGTGCCGCTTCATTGATAGCTGTTATTTGTTTGATAGTATCATCAATATGTGGTTTTTTAGGGTTTCTAAATGTAAATAAAATCAATGCCATAAATCCAAGCATAGCACCAATTGCCAAAAATCCATATGAACCTGTAATAATAGATACATGAATAGTTAACCAATATGATTTAAGTACTGGTACCAAGTTTGTAATTTGTGGGTCAATTCCTGTTAAATGCGCTGTAAACATAAAAATCCCAGCCATCACAACTGTGGCACTTAAAGCCATAAGCGATTTTCTAAAGAAAAATACACCTGCAAACATAGCAGACCAGGCAATATAAACCAATGATTCATAAGTATCACTCCAAGGGGCATGACCACTTACATACCAACGATGACCCATACCAAAAGTATGTAGAGCTAATAAAATAGCCAAAATCACAAAGAAAAATGTATTTACTTTTTTAGATGACCAGTTTTTATTAAACACTGTTAAAAATGAAACTATAAATAAAATCAAACCAACTATTATATATGCGATTGTAAGTTTAGAAAAAATAGAAATTTTATTAAATAAAATCTCACTGTCAATTGTACTTTGATCAGGTATTACGGCTTTACCGACTTTTTGTTGATATTGGCTGATTAAATCTAAATATTTATTGGCTTCATCATACTTGGAACTTACCAAACCATTTACGAAGCCTCTTATCATCATTTTTATTATCTCTTTATCTTTTTCATGAAATTCACCCATAGCATCAAGAGGGTTGTACCATTTATCTTTAGCACCATGATTATGTCCATCATCAGGTCGCGGGAATATTTTAAATAAATTCCCATAATATACCATATAGGCTATATTTAATCTCTCATCAAGTTTTATAACATCTCGCTCAAATGTTCCTCTTTTATTTGGATTCATTGAGTTTGCTTTATTCACATAATCTTTTAATCTATATTCACCTTCAGGAGTAAAAATTTCACCAAATGCTATATGTGTTCTACTAGGCTCAACACCAAGTACTTTCTTTAATTTTGGAGTTTTTATTTTTAACATCTTGATACTTCGCCAAATATCAGGATTGCTCATCATCCCCATCACTACTTGGTTTGCATCCATACCTAAAAAAGAATTTTTTCTTGTAAGTTTATTTAATATCTCATGATTTAAAGAATCAAGCGGTTTCATTCTCCCCATATTACTTTGAGTTACAAGGCGGCTAAACTTTTTAGCACTCTCTTTTGAATCTTTTTTATAGTTTTCCAAGTAAGATACCGTATGATTACCATGTGTATCTTTTAAACTATCAACAGCACTTGCATTTGCCGGATTTTGAATAAGTGCCATCAATACTGCGACTATTGCTATACTATTAAACTGTTTAGTATATTCAAGAAGTTTTGCAAATCGGCTTTTTTTGTCAAACATATTCATTATAAGTCCTAATGTTAATAAAAAATATCCAAAATATGTAGGTAAAGTTCCCGGATCATTGTTTACAGATAGAATTGTACCTTTTTCATCTCGATCATAAGAACTTTGGAAAAATTGATACTCACCGTATTTTAAAGTTGAATTCATAAAAATTCTATAGTCAAATTTTATATTATTTTTTTTATCAATTAATGTTACTTCACTGGCATAAGAAGATGGTGACATACTTCCCGGGTATCTGTCTAATTGAAAATCATTTAATTTAATGGCAAAAGGTACAGATAAAGCTTTTGAACCATAAGAAGCTGTTACTAATATATTATCTTTAAAACTTACCTCTTTTTCCATACCGGGACTTCCTCTTCTACCTATAAGTTTAACAACTTCAGATTGACCGTCTAACTCAAGTTTTGTAGCAATCAGATTTACAGTTGAATTTCCTTTTTTTGAAAAAGTATATTTATCTAATGTTAAATTCAATACTTTATTATCAAATTGGACATTATAGTTAAAGCTGTTATCACCAATTGCACTAAACTCTTTTTGAAATTCACTTCTATATATTTTGCCATCATATTCAATCGTAACTATTATATATGGTTCAAGTGAAATCATATCGCTTTGAGTTTGACCCTCTCTTATGTGCATTACACCTTCGTATCCTACATATCTAGTCATAGATGCACCTATTAACATCACGATAAAAGAGAAATGAAAAATAAATTTGGCTTTATTTCGCCACATCTTTCTTTGAATAATAATACCGGATAAGTTAATAATAGATAAAGTCATCACTATCTCATACCAAAGATGATTATAAACAAGAACTCTGGCAGTTGATGTACCATAATCATTTTCTATAAAGGTTGCAACTGCAGCCCCACCACCTAGTAATATAAATAAAACTAACATTGTCCAATAAGAGAACAATATATTTGAAGCTTTTTTAATTAAAGTTTGTTGCATAAATAGTTTTTCCTTAATAATTTTTATTTTATAATCTTACGATTTTCTTTTTTCCAAGATACTATACCATTTTCTAGATGATATACATTTTTATATTGTAATTCTTTAGATAAAAAATTTCCTACAGTTCCAGTTCTATTACCTGTTCTACATACTAATACAAATGGTTGATTTTTATTTTTTACAAGTTTTACAAATTTTCCAAGCCAAGATGAGATATCATATCCACCTTTTTCATCAAAAAACATTATCTTTTTACCTGTAGGTACTATCCCTGTTTGAACCCATTCAGGTGGAGTTCTTATATCTATAACAATAACATTTTTGTCTATTTTTTCTTGAAGTTGAGCAGGAGTGAGACCTATAAAATTTGCAAAACCAAAAGTTGCACATAATATTAAAATTGAAAATACTTTTTTTATCATAATTATCCTTTTTTTTATTCCGTAATTATATTAAAAAAGTATTAACAATAGGTTAACAAAGATATAAATATCTCTATTTAATAATACCAGCTTTTTGTAAGTAAGATCGCCATTCTGTTACTTTATAAGTACCATCATCTAATCCTTTTACAAACTTAAGATAAGGTATCATGATAGATGGGTCTGCATATCCAGGGACTTGCCATATTTTTCTACCATTTTTATCAAATATCAATATATTTGGTGTAACTTTAATTGCAAAAGTCATCTCCATACTTCTAGTATTTGTAGGTTTTCCCCACAAAGTAAACTCTTGATAACCATCTCTTGAAACAGTATAGATATTCATCTCTTTTGCTAAAGCATTCAACTCTTTATTTTCTACTAAATCTTTTTTAAAAACTTCACAATAAGTACAAGTCTTACTTTCAAATATAATCATCACAGACTTACCATTTGTAACTATATCTGTACTTTTTTGTATTAAATCACTACTAAATAAAGTAGATACAAAAACTGTTATTAATAAAATTAAATTTTTCATTTTGTTACCTTAATCCCTTTAGAAATATAAAAATCTTTTAAAGCTTGATAAACTTCCCCATTCTTTCTATCTTTACCTTCCCATTTTTTACTTTCCATAAAATCCATGGTTGCTAAAAATTGTTTAGTCGGCATATATCCAGGTACCATAACTACTGCTTTTCCTTGCTTGTCTGCAAAAATAATTGTAGGTGTTCCTTGCACTCCATAAATAGATACCATAGTTTTTGTATCTACATCCATAAATTCATTTTCATGATAAAGTTTATGTCTTAAATTTTCATGTGTTTTAAGATAATATGATGAAAAATCATTTTTAAGTCTTTTTTGGAACTCTTTAGATTGAAAAATATCCTCTTTAAGTTTCATACAGTATGGGCAACTATTTGTACCAAATACCAAAACCATATATTTATCATATGGTCCAATTTTTGCAGTATCTTTAAATACACTATAAACAACATCAGCTGCTTCTTTTGCCATATTTATAACTTTTGGTTTTTCCACATTTTGTACTTTTGCAGACGAATCAACTTTTTCAGTAGTTACAACTTCACTTTCTATTACTTTAGCTTTAGAACTATCGTTACATCCACTACTTAAAAGTGATAATATTATAGCTAGTGCTAAAACTTTAAACTTTTGTTTCATATATTAAATCCTTGTATTTTATATTGTGTTAAACCATCATTGTATCAATAATAATTTAAAACAATATAAAAAAAGAGCTGCCTTAAACAGCTCTTTAATTATTAGAAAAATTTGATTTATTTTACGTTTAAATCTGCTTTTTCCATTCTCTCTCTTTGGTTCTGATCAAGAGGTCTTGAATCAGGCCAGTGAGTACCAACAGTCTGTAATTGTTTACCATCTTTAGTTACAATTTTAGACCAGTCATAATCCATACCAGGAATACCTTTCATTTGTACTGTTTTACTTGTAGGTACAAATTTACCAGTTCTTAAATCTTGAAGATCCATATACTTATCAGTTCCTTGTCCAGTCATAAATTGACCATTTTGGATTCCGTAACCATAAGTTTTAGGGTTTGAGTGACAAGATTCACAACTTCTAGCTTTTCTTCCAGATGTATGAGGTTGTACAGGAGACATATCAGTTCCAGCAACTAAACTACCACCAGGACCATCAGGAACTTGTGCTTGTTTATTAAGAATTATTGATTTACCATCAGGTCCAACAACAGTATATGTAACTTGACAACCAGGCATAATAGGAGTAACTAAGTTTTCACCATTGATTCCTAAGATTGGGTCTTCCCATCTTAAGTAACTTCTAGTTTCACTTGGTTTACCCATAAGTTTTTTACCTTTAGTTCCAAGAATAGATTCAGAAGTTTCACCAGTAAGGTTACCTTTTGCATCTTTCATTAAACTACTACCACTTGCTATCCAGTCCATTTTTGATTTACCAGGAGTATAATCAACTTTAATGTGACATCCATAACATTGTGGAGCCCAATCAGAGTGACAAGCATAACATTCTAAGTTTTCCATATGAGCTTTTACATCACCCATAGCAACTTTTGCATTAGCAGATTTCCAAGTGTTATGTACAGCTTTTGCTTTTAATAAAGGAGTATCTAAATCTTTACCGCTCGCTAAGTGAGTAGTAACTTTATTTGCACCTTTAGCTTTTACAACATTTCCAAGTGGGTTACCTCTAGTAGTTAATATATAACCACCTTCAACTGGATATTCCATACCCATTTTCATCCATTCTGGAAGCTCTTTAGCCATTCCTCTAGCACCTTCAGGAGTTTCAATTCCAAATTTCTCACCGAAACCGATTTTTAATTCCCATGGGTATTTTTCACTTGTACCATGACAATCAGAACACTCAATTTCAACTTGACCTAAAGTAGTACCAAATAATGTACCATCACCATGCATATCAATAGATGTATGACAATCTTGACAAGTCATACCAGCTTCAAAGTGAAGATCTTCTTTGATATGTTTATATCTTTTACCATGATGTTTAGATTGAGATTTTCCACCTGCTTGTAAAGGAGAACCATAAGGTTGTTCCATTAAACCAACATAAGATACACCGATTCTTTTACCTCTATTGTGACAAGAGTTACAAGTTTCAGGGTGAATACCACTAAATTCAGCTCCGCTTGGAGTTTTAACTTTTTGGTCTCTTGTTGCTTGCATAGTATGAACTAACATATGTCCATGCTCTTTTTTATCAATAGTTGGATCGTTACCTTCGTAAATACCTTCATTTGCATAAGGCATATGACATGCACTACATCCCATTCCTCTCCAGTCACCACGACCTTTTCTACCTCTTACACCAATATGACATCTTTGACAATCAGATCTTTGGTAAGTAATAGAAGCTTCATATCCAATTCTCGCTAAATATGCGTCATCACTTTCACCACTTTTTTGTTTAAGTTGATCTGGGCTGCTAGGTGCCATTGGAAGTTGTTTAAGCTCTGTTGGGAATTGATCAGGATATTTATCCATCAATGCAACCATATAATCTTTATATGTTTTTGTTCCCCAAGCTGGAGTTTTTCCATCTTCATCTTTTATATCATAGTTTGCAAACTTAACTTTTTTAGTTGGTTCACTTCCCCATGAGTGTAAGTTACCTTGAATCTTACCAGCTTCAGTTGCCATTAAAGATTTTTTAGTATTTGCTACAGTATCAGCGTGACAGATACCACAAGTTTTTTCAGCTATCCAAATAGAACCTGGATCTCTAACAAATGTCGCTAATCCACCAGCATGTGAACTTGGAGCTCCCATATGCGAACCTTTTACAGTTCCATCTTCAGGATTACCACCATGACATACAGTACATCCACCAGTATCACCGGCGATTTTACCAAGGTCTATGATTTGTTTCATCATATCAGAGTGTGTATCTCTAATAGATTCAATACCATTGTGACATTTAACACAACTATCTCCACCACTTACACTTTTATGTGCTGTATCACCTTTTGAGTGCATTGCACCAAAAAGTGATGTAGTAGAAACTAGAAGTGTTGCAAGAACAGTAAGTTTTAACTTACTTATAATGCTTCCTCTCATCTTTTCTCCTTTTGATTTTGGATAGTACACTACCCAATTGTCTAAAATAATAGCAGATGAAAGTGCCAACAAAGTGCCAAAATAAGAATATTTTATTAAATTTTAAAATTTATATTCTTTTAATATTATTAGTAATTTATTAAGTAAATATTTATCTTTTTATTAATATCATATAAAAAAGGTAAGTATAGTAATTTAACAAAAGGAACAATATGAAACTAATAAAAAGAGTTATTTTAACTTTATTACTTATTTCACAATGGCTAAATGCAAGTGATGCATTAAATAATATAAAATGGCAAAATGACTTAAACGAGGCAAAAGAGTTAGCCCAACATTTTAAAAAACCAATTTTTTTATTTTTAGAATCAAGAAAATGTTATTATTGTCCAATTATGCAAGAGGAAACATTTAGTGATCCAAGAGTTGAAAAAGAGATAAATGAAAATTTTATACCTTTGCTTTTAGATAATTCACTAGGTGCAGAAAGTGATGTTGACAATTCTGGTCATGCACCTGAAAGACTTACTACTTCTATGACACCTGCAATTTATTTAATGGGTCCAAAAGAGGAGATGTTAAAAGCAAAAGGAAAAAAGCATATGATAATTTATGGTATGTGGACACCTAATGATTTATTAGATTGGCTAAAGGATGCTAAACGAAAATTTAGAAAACTTCATGGAGATAAATATGAAAAATAGTTTTGGGCTTTTAATTTTAGTACTTTTATTTAGTTTTTCTACGGCTCAGGCAAAACCAAAAGCACATGTGACAAAACAATTAGTTGGTCAAGCATATTATCTTAAAAGATGCTCACATTGTCATGGAGAGGGTAATCGCGGTGGAAATCTTTATTCTACTAGGGAATGGAAAAAAATATTTTCAGCTCACGGCGCTGATCTAATCGAGCTTCATGATGGGGAAGAGGGTACCCAAAAAGTGATGAAATATTTAAAAAGTAAAGACTTTAAAAAAGAGAGTGCAAAAATGCTTAAATTTATTCAAGAGTTTGCTTATGATTCAGACACAATTCCAACTTGTAATTAATGTTAAATGGGCAGTATTAAGTTGAAAAAAATACCATTTTTATTTTTTATTTTTTATTTTTTAACTAACTTGTATGCAACACAGTGCAGCCCTTATTTTAATCCCGACAAATTTTATGATGCACCTGAATATTTACAAAAGATGTTAGATAAATACACAAACAATAATAAAAGTGAATTTACTGAAGAAAGCAAAGTTTTTGATATTAAAGTAGTTGAATTATACAGATTTACAGAAGATGAAATTGCAAATGATATTAACGATAATTTTGGTGGATTTTGGAATGAATGGATAGAGGATGGTTATGAGATGCAACTTGTTCCAGAGCAAACTTTATTCCGATATAAAGATAATTATTTTTCACTGCAAGTATTGATTTATGGTGTAGTAGGAGATGCTACTACATTAAAAGGGACAACTGTTGAATATCATTTTTACAACTATACAAAAGAAGTAAATAAGCATATTTTATGTAAAAAACAATTGGGTGATAAATAAAATGAAATTATTAGTCTTAGAAGATGATAACTTTATTTGTGAACAAATAAAAACATATTTTGAATTAAATGATCATATCGTAGATCTATTTCATGATGGTGAAACTTTATTAGATGAGGCAATACTTGAACATTATGATATATTTTTATTTGATATTAATACCCCTAAAAAAAATGGTATAGAAACACTTGAATTTATAAGAAAAAGCGGGATAAAAACTCCTGCTATTTTTTTAACTGCAATGAGCGATATGGAATTTGTAAAAAAAGGTTATGCTGTAGGATGTAACGACTATGTAAGAAAACCTTTTAATCTTGAAGAGGTAGAATTAAGAGTTATGCAGCTTACACTGAAAAGTACAGAAAAAATAGTACAAATATCATCTAACTATCAATTTAATTTATCCAAAATGCAACTTTTATTCCAAGAAGATGAAGTAAAATTAAATCAAAAAGAAAAAGATATTTTATATATTTTATTAAAAAACAAAGGTGAAACGGTAGAACCATATATTATCAAAGATTATGTTTGGGATGAACTTAATGTATGTGACAATACGCTAAGAACACAAATTAAAAAACTTCGTGGAAAATTAAAAGAAAATTTTATTACAAATATCCGCAATAGTGGCTATATTATTAAATGATTAAAAAAATTACAAATAACAGTCAATATATAGGCTTTAAATTTTTTACAGCTTTTATAGTATTTGCAATGTTAATTTTAAGTGCAATTTTAGTAATTCACTTAACTTTTTCTAAAGCTCAGCAAAATGACAAGTTTAAAGAGCGGGCAACTGCCCAATCACATGAAAAATTGACTTATTTAAATAGTTTTTTAAATAAACGAATTGACTCTTTAAAAGCTGTTGCATCAAATCCATATTTTCAAGAGTTTGTATATACCAATAATTATACTTTTAATACTGAATTTTTATTTTACACAATTATGGAAGAAAATAAAGAATATATGCAATTAAGATTTATAGATGATTGGGGACTAGAAAAACTAAGATTTGATAGAAAAATATATGGAGAATCCTCTTATAAGGTTAAAAAACTTCAAGATAAGAAGATGCGATATTATTTCCAAAAAACAAAACAACTTAAAAATGGTGAAATTTTTATCTCTAAAATAGATTTTAATAAAGAATTCGGGAAAATACAAAAACCTTATGTACCGGTATTAAGAATTGCTACTCCAATTTATGAGAAAAAAATATTTAGAGGTATTTTTATCATAAATATTTTTATTTCAGATTTTTTAGAGATTTTTACAGCTTCTCCAATTTATGACATTTATTTAACAACTACAAATGGATATTTAGTAAAAGATAAAAAACAACTATACGACTGGACAATACAAAGTAGACACCTAAAAGATATATTCGATAAATCATCCGTAAAAAAGATTTTAACTACTACTAATGAAAAAATATTATATGACAAAAAGCTATTTATTAGAAAAATAAAATTAGGACGAGAATCGTTCTTTCTTATATACAGTATCAAAAAATCACAAATTGAGAAAAATAACTTAAATAGTAAAAAAATGGGTATTGTTATTCTTTTATTTGCACTTTTTATATCAATTGTTTTTGGATACTTAATGTCAAGACCTCCTAAAAAGATATTTGATTTTATTGCAAAACAAAGTGATGAACTTCACTCTTTAGCCAGTACCTTGGAAAAAAGAGTAGAGGAAGAAACACTTAAAAATGCAAAGAAAGACAGACTCTTACAACATCAATCAAAAATGGCAGAACTAGGAGATATGATAGGAAATATCGCTCATCAATGGAGACATCCACTCACTAGATTATCACTTTTATTACAAAATCTGAAAGCTTATAAAAATAAAAATAAAATGAGTGATGAGATATTTTTCAACACTTTGGAAAATGCAAATGAACAAATTGAATTTATGTCAGATACCATTGACAATTTTAAAGATTTTTATAAAACTGATAAGATTAAAAGTCAATTTAAAATTCAAGATTGTCTAACAGATATATTTAAAATTATTAATTCAATATTAGAACATAATGATATTAAAGTAACAATTTTAGATGATGAAGAGATAGAACTTGATGGTATAAAAAACCAATTTTCACAAGTATTATTAAATTTAATTGTAAATGCAAAAGATGCTTTAGTAGACAAAGAAATTAAAGCACCTACTATTAATATAGAAATATATCTTAAAGATAATAAAAAAATAATTACAATTGAAGACAATGCCGGTGGAATACCGACAAATATTCTTAATGATATTTTTGATCCATATTTTACAACAAAAGACAAAAAAGGTACTGGTATTGGTCTATATCTAAGTCGTACAATCATAGAACATGAATTTAATGGTAATCTTAGTGTAAAGAACTCTTCGCAAGGTGCAGTTTTTAAAATAGTTTTATAAGATTCAATGGAAAGTTAAAGTAAAATCGCATATGATGACTATAGGAAATTGCTATGCAAAATTTAAAAAAAATTAGAATTGAACGAAATAAGTGGCTTGAGTGGAAGAATATCAAACCAATGAGAGATGCCATTGAGAATATCAAACACATCAAAACAGACAATTTAGATATTAAACTTGATGATTGGGTAAGTGCACTTGGTAAAGAAAGGTTATCTAATGATGATTTTAGAATTTTAGAAGAATCAGCCAAAGCTTTAATACCTTGGAGAAAAGGTCCATTTAATTTATGTGGACTAAAAATAGACAGCGAATGGCAAAGTAACTTAAAATACAATATGCTAAGACCTCACTTTAATCTAAAAAATAAGCTAGTGGCTGATGTTGGTTGTAACAATGGCTACTATATGTTTAGAATGCTTGAAGATAAGCCTAAAAGTTTGGTTGGATTTGACCCTAGTGCTATTTTTAAAACTCAATTTGATTTTGTAAATCATTTTATAAAAAGTGATATTAAATATGAACTTTTAGGTGTTGAGCATTTAGAGTATTATGAAACTAAATTTGATTTTATTTTTATGTTGGGTGTTCTATATCATCGTGCAGACCCAATAGGTAGTTTAAAATCTTTAAATAGGGCATTAAACAAAGATGGTGAGATAATCGTAGATAGCTTTATGATTGATGGTGATGATGAAGTTTGTCTAGTTCCTCACGATAGATACGCAATGATTCCAAATATATATTTTATACCAACAGTAAATTGTTTTAAAAATTGGCTAAACAGGGCAGGGTTTAAAGATATAGAAGTTTTAGAAATAACTACAACAGATGATAAAGAACAAAGGGTGACACCTTGGACTTTTGGTAAAAGTTTGGATGATTTTAGAGATCCAAAAGACCCAACTAAAACAATTGAAGGATATCCATCTCCTAAAAGAGTATATCTAAAAGCTAAGAAGAAATAGCAGTATCATTTCTGTTTAATTAATCTTTGGAATAATATATCCTCTAGATTTCTACTTGAATCTGCTATTAATAAAATATAAACTCTGTTTTTATCAATTTTATATATTATTCTCCATCTTTGATGAATTATTTCTCTATATTTTAAAATACCAATTTGTTGTAATTCTGGTACAATTCTTTTTCTTTGCGGAAAATAATATAAATTATCACACTCTTTTTTAATTTCAAAAAATATTTTTTTTGCTATATTTAAACTATCTGTTTTAATATATTCAATAATTGATTTTAAATCAAATTCAGCACTTTTTGTCCATATAACTTCAAACTGTATCATTTGGTATTATCCAAATAATTTTTGTTCTAAATTATTAAACATATTTTCTTGTTCAATAGTATTGTTATTTTCAATATCATTTTCACTTTGAACAATTAATTTTAATAAATTTAATGAATTCTGTAAATTTTCATAACTTTTAATATCTTGAACAACTGCCTTTGCTTCACCATTTTGTGTTATGATTATTGTTCTTTGATTTTCATTTACAGTATTAATTACATCAGCCGTTTTTGCTTTTAAATAGCTAATTGGTTTTATGTCTTGACTTAAATACATAGAATCCACCTTTTTAATTAAGATAAGATATTGTATCAAATTCAGATTTAATATGGTATTAAAATAGATATTTAATTCTAATGATAACGTCTCAATTGAGGAACAAGGGGGAATGAAAAAGTAAAACTTCGATCTTTAATATATCTAACTTGACACGACAAAAGCCTGTAATCTTCGCATTGTACCCTTGTTATTCCTCCTATGATTTGTTATATCTCACTTGTTTGCCGAAGCAAGACCAACTCCAAAAAACACAAATGTTCCTCCGCCTGCACGATTAACTATCTTCCCACCTTTTGGTGAAGAAAGCCAGTTTCTGGCTTTCTTTGCTAAATGTGCATACATAAAATGAATTATTAAAACTAGACTACTGTATGTAATAACTAATAATATAAATTGACCAATAAATTCAGATGAATAATTAATAAATTGTGGAAAAATTGACATAAAAAAGAATACTGCTTTTGGATTTGTTACTTGTAAAGTAATACCTTCCAAAAATTGTATTTTTATATTTTTTGTTGTTTTATTTTCAGTATCCATTTGAGGAGTTGGAGAGTTCCATAATTTAATACCTAGATAAATTAGATACATTGCTCCAATATATTTCATTATTGTGAATGCAATAGTTGATGTTGCTAATATAACACCAACACTTGTGGCACTTACTCCTGCAACAATGAATGTTCCAAAGGCAATTCCAAATATTCCACCAACTGCACCTGGTACTCCATATCTTATGGAATTTGTTAATGTTAATAATACTCCAGGACCTGGACTTAAAATTGTTGCGATTGCAATAACTGAAAATAGTAAATAACCATCCATGTTCATTTCTCCTTTGATATAATGTCTGACTTGAAGGACGATGACCCATCAACATATTCGCTGACTTCTTTTTATAACCACTATATTAAAGCTAATTTAGGCTTAAATACTTGCAGGGGTCACTCGTTCTTCCAATGATTTGTTAGTCTTGCCACTACTTAAAAGCTAATCTAGTATCTAATAAACTATTTAATGTACAATCTTTGTTTTTAAGAAATACCAAAATTGTCCAATTTCAGTTTTTAAAAAACTTTCATCATAATAAGGATTTATTTGACTAAATGACTTATTTATAAATTCACATAGTTTCGTAGATAATAAAGGCTTTGTTAATGTTCTTTGATATTTAGATTCTACATATTTAACAATACTTTCTTTAGTATCATATTCGGATTTAAAATTTTCAAATGTATCACAAATAGTTTTTGTATCAACTAATATTTTATGAAATATACGAATTGGTACTGATGTTTCATAATCATGTTTAAAACAAAAGATATTTTCTTTATCAACTAATCCTTTTGAAATTATTTTATTTATATTTTGATTTTCCTGTTTTCCATCTTTATCTGCTTGAATATAAACTTTATAGCCTTTATCATGATATTGTTTAATTGTATATTCTATTTTAGAATAAGTTAAATTTCCAGCTCCCCCATAATTTATAACTTCTATATCTAAAAAGGAGTTGGCAAATATCTCTTCACTTTCTCCTTCTACAAATAATACACTTCTTTTGCTATTGAAAAATGGTACATTTTTCATCTCTTTATGAGCTTTATTTAATAAATCATTTGTGTATTTCGTCATACCATATAATGATGGAGCATATTCACCCCACCCACTCATTTGGTCTTTATTTGATAATCCACCTACAACTTGTTCTGTATTTTCAACAAAGCAAGTTAAATAGTAAGCACTATTTAGATAAGCTTGTTTCTGGTATTCTGTGAAATCTTTTATTAAAGGAAATGTTGTATTAATAAAATTGGTAATAAAATCAATTGCAATGCCACATTGTATATCAATTGAACGATTTGGATTTACTGGATGCTTTTGTGCATACTTACAATAATCCCATTTTCCACACTTATGGCACTCAAAATATCCTATCCAATTATTAATCATTAGTTTAGTAATTTCTTCTTTATTATAGCTATCTTCTAATTTAATATTATTTTTAAAACCAATAATATATAAATTATTTAAATCTAATTTTTCCATATTTACCTCACTTGATTTATAATTAATGAATTCTTTTTTTGTATTAGGTGTATCTTTATTAAATAAAATATTTATACCATTTTTAATACTATTTAATATTTTAGAAAATTTTTTAAACATTCTATATCTATTATCCTTCTAAATTTAATGACTAACGTTTGAGTTGAAAAATAAGGTGGTATCTACACTTGGTTATTCAACCTTTTTTCTAAGTAACTTTACAAGATAAAAGCTTAAATAATTGCAGGGTAACCTTGTTTTTCTTCCAACATTTTGTTAGACTATCTAAGTCTATCCAATACTTAAAATTTAAATTTCTGAAGGTCTTACTGGTTCTTTATACTTTTTTAAATCAAAAATAAATGCTTCTAGTTGGTCAGTTAAACTATGTGGTAATGATGTTAAATTATCAGGATAACCATTATTCTTATCTATACTAGATATGAGTGACCAGTCAGATTTTCTATAAACAACAAGATAGACATGTTCTTGTTTATTATATTGCATGAAAATTGGAATATTAAAATAACCATTTTTACTAATTTCTACTTCATATTCTTTTAAATATTTTTTACCATAAGCCACTGATGAAAAAAGTTGATTATCATTATTCTTGGTATAAATAAGTGCAATATAATCATTACTATTAATTTCTTTATTTAGATTTAATGTACCAGTAATTTCTATACTTTCTTTTTTTTGTTTTATATTTAGTTTGCTTATCCCTAAAACTGCTTTATTAGCAGGAGCTGACAATAAATAACTAACATTAAATACATTTCCAGTAATATATTTTACATATGGAAATGAGATTGAAATTAATGATACTAATAATAAAAATTGAATTATTTTACTTAATAAAGAAGATTTTTTTTCTTCTTTTTCCTCGTTATCATATATTATTGAATAAATTGATGTACCAACAATAACAATACAAATAAAATAAAAAGTAATTGAAATAATAAAATCACTTATTATAAATTCAAAATTTGTATATTTATCCAATAGTGGACCAATTACAAATGTAGCAACTGAAACACCAAGTATTGTAGATATGTCTGATATCATAGATAGTTTTTTTGTTAAGTCACCATCTTTAAAATTTTTAAAATAAGTTCTCATTTTACCTCTATATATTTGTTTAAATAGTAATTTAGTCTAACGCTCGACTTGAGGAACAATGACCCTCAGAGTGTTCGCTGACATCTTTTTATAACCACTACAGTTTAACTTTTTGAGGCTTAAAAATTCGATGGGTCACTTGTTTCTCCTCCTAGGATTTGTTATGTTCCTTATTATTGAAAAAGTCTAAATGTTTTTTATACATATTTCCTGACAATTTTTCTAAATTTGGAAATTCATCTTTTATAATATTTTGAGGTATATTATGAATTTCTTGACACATTATTTTCCAATTATCATTATAATCAATTATTGTATTGTGTTCTATTGAAATAGAAAAAGCGAAAACATCCCATCCGTGTCTAATATTTTCATGAACTTTAGGAAATCTAAATAATTCAGGATTAGATAATCCTCTTCTATCCTTTGGATGAATAGATGGATTTCTAATTCCTTTATATATTTCATCAAAATATATTTTAAAGCTATCAAGTATATGTTTTGGTGCTTTATTTTTAGTTAAAAATGTATGCCATTTTTGATAAAATGATGGGTTTTTAGGAAGTTTTAAATTTGTGATACTAATTAAATTATTAATATCTGCTTCCATCATTGCTTGGAAAAATATTGCTGTATTTATGCAGCATTCAATTTCTTTTTTTCTTAAACTAGTTAGTTTTGATGCAATATGAAAAGAATTTATATGGTCAATATCATCTATATTAATATTAATAATTGATAGCGTTCTTACTAAAGTATTAATATCTGATTTTTCTTTGAAGTCCATTGATTGACTTTGAATATTATGCTCCAATAATGCCATTTCAATTGGAACAATATATATTCTAAATGCTTTGTATAGTTCATCTATTGCTTTGTGACCAGTGTAATGTGCGATATCAAAGTTTTCCATAAAATATATCTTTCTGCTTTTATTTTGAATTCAAGTTAAACCTGAACATAACGCTTGACTTAAGGAACAATGACCCCTCAGACAGTTTGTTTATTTCTTTTTATTACCACTATATTTTAGTTAATTAATACTTAAAAATTCGCGGGGTCACTTGTTTCTTTTCAAGGTTTTGTTATACATTAAATATCATTATCAATTTGATCTTTTGTAAGGATTCTACTTGATAGTATATCAATTGTTTTTTGATTAAATTTACCTTTAACATCTTTAATATGATTAATTAAACTAATAATTTCATTTTCATTTTCAACAATAAGATATTTTATATCTGTTGGCTGAAAAGTTAATTTAATATTTGCTATTTTATTATTATATTCATCTTTTTGTTTTTTATATTTTATATTATTTTTTGCAACAAATGGATATTCCACATCCTTATTATTGAGTGATGGAACATATCTCCATTCTCTTTCATCTGCAAATCTAAAATTCTTAAATATTTCATTCTCTCTTATTAGTGTTCCCTCATAATTCTTCATATATCTATATGCGTCAAGAATTTGGAAATATTGAATTGGTATTATATTTTTATTCTTTCTTAATTTACTCAAATCTGGATAAACTTTATATAAAGCATTATTAAAATTATCAGTAAATTCACAATATTTATTAACATACATAACAGGATTTAATCCTTGTCTATTAGCCCATTCTTTTGTTAGTCCAATACCATACTTTCCATATTTTTCCATATGAACTTTTAATTCCGATAATTTTAAATCACAAAAAGAAACCATTGGAATTGCAAATTCTCTAGTTGTCTCTTTACCTTCAATCTTTTCACGAGCATAAGTTACAGTAAATTCACTTTCTAAAATACTTAATAGTGCATCTTTTGTTGTGAAATGAAAAAGGATGTCAGGATATAAACTATCATAAGATTTTTTATTCATTATAATATATCTTAATGGTTATGCTATTAATTGTTTATCAAATAATTTTTCAATAATTTGTTTACAGTTTGAAATAGCCCACTTCCATTCTTCTCGTTTTGGAGCATCTCCTCCCCACCATTCAGCATAATATGTAATATTTCTTAATTTTTCAAGTTCATCTTTTTCATCAGAACTTATTTTTTCTAATTCTAATGCAGAATCAATTAGTTTAGTTAAACTTGGTGAATCTCCAAATGAATGATTTGGTAATAGTGTAACTAAACCTTTTCTCATTAACATTCTTGATAGAACAAGTTTTAACCAGTCATTTGTTTGAACAGAATTAAATAATGTTTCAATTGATTTATGATCAATACTATCTCCTTGGACAACATTCTTTATTGTTTTATCAATATTTGCTTTTTCCTTTTCTAGTTCTAATCCATTTGAACCAAATTTTATTTTAGATGCATCTTTCCAAACAATTGTTAAAAATGGAATTAGTAATAGTAAAATTAAGGTAAAGTCAATAGGTGATACTCTATTGGTAATTCCTATATCAATATGTACTAAAGTAAGTACTGCAATTATAATCATGTAAAATATATTCATTTTGTTCCTTTGTATAACTAATTATTAGTTATACATTTTATACAACTTACCCTTAAAATAACCGATATTATTACATTTTTAATATATGATATAGAAAGTTAAGAGATTGTAGTAAATAAGCCATTTGTTGCTCTTTTGATTTAAAGGTATGTTGCATTTCTATACTTTTTTACTCAATAAACTCTTTTTTACTACTATTTTAATGTTAGACTATTACGGTATATCCTTAATAGTTTATCACATTGTATGACTATTAAGGCAAAATCTTAATAGCATAACATTTAGTCATATATTGGGAAAGCTAAAACAATTATAATTTATAACATTTTATAGATATAAAAAAAGGGTTGCTAAATTAATAGCAACCCTTTTTAATTAATAGTAAAATTTACTATTTAGCAGCGTCTGAATATTTATACCCCAACGCATAAGCTTGTTTGTTAATTTCATGTACTTTTGCAGGAACTTTAGAAAGCATTACTTCTTCTAAAAGATCTTTAGGTATAGCATCCATAAAATTATTTGCAATTGCAAGAGCTACAACAGATTGAGTAATAACATTACCAACCTCTTCTTTTGCAATAGTGATAATAGGAATCTCAACGATATTCCATCTTTTTTTATCTTCATCTGTTGCTTTTACAAGATTTGGTTCAATAACAATTGTACCACCTTCTTGAACACCATCTTTAAATGAGTTGTAACTAACTTGTGCAACAGATAACATAAAGTCAATTTCACCATCATTTGCATATGGATAATAAATTTCATCATCATCAAGAGTAATATCAACAACAGTTGGTCCACCTCTTACTTGTGATGTATATGTAGCAGTTTTTAGACCATGCCCGCCAGCTTTAATCTTTGCAGCTGCAAAAATTTCTCCAGCAAGAAGAACACCTTGTCCACCAACACCTGTAAATCTCATTAATTTTCTAGCCATGATGTATCTCCTTATATCTTTTTAGCAAAATCATCTTGTGTGATTTTAGCTCTTTTACCTTGATGTGCATCTTTAATCTCTTGATACATATCACAATACTCTCTAGCTTCCGTATCATGATGTAAAACACCAGTTGGAAGTAAATTAAGTTGCTCTTCTTTAGTTAATTTATCAAATTTTGCTTTTGCCATAGTAATAGAATCAATCCAATCTAAGTTTTCCATAGCAGAAGCCATTTTATTTTTTCTACCAAGGTTAATATGACAGTTAGATAAAATTTCCATAAAACTAAAACCATTATGTGCAAAACCTTTTACTAAAAGTCTTTCAATCTTTTTAGGGTCAAGAACTGTTTCACAACCTACAAATGAAGCACCAGCTGCAATAGCTAAATTACAAGCATTAAAAGTTGGGTCAATATTACCGGCTTTTTGAGTAACTGTCCACATACCTTGAGGAGTAGTAGGACTTGTTTGTGAGTTTGTAAGACCATAGATAAAGTTATTGATTAAAATAAAGTTAATATCAATATTTCTTCTACAACCATGAATTGTATGATTTCCACCAATTGCCAATGCATCACCATCTCCAGCTACACAAATTACATGTTTGTCTGGATTTGCTAATTTAATACCTGTAGCATAAGCGATTGTTCTACCATGAGTAGTATGTACTGTATTGAAATCAACATAAGAAGAAAATCTTCCAGAACATCCAATTCCTGAAACAACACAAACATCATCTTGTGTCCAACCCATTTTTTCAATAGCTCTGATTGTAGCTTTTAGTATAACACCATCACCACATCCCCAACACCATAGTGTCGGCATCTTTTGTAATCTTAAGAATTTATTATAATTATAAGCCATTTTAAAATACCTCCTTAACTTTTGCTACAATCTCATGTGGAGATATAGCTCTACCGTTTACTTTATAAAGACCTTCTAAATCTCTTCTTCCTGAAACTCTTTCAATCTCTTCTGTATATTGTCTGATATTTAACTCTACACAAAGAACATTTTTGATCTTATCAGTGTATTCTTTGATTTTTACATCTGGGCTTGGCCACATTGTAATTGGTCTAAATAAACCAGCTTTAATTCCATCTTTTCTTAAATGTCTAATAGCTTCTTTAGCTGCAAGTGAAACTGAACCATAAGCTATGATTAGTACTTCTGCATCTTCAAGTTCAAACTCTTCATAAGATTCTAACTCATCTTTATGTAACTCAACTTTATTATCTAATCTTTCGATTAGTTTTCTACAAGTTTCAATCTCTTC